>NZ_JBEYXP010000068.1:0-56627 GCF_040704615.1 Streptomyces sp. NPDC046862 | reverse complement strand
GCCCGCCGCCCCTACCCGTCCCAACCCCGGGGGCTCCGCCCCCAGACCCCCGTGGGGGGGGGGGGCTGGGGTGGGTGGGTTGTGTGCGGGTGGGTGGGGGCTGGTCGCGCAGTTCCCCGCGCCCCTGAAGACCGTGCAGTTGCCCGCACGGCGGGGCGAGGAAAACCCGCCGTCAGGTCCCGCCGCCACCTTCCGTCGTCAGCTGCCCGCCTTCAGCAGTGCCGCCACGATCGGTCCCGCCGACTCGCTCCCGTGACCGCCCTGCTGGACCACACCCGCCGACGCGAGGTCGCCCTTCCACGCGGTGAACCAGCCGTTGGGCTGCTTCTGCCCGTCGACCTCCGCGGAACCGGTCTTGGCACCGAAGTCGGGGCCGAGCCCGGCCATGGCCTCGGCCGCCGTACCGGCCGCCGCCGTGTACTGGAGGACTTCCTTCAACTGTGACTGGACCTTCGACGGCATCGGCCGCGAGGCGGTGGCGAGGGTGCGGTTGTCCACCGACGGAGACACCAGGTACGGCTGCTTGAAGACACCCGTCTTGGCGGTGGCGACCACGGACGCCATGTTCAGCGGGTTCATGCGCACCCCGCCCTGCCCGATCAGCGACGCCGCCATCTGGGCCTGGCTCTGCACCGGCACCGCACCGTCGAAGGTCGGCACGCCGATGGACCAGTTGTTCATGCCGAGGCCGAAGACCTGCTGGGCCTCCTTCGTCAGCGAGTCGTTGTCCAGCTTCTTGGCCTGCGAGATGAAGGCCGTGTTGCAGGAGCGCGCGAAACTCGCCTTGAACGTGCCGCCCTTGATCTCGAACTTGTCGTCGTTCTGGAACTTCCAGCCGCCGTACGTCACGTACTTGGGGCACGGGTGGACCTTGTCCGCCGAGGCGAGGTCCTTGTCGAAGAGCAGCGCCGACGTCACGATCTTCATGGTGGAGCCGGGGGCGAGCGAGCCCTGGAAGGCCACGTTGAAGCCGGGGCTGGAGTTCGCCACGGCCAGGATCTCGCCGGTCGACGGGCGCATCACCACGACCGAGGCCTTCTTCTTCGCCGCCACCTTCTCCTCGGCGGTCTTCTGCAGGCTCGGGCTGAGGGTGGTCTTCAGGGTCCCGGGCGTGCCCTTGCTGAGCTCCAGCAGGGTCTTGTCCGGGGCCTTCTGGTCCTCCTTCTCGGCGTCCGCGGACTTCGCGTGGACCACGCGCAGTTCGATGCCCGCCTTGCCGCCGGCCTTCTTGCCGTACTTCTCGCGCAGACCGTCCAGCACGGTCCCCAGCGACGGGTACTCGGCGGTCGTCAGCTCGCCGCCGTCCCGGTCGAGCGCCTTCACCGGGGGCGTGCCCGACTCGCCGGTGACCAGCCGGTCGCCCTCGCCGAGGTCGGGGTGGACCACCGACGGCTTCCAGCCGACCATCGGCTTGCCGTCCTTGGCACGCCGTACGACGGTCAGCGACGACTCGTACGAGATCGGCTTGCTGGGGGTGCCCTTGTAGGACACCGTGCCCTTGACGGAGAAGGCGACCTGGTCGCCCGTGCGCTTGCCGCGGGTGAGCGTCACCTCGGTGATGTGCGCGTCCTTGGTGAAGCCGGTCAGCGCGGTCTTCGCGGCCGCCGAGTCGTCGGTGGCGGCCGCCGCCTTCGTGACGGAGCCGCCCTGCCAGGCGGTGAGGAACGCCGTGGCGGCGGTGCCGACCTCTTTCACCGACAGAGGGCCGGTCTTCACGGGCTTGGCGTCGGCGCCGGAGGACGATCTGTCCTCAGCCGCCGCGCCCCCGCCGACCAGGGCGTACGCGCCGAACGCGCCGCCGCCCACGACCACAGCGATCAGCCCGCCCACCACGAGCGGGCGTTTGGTGCTGCTCTTTTCCTCGGTGACGCGCCTTCTCTTGCCCACAGCCCTACGTTCCTCCGCTGTTACCAGGCCCCCGCTGCCCTCACGCTCCTCATCGAGAACGACGGCACCACACTAGAGTCCCGGTGTGACAGGAGTGACGTCAGCCGGCAGCTCGTAGCACGGTTGCGACAATCGGACCGGCCGCGTCGCCGCCGTGGCCGCCCTCCTGGGTCACGGCCGCGGCCGCGACGTCGTTCCGGTAGCCGGTGAACCAGCTGTTGGACTTGGCCTGCCCGTCGACCTCGGCGGAGCCGGTCTTGGCGCCGATGCTGCCGCTGAGCCCGGACATCGCGTTGGCCGCGGTGCCGCTGGTCGCGGTGCGGTTCATCATCTGGCGCAGCTGCTGGACGGTGCTCGCCTTCAGGCCCTGGGCGGTGGCCAGTTGGCGGCCGTCGAGCCGCTGCGGGACGATGACCGGCTGGCGGAAGGTGCCCGTCATGGCGGTCGCGGTGACGGAGGCCATGTTCAGCGGGCTCATCTGCACGTCGCCCTGGCCGAGCATGTTGGCGGCCGTGTTAGGGCCGCCGGAGGCGGGGACCGCGCCGTCGAAGGACTGGACGCCGACCTTCCAGTTGTCCCGGCCGAGTCCGAACCTCTCCTGGGCCTCCTTGGTCAGCGAGTCGACCTTCACCTCGTCCGCGTACTTCACGAACGCCGTGTTGCAGGAGCGCGCGAAGCTCTCCGAGAGGGTCGCGCTGTCGTTCGGGGTCATGCCGTCCAGGTTCTTGAAGGTCTGGCTCTGCCAGGTGGCCGTGGCCGGGCAGGGCGCCGGGCCGGTCGCCGTCGTGATGCCGTCGTCGATGAGCGTGGCGGCGCTGACGATCTTCATGGTGGAGCCGGGTGCCAGCTCGCCGAGGAAGGCGGCGTTCCATCCGTCGTTCCGGTGGTTGGCGACGGCCAGTACGTCACCGGTGCTCGGCTTGACGGCCACCACCGACGACTCGGAGAACTTCTCGACCGCCTTCTCGGCGGCCGCCTGGGCGGTGGCGCTGAGCGTCGTCCGCAGCGTGCCCGCCCTGCCCTTGGCCAGGGTCAGCAGCGTGGTGTCGCCCTCCCCTTCCTGGCCGTGCCGGATCGCGAACTCGACGCCCGGTCGGCCTCCCGCCTTCTCGCCGTACTTCTCCCGCAGCGCGTCCAGGATCGGTCCGAGGGAGGGGTACTTCTCCTTGGTGAGCTCGACGCCGTTGCGGTCGACGGCCTTGATCGGCGGGGCGGCGGCCTCGCCCGTGAACAGCGTGTCGCCCTTGCGCAGCTTGGGGTACACGACGGCGGGGTTCCAGTCGACCAGCGCCTTGCCGGTCGTCTCCCCACGGACGACGGTCAGTTCGCTGTCGTACGCGAGCGGCTTGCTCTTCCCCTCGTACGCCACCGTGGCCTTCACGGAGAACCGCACGGTCCGGCCGGACGTCGTCCCCTGCGTGATCTTCACGTCACGTATGTGCGCGTCGTCGCGGTAGGCGGCCAGCAGGCCCTCGGCGTCGGACGCGAAGTTCGTGTAGTCCGCGGCCTCGGTGGCCTTCCCCTTCTCCCAGGCCGCGAAGAACTTACCGGCCGTCTCCTTGACCTCGTCCCCGCTCGGCGGCCCGCTCTTCACGGTGGACGTATCGGCCGAGCCCGAACCCCCGCCGTCGTCGCTGAGCGCGCTCACGAAGTTGTACGCGCCGTACCCGGCACCCCCCACCATCACGGCGAACACCCCACCGACGACGGCGGCCTTTGCCCCCTTGCGCATCGCGCGATCCCTCCCCGTTGGCGCCCTCACGGGCGACTCCCCCTTGCAGCGTCTCTGAACGGTCTCAGTTTCTGAACGCGTTCAGAAAAGCTTGGTCGCTCGGCACTGTAAGCGACCTGAGGGGTGACTGTGGAAGGAGTTGTCCGAATGTTGTCCGAAGAGAGATCAGATCCGTGGCTCAGACCCAGGTATCCAGCCACATCCGTGAACGCCACGAGTCGATGGGGATCGCCGTGCCCGTGTACAGGGGCCAGAAGTAGATGAAGTTCCACGCGATCAGCAGGACCAGGACGCCCGCGCCCGCCGCGCCCACGACGCGGCGGCGTTCCGTCGAGCCGGGGGGACCGAGGATCGCGCCGGTCATCATGGCGACTGCCAGGCAGAGGAAGGGCAGGAACACGATCGAGTAGAAGAAGAAGATCGTGCGCTCCTGGTACATGAACCAGGGCAGGTAGCCGGCCGCGATACCGCAGGCGATGGCACCCGCGCGCCAGTCGCGGCGGAAGAGCCAGCGCCACAGGACGTAGAGCACGGCGAAGCCGGCGGCCCACCACAGCAGCGGCGTGCCGATGGCGAGGACCTCGCGGGCGCACTTCTCGCCCGCGTCCGCCGGGCAGCCGTCCTTGCCGGGCATCGGGGACTCGTAGAAGTACGAGACCGGGCGGCCGTCCACGATCCAGCTCCACGGGTTCGACTGGTACGTGTGCGGGGACGACAGGCCCACGTGGAACTTGTAGACCTCGTGCTCGTAGTGCCAGAGGCTGCGCAGCCAGTCGGGGAGCCAGGTGAAGTCGCCGCCCTTGCCCGCCGTCGCCGCCCAGTTGCGGAAGTAACCGCCCTTGCCGTTGTCCGGGGAGAGGATCCAGCCGAGCCAGGAGGCCAGGTAGGTGGCGATCGCGACCGGGACCGTGGCCAGGAACGTCAGGCCGGTGTCGCGCTTGAGCACCGTCGCGTACGGGCGCTCGGCACCGGCGACCCTGCGGGAGCCGACGTCCCACAGCACCGCCATGAGGCAGAACGCGGCGAGGATGTAGAGGGCGTTCCACTTGGTGCCGAAGGCCAGGCCCAGGCAGAGACCCGCCAGCCAGCGCCAGGGGCGTCCGCCGAAGCGGGTGGTCTCCGCCACGTGTGCGTTCGGGCGGACCACCCCGTCGCCGTCCGGTGGCAGCGCGGCGGCCAGTCGTTCGCGCGTCTTGTCGCGGTCGATCACCAGGCAGCCGAAAGCGGCCAGCACGAAGAACATCAGCACCTGGTCGAGCAGCGCCGTACGGCTCATCACGAAGTGCAGCCCGTCCACCGCCATCAGCGTGCCCGCGAGGCAGCCGAGGAACGTCGAACGGAAGATCCTGCGTCCGATCCGGCACAGCATCAGCACGGACAGCGTCCCGAGCAGCGCCGGCATGAAGCGCCAGCCGAACGGTGTGAACCCGAACAGCCACTCGCCGATGCCGATGACGTACTTGCCGATGGGCGGATGCACGACGTACGCCGGGTCCGTCGGGATCGGGACCTTGCCGTTGTTCTGCAGGATGAGGTCGTTGGCGTTCTTGGCCCAGTTGACCTCGAACCCGCGGTGGATGAGCGCCCACGCGTCCTTGGCGTAGTACGTCTCGTCGAATATCACCGCCTTCGGGCTGCCCAGGTTCCAGAACCGCATCAGTCCGGCGAGCAACGTCACCAGCAGCGGACCGCCCCACGCCGACCAGCGCGTGATCCGGACGGCCACCTCCTCGCGCAGCCCGAGCACCGCCCACAGCCGGGGGCCGGGCCGGGTGTACGGGGGCACCAGCCGGTCACGGACGTCGCCTCTCGGCTTCGCCGTGTATCCGAACCGGCGCAGCCGCTGCTGCCACGACGGCCGCTGCTCTTCGGTGGCCTGGCCCTGCCGGGTGTCCATGGAGGACGCGGTACTCGCGGTACTGGTCACCGCGCCATCGTAGGGAACACGTCTGTGGGAGTCCCGTGTATGGCCCCTGCGAGGATGGAAACGTGACAGGAACCCTTGTGTTGGCAGGCACCCCCATCGGCGACATCGCGGACGCGCCTCCCCGGCTCGCCGAGGAACTGGCCGGGGCGGACGTGATCGCCGCGGAGGACACCCGGCGGCTGCGGCGCCTGACGCAGGCGCTGGGCGTGCAGCCCTCCGGCCGGGTCGTGTCGTACTTCGAGGGCAACGAGTCCGCCCGTACGCCCGAGCTCGTCGAGGCGTTGGTGGGGGGCTCGCGTGTGCTGCTCGTCACGGACGCCGGGATGCCGTCGGTCTCCGACCCGGGGTACCGGCTGGTCGCCGCCGCGGTGGAGAAGGACGTGCGGGTCACCGCCGTGCCGGGCCCCTCCGCCGTGCTCACCGCGCTCGCGCTGTCCGGGCTGCCCGTGGACCGGTTCTGCTTCGAGGGGTTCCTGCCCCGCAAGGCGGGCGAGCGGCTGTCGCGGCTGCGGGAGGTCGCGGACGAGCGGCGCACGCTCGTGTACTTCGAGTCTCCGCACCGGCTGGACGACACGCTCGCGGCGATGGCCGAGGTGTTCGGGGAGTCGCGGCGGGCGGCGGTGTGCCGTGAGCTGACGAAGACGTACGAGGAGGTCAAGCGGGGGGCCCTGGGCGAGCTGGCCTCGTGGGCCGCCGAGGGTGTGCGCGGGGAGATCACGGTGGTGGTGGAGGGGGCGCCGGAGCGGGTCGAGGCGGTCGGCGCGGAGGAGCTGGTGCGGAGGGTGCGGGTGCGGGAGGAGGCGGGGGAGCGGCGCAAGGAGGCGATCGCGGCGGTGGCTGTGGAGGCGGGGGTGGCCAAGCGGGTGGTCTTTGACGCGGTGGTCGCGGCGAAGCGCTCCGCGGGTTGAGCGGTACTTGCGGGTCGCGCCGTTGAGGGTTCGGTTTGTGGCGGGGTGCGGGTTGTGGTGGGTTGCTCGCGCAGTTCCCCGCGCCCCTGACGGGGCGCGTCGTTGGGGGCGCGGTTTATTGCGGGGTGCGGGTCCTTTGCGCAGATCGGTACGGGCCCGCTCCGCTGACGGGGCGCACCCTTTGGTGCGCCCCTCTGGTGCGACCCTGCGCCCCATGCACGTGTAAAAGCGCCGTGGCGAAAGCAAAGCTCAGGCCTGGTGTCAGGGGGGTTGCGACAAGGGGAGACCAAAACCGCTCCAACACTCGACAGGGCTGATGCGCTCGCACCCACGGAGCAGTCCACTGGATGGCAGGGACGCACCCGTCCTCCGCCCCCACTTGGGATTCAAGGGGGAATCCCGCGCCGTGGGGGCTTGTCCAGCGGACAACAGGAGCTGGCATGACCGAGATCGCAGGGCAGATCGGCCACCGCGGCACGGCGACGGCAGTCGTTCACGAGTCCTATTCCTTCGCCTGCATGCGCTGCGGGCACGGCTGGGAGCAGTCGTACGAGATAGAGCACCACATAGACGGCGACGGCCAGGAGTTCGTGATGTACGTGGCGGAAGGGAAGGTCGTCCCTTCGCCGCTGTCCAAGCCCACCTGCCAGAACTGCGACAACCACGTGGTGCGCATCATGAAGGCGGGGCAGGTGTCCTCGGTGCAGAGCCACCTCCACCGACAGCCCCGTCCGGTGCCGCGCCAGGTCCCGGCGGACGAGGCCTCCGCGGTAGGTGAGGCGACGGATGAGCCGGCCGAGGGCCAGGAGCCGGAAGGCGCCAAGGAGCACCACCACTGGCATCTGTCCGATCTGCTGCACCCGTTCCAGCGCAAGGCGAGCTGACCGGCACCGGACGCCGTGAGGGCATGCCCCCTTCGTAGGATCGGGGCATGCCTTCGAACACCTCCGGCCGACAGGACAAGCGGGACGAGCAGGGGAAGCAGGACAAGAACGCCGCGCCTCCGCTTCCCGAGCCGCTCCGCGTTCCCGTCGCCGACTCGCACACCCACCTCGACATGCAGTCCGGCACGGTGGAGGAGGCCCTCGCCAAGGCCGCGTCCGTGGGGGTGACGACGGTCGTGCAGGTCGGATGCGACGTGAAGGGCTCCCGCTGGGCGGCCGAGACGGCGGCGGCGCACGCCAACGTCCACGCCGCGGTGGCGCTGCACCCGAACGAGGCCCCCCGCATCGTCCACGGCGACCCCGACGGCTGGTCCCGGCAGGGCGCCCGGGAGCCCGGCGGTGACGCGGCCCTGGACGAGGCGCTCGCCGAGATCGACCGGCTGGCCGCGCTGCCGCACGTGAGGGCCGTGGGCGAGACCGGGCTCGACTACTTCCGCACCGGCCCCGAGGGCAAGGCGGCACAGGAGCGGTCCTTCCGGGCCCACATCGAGATCGCCAAGCGGCAGGGCAAAGCACTTGTCATCCACGACCGCGACGCCCACGCCGACGTGCTGCGCGTCCTCAAGGAGGAGGGCGCCCCGGACCGGACGGTCTTCCACTGCTACTCCGGCGACGCGGAGATGGCGAGGGTGTGCGCCGAGCACGGCTACTTCATGTCCTTCGCCGGCAACGTGACCTTCAAGAACGCCCAGCCGTTGCGCGACGCCCTCGCCGTGGCCCCGCTGGACCTGGTCCTCGTGGAGACCGACGCGCCCTTCCTGACCCCGGCGCCGTACCGCGGACGGCCCAACGCGCCGTATCTCATTCCGGTCACGGTCCGGGCCATGGCTGCCGTGCGGGGCATCGACGAGGACGCGCTGGCGACGGCGATCGGGGCGAACACTGCGCGCGCGTTCGATTACTGAGGGCTAACGCTTTCGGTACATCATCAGGGCCATTCGAGTGATCAAGGTCACTGAGTGCCGGCCCGTATCGCCACGCTGTGTAGTCGCGTTGCTTTGGAGAGTGATGGCCGTTCCATTAGGTTGCGGTCTCCCGATCCGGCCTCCGGCCCCCGAGGAGCGTGTCGTCGTGAGCAGAGCGCAGTACGAGACGTATGGCGACGTGTACGGCGAGACGTACGGGCCGGTCCCCGTCACTCCGCCGTACGGCGACCATCCCGGAACCCATGAAGTGGCGACCCTCCGCGCAGGCCTCCCCTACGGCCCGTACGAGGACACGTACCGCCCCGCCTACGAGACGGACTACGAGACGGCTGCCGAGTCGCCGGTGTCCGGTCCGGAGGACTGGGCGCCCGAGAGACCCGGCGGGCGGAGCCGGGCCCGCTCCCGGCGGGCCACGCGCCGCAGGCGCGCCGCCGACCGGCCCGTGCCGTTGCGCCGCCTCGTTCCGCAGGCGCTGGTGGTGGCGTTCCTCGCGGGCGGTACGTCCGCCTTCGTCGCCAAGGACAAGGCGATCGAGCTGACCGTCGACGGGAAGCCGCGCACCCTGCACACCTTCGCGGACGACGTGACCGAACTGCTCGCCGACGAGGGCGTCGCCGTGGGCACCCACGACATGGTGGCGCCCACGCCGGGCACCGCCCTGGCCAGCGGCGACGAGGTGGCGGTGCGGTACGGGCGGCCGGTGCACCTCACGCTGGACGGGCAGCCGCGCCGGGTGTGGACGACGGCGCACACGGTGGACGGGGCGCTCGAACAAATGGGGGTGCGCGCGGAGGGGGCGTACGTGTCGGCCTCGCGCTCCCGGCGGATCGGGCGCGAGGGGCTGGCGCTGGACGTCCGCACCGAGCGGACGGTGACGATCATGGCGGACGGCCGGGCACGGACGATCCGTACTAACGCGGCGACCGTGCGGGAGGCCGTGGAGGAGGCCGGGATCACGCTGAAGGGGCAGGACACGACGTCCGTTCCGCAGGCCGGCTTCCCGCGGGACGGGCAGACGGTCACGGTGCTGCGGATCACCGGGGCCAGGGAGGTGCGCGAGGAGCCGATCCCGTTCGCCGTGCGCCGCACCGACGACCCGTCGCTCTTCCAGGGCACGGAGGTCGTGGAGCAGGCGGGGCGTGCGGGGGTGCGGCGCGTGGCGTACTCCGTGCGCACCGTCAACGGCGTCCGGCAGAAGCCGCGCCGGATCCGTTCCGAGGTGGTGCGTGAGCCGCAGTCGCAGGTCGTGAAGGTGGGGACGATGCCGATGCCGATGTCCGTGCGGGGGGCGGACCACCTGAACTGGGCGGGGCTGGCGGCGTGTGAGTCCGGTGGGCGGGCCGACGCGGTGGATCCGTCCGGGACGTATGGGGGGCTGTATCAGTTCGATTCCGGTACGTGGCGGAGTCTCGGTGGTGCGGGGCGGCCGCAGGACGCGTCGGCGGCTGAGCAGACGATGCGGGCGAAGAGACTGTATGTGCGGCAGGGGGCGAGTCCTTGGCCTCATTGCGGGGGGCGGCTGCGCGGCTGAGGGCAGGGGGTGTCTCGCCCCGCCGCCCCTACCCGTCCCCCCGGGGCTCCGCCCCGGACCCCGCTCCTCAAACGCCGGAGGGGCTGAATTCGCTGGGTGACCGCGGGGTTTTCAGGGGCGCGGGGAACTGCGCGACCAGCCACCCCCGACCCGCACCCGGCCCACCCACCTCAATCACCCCCACCCGGGGGCCGGGGGCGGAGCCCCCAGGGACAGGATGGGACGGGTAGACGGGTAGACGGGTAGACGGGTAGACGGGTAGACGGGTAGACGGGTAGACGGGTAGGGGCGGCGGGGGCGAGGAACGACCCGGCCCCCAACCCCCCGTACCCTTGGCACGTGAGCAGCCCCACCCCCGACGCCCTGCTGGGCCCGGCCGACGTCCGCGAGCTGGCGGCAGCACTCGGCGTACGCCCCACCAAACAACGCGGCCAGAACTTCGTGATCGACGCCAACACCGTCCGGCGGATCGTCCGCACCGCGGAGGTACGCCCCGACGACGTGGTGGTCGAGGTGGGCCCGGGACTCGGATCACTCACCCTCGCCCTGCTGGAGGCGGCCGACCGCGTCACGGCCGTCGAGATCGACGACGTACTCGCCGCCGCCCTCCCCACCACCGTCACCGCCCGCATGCCCGAGCGCGCCGACCGCTTCGCCCTCGTGCACTCCGACGCGATGCACGTGACCGAACTGCCGGGCCCCGCCCCCACGGCCCTCGTCGCCAACCTCCCCTACAACGTGGCCGTCCCGGTGCTCCTGCACATGCTGGAGACCTTCCCCAGCATCGAGCGCACGCTGGTCATGGTGCAGTCGGAGGTCGCCGACCGCCTCGCGGCCGCGCCGGGCAACAAGGTCTACGGCGTACCGTCCGTGAAGGCCAACTGGTACGCCGAGGTCAAGCGGGCGGGCGCCATCGGGCGCACCGTCTTCTGGCCCGCGCCCAACGTCGACAGCGGTCTCGTCTCGCTCGTCCGGCGCGCGGAGCCGATCAGCACCACGGCCACCCGGCAGGAGGTCTTCGCCGTCGTCGACGCCGCCTTCGCCCAGCGCCGCAAGACCCTGCGCGCCGCCCTCGCCGGCTGGGCGGGATCGGCCGCCGCCGCCGAGGCCGCCCTGGTGGCCGCCGGGATCTCGCCGCAGGCACGCGGGGAGTCCCTCACCGTCGAGGAGTTCGCCCGTATCGCGGAGCACCGTTCCGCGGCGGACGCAGAGCACAAGGAGCCGGTCCAGCAGTGAGCGTGACGGTACGCGTCCCCGCCAAGGTCAACGTCCAGCTCGCGGTGGGAGGCGCCCGCCCCGACGGCTTCCACGACCTGGCCAACGTCTTCCTCGCCGTCGGCCTGTACGACGAGGTCACGGCGACCACGGCAGACGAACTGCGCGTCACGTGCGCCGGTCCGGGCGCCGACCAAGTGCCCTTGGACCGTACGAACCTGGCGGCCCGCGCCGCCCTCGCCCTCGCCGAACGGCACGGCCTCGACGCCGCCGTGCACCTGCACATCGCCAAGGACATCCCCGTCGCGGGCGGTATGGCCGGCGGCAGCGCGGATGCGGCGGGCGCGCTGGTGGCGTGCGACGCGCTGTGGGGCCTGAACACCTCCCGTGACGAACTCCTCGCCATTTGCGCCGAGTTGGGCAGTGACGTGCCGTTCAGTCTTGTCGGCGGCGCGGCCCTCGGGACAGGGCGGGGCGAGCAGTTGACGCCCCTCGACGTGGGGGGCGCCTTCCACTGGGTGTTCGCCGTCGCGGACGGGGGGCTCTCCACCCCGGCCGTCTACCGGGAGTTCGACCGTCTCGCCGAAGGCACCGAGGTGCCGGAGCCGGTCGCCTCCCAGGAACTGCTCGACGCCCTCGCCAAGGGCGACGCCACGGCCCTCGCGGGCGCCCTCGCCAATGACCTCCAGCCCGCGGCGCTCTCCCTCTTCCCGTCGCTCGGCGACACGCTGGCCGCCGGCCGCGCCGCCGGTGCCCTCGCGGCTCTCGTCTCCGGCTCGGGCCCGACCACGGCGTTCCTGGTACCGGACGCCGGTCGTGCCGCCGAGGTCGCCGAGGCCCTCCTCGCCTCCGGTACGTGCCGCACGGCCCGCACCGCCACGTCACCCGCGCCAGGCGCGACCGTGGTGGGGACGCCCGTGCGTCAGCCGTAACCCCCGTTACCCGGGCCTGACTTGAGTTCGTGATCTGAGTTCGTGATCTGAGTACGTGATCTGAGTACGGGAGCGCTGACGCCCGGGCGGCCGTCCGCGCGACCGTACCGCCATGAGAGCAGCCGACCTCGCCGCCGCCACTCCGCAGACCCGTGACCGTTACGTCGACCTGTTGCGGGTCGCTTCCCTCGGTACGGTGGTCCTCGGCCATTGGCTGATGGCGGCCGTCACCCGAGGGGACGACGGCCGGGTCGAGGTCGGCAACCTCCTCGCCGAGCGGCCCGGACTCCAGATCCTGACCTGGGCCCTGCAGATCATGCCGGTGTTCTTCTTCGTCGGCGGCTTCTCCCACGCCCTGTCCTACCGTTCGCTGCGGCGCGGGACCCCGGACGCGCAGGTGTACTCCGCCTTCCTGCGCGCCCGTCTCCAGCGGCTGCTCCGGCCGACCGTCGTGTTCATCGGCGTCTGGGGCGCCGCCGCCCTCGTGCTCCAACTCGCGGGCGACGGTGGGGGACTGCTCGACGTCTCGCTGCGACTGGTCGCCCAGCCGCTGTGGTTCATCGGGATCTACCTGGCCATGGTCGCCTTCACTCCGCCGCTGTTGAAGCTGCATGAGGGGTACGGGTGGGGCGCGTTCGCGGGGTTGGCGGCGGCCGTTGCCCTCGTGGACGTCCTCCGGTTCGCCCTCGGCGTCCCCTACGTCGAGTTCCTCAACTTCGCCTTCGTCTGGCTCGCGATCCACCAGCTCGGTTTCCTGCGCGCCGACGGCAGGCTGACGAAGCCGTACGTCCTCGCGGGCACCGGACTCGCGAGTGCCGCGCTCCTCGTGGCGTACGGGCCGTATCCGCTCTCCATGGTCGGGATGCCGGGCGAGAAGATCTCCAACATGGCCCCGCCCACCCTCGCCCTGCTGTGCCACGGGCTGTGGCTGGTCGGTGCGGTGGAGCTGCTGCGGGCACCGGCCGCGCGGTGGCTGGAGCGGCCCCGGGTGTGGCGGGCGGTCGTTGTGACCAACGGCATCTCCATGACGGCGTTCCTGTGGCATCTTTCGGCCATGCTCGGGGTGTACGGCGCCCTGCTCGCGCTGGACGTCCCGCTGCCGGAGCCCGCGACCGGTGCGTGGTGGGCCCAGGTGCCCGTGCGGATCGCGCTCGCCGCCGCCCTCACGGCGGTGCTCGTGGCGGCCTTCCGCGGCTTCGAAAGGCCTGCGGTACAGTCCGACGGGTTCGGGAGGAGGGAGAGTTCTCGCAGCTCAGGTGCCTACTCCGGCCCCGCCGCCGCGCTCGGTGTCACGCTGGCCCTCTTCGGTGTGCTCGGGCTGTCCATGGTCGGGTTCGGCGGTCTGCTGGAAGGCCGTACGGCGCTGGTGATCGCCGTGCACGTGACCGCTCCGGCGGCCGTGGGGATGACGCTCGCGGGGTGGCTGTTGGTGGAGCGAGTGGGATGTTCGCGGCCTCGGCAAGCAAGAGAACGTGCAAGTCACGTGGGGGAGTTGTGAATCTCCGACCTGCCTGTCGGTTTGTGACTCAAGCCACGGTACTTTAATCCTCACCAATCTCCCGCGCCGCCCCCCTTTCATCGGATTTGCCTGCCAGGCGAAAATGGCAGGATCTCGATCCACCGGTCATTTGTTACCGGCGGTACTTCCGTGCGCGCGGTGCTCTCCGCGCGGCGGCGAGAGGGGTTCCCATGGGACACGTGGACCACTTCAGCGCCGGATGGGTCACTCCCGTCCTCTCCTACGTCATGGCCTGTGTCGGCTCGGCCCTCGGTCTGCGCTGCACCGTCCGGGCGCTGGAGGCCGAGGGCGCCTCGAAGCGGAACTGGCTGCTGCTCGCGTCGTTCGCCATCGGCTCCGGCATCTGGACCATGCACTTCATCGCGATGATGGGCTTCGGGGTGGAGGGGACGCCCATCCGCTACGACGTCACGCTCACCGCGCTCAGCCTCGTCATGTCGATCGCCGTCGTCAGCGCGGGCGTGTTCACCGCCGGATACGGGCGTTCGCGCGTGACGTCCGTGGCGCTCGGCGGCCTCGGCACCGGCCTCGGTGTCGCCGCGATGCACTACACCGGCATGGCCGCCCTCAACCTGCACGGCACCGTCGACTACAACCCGCTCCTCGTCATGGCCTCCGTCGTGATCGCCGTCGTCGCCGCGACCGCCGCGCTCACGCTCACCCTCGTCGTGCGCGGTCCGGTCCTGGCCGTGCTCGCCGCGCTCGTCATGGGACTCGCGGTCAGCAGCATGCACTACACCGCGATGTACGCCGTCGACGTCACGCTGGCACCCAGCAGCGCGAAGCTGCCCGGGGCCACGCCCACCGAGTTCCTCTTCCCGCTCGCCGTCCTCCTCGGGTCGTTCCTCTTCCTGGCCTCCGCGTACGTCGCGCTGTCCCCGACCGGCAAGGGGGACGAGTCCGCCGTGGCCGCCCAGCTGCTGCGCGAGGTCGAGCTCTCCACCGCGACCGCCACGTCCCCGGCGGCCGCCACTCCCGCGGCCGCCGTCACGCCCCCGGCCACGCCCACCGCCGCCGTCTGAGCCGTCGTACGCCCGCAGAGCCGCACACTCCCCGAAGAGGTCCCCCATGCGTGTCACCCGTACGACACTGCGTCCCAGATCGGTCCGGGCCAAGATCGTCGCCCTGCTGATGCTGCCCATCGTGTCCCTCATGGCGCTGTGGGGCTTCGCCGCGGTGACGACGGCGTCCACCATCGGCGACACCGAACGCGCCAAGGACGTGAGCGCCGAACTCCTCACCCCGGTCGCCGCGTTCGTCACCGCGCTGCAGAGCGAGCGCACCGCCGCCATGCGTCAGGCGGCCGCGCCCGGCGCACAGCACCTCGACACCCTCACAGCGGCGCGCGATACCACCGACAAGGCCGCCACCGCCGTCCGGGACGGAGCCAACGCCTCCAGCACGGACGCCGGCCTCCTCGACGCCGGACTGCCCGCCCGCATCGACCGCCTCGAAGCCGACGCCCGCGGACTGTCCGCACTCCGCGAGGAGACCAACGCCAAGGGCGCCGCCCAGAAGGTGTTCACGCGGTACTCCACGATCATCGAGCACGCCTTCGCCGTCTCCGGCGGGCTCACCGGCGAGAACGACACCGTCGCCGCCTCCGAGGCACGGGTCGTCCTCGAACTCTCCCGCGCCCGCGAGGCCGTGGCCCAGGAGCAGGCCCTCCTCGCCGCGGGCAGCGGGGCGGGCACGCTCACCCAGGAGCAGTACGCGCAGTTCGTCGGCGCGGTCGCCACCCGGCGCGGGCTGCTCGAGCCCGCGATCGCCGATCTGAAGCCCGCGCACCGGCCGGCGTTCGACGCGGTTCTCGACGGCGGCGACTACGACACGCTCGCCGCCGTCGAGAACCGTGTACGCAGCGCCGGACCCGGCACCTCCGCGGTCTCCGCGGGCTTCCTGAAGGGCTGGGACGACTCCTCCAGTGCCGTGCTGAAGGGGCTCGCCGAGGCGGAGGCCGGCGCCGGTACGGGGGCCACCGCCCAGGCCGACCCCTTCGGCTGGGACACGCTCGGCGCCTCCGGCGTGGCCGTCGTCCTGGGGCTCGTCGGCGTCCTGCTGTCGCTGCTCGTCTCGGTCCTGGTCGGCCGCGGGCTCATCGTCGAACTGCTCGACCTGCGCAACGACGCCCTCGAGGTCGCCGGCCGCCGGCTGCCCCAGGCCATGCGGCGCCTGCACGCCGGCCAGGGCGTGGACATCGACGCCGAGGCCCCGATGCGCCGCCTCGTCGGCGACGAACTCGCCCAGGTGGGCACCGCGCTCACCGCCGTCCAGCGCGCCGCGCTCAAGGCCGCCTCCGAGCGCGCCGAACTCCTCAGTGGCATCTCGGGGATGTACGTCAGCATCGCGCGCCGCAGCCAGGTGCTGCTGCACCGCCAGCTCGACCTGCTGCACGAGCTGGAGCAGCGGCCGCGCGACCCCGCCGAGGTGCAGGAGCTCTACCGGGTCGACTACCTGGCCACCCGGATGCGCCGCCACTCCGAGAGCCTGCTCATCCTGTCCGGCATCGCTCCCGGCCGCGGCTGGCGCGACCCCATCGCCCTCTCCGACGTCCTGCGGGCCGCGGTCGCCGAGATCGAGCAGCCGGGCCGCGTCCAGACCTGGGCCGTCCCGCGCGTCTCCGTCAACGGCGGCTCCGTCGCCGACGTCATCCACCTCCTCGCCGAACTCGTCGAGAACGCCGCCTCCTTCTCGCCGCCCAGCACCAAGGTCCACCTGCGCGCCGCCCGGCTGCGCGACGGGCTGCTCATCGAGATCGAGGACAGTGGCTTCGGCATGAACGAGGAGGCGACGGCCGAGGCCAACCGGAAGATCCAGTCCGATCGGGTCGACCTCCTCGACGCCCGACAGATCGGCCTCTTCGTCGTCAACCGCCTCGCCGACCGCCAGGGCCTGCGCGTCGAACTGCGCCCCTCACCGAACGGCGGGGTCACCGCGGCCGTCCTCATCCCCGAGAACCTGACGCGGGACGACATGCCGGTCCACGAGGCCGCGTCCTTCGGCGGCCGCTAGGGGTGTTGCGAACGCCCCGCACAGTCGGCTGCGCCGAGGGTTTCTTCGCCCCCGCCGCCCCTACCCGTCCCATCCCTGGGGGCTGCCGCCCCCAGACCCCCGCAATCGGCCTGACGGCCTCGTCCTCAAACGCCGGACGGGCTGGATTTTCCAGCCCCTCCGGCGTTTGAGGAGCGGGGTCCGGGGCGGAGCCCCTGGGATGGGACGGGTAGGGGCGGCGGGGGCGAAACAACCCCCGGCGGGCAGCCGAACGCGGCGCGTACCCTGGGGGGTCGATCCACCCCCGCGCTCAGGAGAGTAATGGCCGTCAACCTGGTCAATGTCGAGAACGTCAGCAAGGTGTACGGCACCCGCGCCCTGCTCGACGGGGTCTCCCTCGGCGTCTCCGAAGGCGACCGCATCGGCGTGGTCGGACGCAACGGCGACGGCAAGACCACCCTCATCCGCATGCTCGCCAAGCTGGAGGAGGCCGACACCGGCCGCGTCACCCACTCCGGAGGCCTCCGCGCCGGCGTCCTCACCCAGCACGACTCCCTCGACCCCGAGGCCACCGTCCGCCACGAGGTCATCCGCGACCTCGCCGATCACGAGTGGGCGGGCAACGCCAAGATCAGGGACGTGCTGACCGGCCTCTTCGGCGGCCTCGACATGCCCGGCTTCCCCCAGGGACTCGACACCGTCATCGGCCCCCTCTCCGGCGGCGAGCGCCGCCGCATCGCCCTCGCCAAGCTGCTCATCGACGAGCAGGACATCCTCGTCCTCGACGAGCCCACGAACCACCTCGACGTCGAGGGCATCTCCTGGCTCGCGAACCACCTCCGCGAACGCCGCTCCGCCCTCGTCTGCGTCACCCACGACCGCTGGTTCCTCGACCAGGTCTGCACCCGCATGTGGGACGTCCAGCGCGGCGACGTCTACGAGTACGAGGGCGGCTACTCCGACTACGTCTTCGCCCGCGCCGAACGCGAGCGCATCGCCGCCACCGAGGAGGTCAAGCGCCAGAACCTGGTCCGCAAGGAACTGGCCTGGCTGCGGCGCGGCGCCCCCGCCCGCACCTCCAAGCCGCGCTTCCGCGTCGAGGCCGCCAACGAACTCATCAAGGACGTGCCCCCGCCGCGCGACAGCAGCGAACTGATGAAGTTCGCCGGCTCCCGGCTCGGCAAGACCGTCTTCGACCTGGAGAACGTGACCGTCCAGGCCGGCCCCAAGGTGCTGCTCAAGCACCTCACCTGGCAGCTCGGCCCCGGCGACCGCTTCGGCCTCGTCGGAGTGAACGGCGCCGGCAAGACCTCCCTGCTGCGGGCCCTCGCGGACGCGGCGCGCTCCGGGGGCGAGGAGCAGCCCGCCGCGGGCCGGGTCGCCGTCGGCAAGACCGTCAAGCTCGCCTACCTCTCCCAGGAGGTCGCCGAACTCGACCCGAAGTGGCGGGTGCTGGAGGCCGTGCAGCAGGTCCGCGACCGGGTCGACCTCGGCAAGGGGCGCGAGATGACCGCGGGTCAGCTGTGCGAGACGTTCGGCTTCGGCAAGGAGAAGCAGTGGACGCCGGTCGGCGACCTGTCGGGCGGTGAGCGCCGGCGCCTGCAGATCCTGCGCCTGCTCATGGACGAGCCGAACGTCCTCTTCCTCGACGAGCCCACCAACGACCTCGACATCGAGACCCTCACCCAGCTGGAGGACCTCCTCGACGGCTGGCCCGGCTCCATGGTGGTCATCTCCCACGACCGGTTCTTCGTCGAGCGCACGACGGACCGGGTGTACGCGCTGCTGGGCGACGGGGCGTTGCGGATGCTGCCGCGCGGCATCGACGAGTACATCGAACGGCGCCACACGATGGAGGAGCAGGCGGCGAGGGCGACTGCGCCTGCGACTGCGTCGAGCGTGGACAAGGCCTCCTCGGAGAAGAGCGCGGCCGATCAGCGGGCCGCGAAGAAGGAACTCCAGAAGATCGAGCGGCAGTTGGACAAGATCTCCGAGAAGGAGACGAAGCTGCACGCGGCGATCGCCGAGAACGCGACGGACTTTTCCAAGGTTGCCGAACTGGACGCGGAGTTGCGGGAACTGGTGGGGCAGCGCGAGGAGTTGGAGATGAGCTGGCTGGAACTCGCCGACGAAGCTTGAGAGTTCGCCCGTTCGCCGTAGGGGTTCTGAGGTATGGCGGCTCGCTCTGCGTTGTGGCTGGTCGCGCAGTTCCCCGCGCCCCTTTGGGGCGCGCCCGGTGGCCCAATGGTAGAAAGGTCCGTCCGAGTACGGACTGAGAACCAACACCTCGCGTGACGCGGGTGGCTCAAAAGCAGCGAAGAGGGGGAGCGCGCTGATGACTCAGCCGCCCAGTCAGCCGCCGCAGGGCGGCTTCGGCCCGCCGCCGGGACAACCACCGCAGGGGCCGCCGCCTCCGCCTCCGAACCAGCCGCCCGCCGGGCCGCCACAGCCGCCACCGCCGCCCCAGGGCGGCTTCGGCGCGCCCGGCCCCGGTTACGGCTACCCACAGGCGCCCCAGCAGCCCCAGGCGGCCCCTCCGCCCCCACCCGCTCCCTCGCAGGCCCCCGGCTACGGCCCTCCGGGCCAGCAGCCCCCGTACGGTCAACAGCCCTCGTACGGTCAACAGCCCCCGTACGGCCAGCCACCCGCGTACGGCCAGCAACCCCCCTACGGCCAGCCGCCGTACGGCTACCCGCAGCCGACCCCGCCCCAGCACCCGCAGGCCGGCCAGGGCGGTCAGGGCGGTCAGGGCGGGCGGAAGGTCAACTCGCAGCTGGTCATCATCGTCGCGGCCGTCGCCGCCATCGCGCTGATCATCGGCGGTGGTGTCTGGTACGCCTCCTCCGGCGGCAAGGACGACGACAAGAACAACTCCGCGGACTCCGGCGGCACCGACGGCGGCGGCGACCAGGGCTCCGGCGGCACGTCCGGCGGGGACACCAGCGCCCAGGAGAAGGTGCCGTCCAGCACCAGCGCCGACGTCCTGTTCGAGCTGCCCGCGCCGAAGGTCAAGGACCGGTCGCAGGTCGACAGCATCAAGGGCTCCTGGCTCACCGACTCGGTGTACGCCAAGGGCGGTGTCTACAAGATCGTGGGTTACGACCCCGCCAGCGGCAAGGCCAAGTGGACGCTGCCGCTGGACGGTCAGACCTGTGCGGCCTCCCGTGAGGTCAGCGGCGACGGGGTCGCCGTGGTCGTGCACGAGGAGAAGAAGCGGAACGCCAAGGGCGCCGCCCAGCCCTGCTCGAAGATCACGGCCTTCCGGGTGAGTGACGGCAAGAAGCTGTGGACGAAGGGCGCCGAGATCAGCGGCGCGGCCGTGTCCTTCACCCAGGTGACCATCTCCGGCTCCACGGTCGCGGTGGGCGGTCTGTACGGAGGCGCCGCCTTCGACGTGGACACCGGCAAGTCCCTGTGGGCGCCCAAGGTCGGCGAGTGCGTGGACGTCGGTTACGCCGGCGGCCCCCAGCTGGTCGCGGTCCGCAAGTGCGGCGAATGGGGCGACGAGAAGTACGAGGTCCAGCTCCTCGACCCGAAGTCGGGCTCCAGCAAGTGGAGTTACAAGCTGCCCGCCGGTATCGACAACGCCAAGCTGATCTCCACCAAGCCGGTCGTCTTCGGTGTGGACTCCGGCGAGATCACCGCCACCGGCTTCACGGACGTCTTCTCGCTGGACGACAGCGGCAAGCTCCGCACGAAGATCACCATGCCGGAGGGCAAGTACAAGTCCGACTGCGAGGTCAACAACGTCTGGAACTGCAAGGGCGTCACGGTCGGCAACGACAAGCTGTACGTGCCGACCGAGGAGCACGACGGCAGCGGGTACGCCCAGACCAACGAGATCGTGTCCTTCTCGCTGGGTACCGGCAAGCCCACCGGTGAGCGCGTCGACGCGGGCGAGGGCTACGCGCTGTTCCCGATCCGCATGGACGGGCCGAACGTCATCGCCTTCAAGGACGGCCCGTACAACAAGGGCGCCCAGGTCGTCTCCGTGGACGCCTCCACGCTGAAGACCACCAAGCTCCTGGAGACCCCGGCCTCCCGGGACGTGCTCACCGCGATCAGCAGCATGGTCCCGGACTCGGCCGAGATGCTCTACGCCGACGGGCGGCTCTTCATGGGCAAACAGCTGGTCGGCAAGGCGTACTCGGCGGACGAGAAGAGGTACGCGGCGCTCGCCTTCGGCGCGAAGTGATCCGTGTTCGGCGTCGAGTGATCCCATGCGCCCCCGGGCCCCTGCTGAACGGCCCCGTCCCTGCTCAGGGGCGGGGTCGTGCACTTACCCCTCATCACTCCCGAATGGGAGGGATTTCGGAAATCCGGGGCACTTCTCCCGCCAAGGGGAAGCGCAACGTCGAACAAGCGTGTAGCTTCCGGGGGCATGAAGAGCGGGGGCGGCAGGGGGGACCTGTCCGTGCGGACCAGTGGGCAGCCATAGTGGTGATCCATTGGGGGGACTGGGGGGTTGCTCGATGGGAGTGCGGCTCATGGTGGTCGACGACCACCGATTGCTCGCCGAGGCACTGGCCTCGGCACTCAAGCTGCGCGGGCACAGGGTGCTCGCCGCGGCGGCGCCCGCCGCGGGGGCGGCGGAGCTGGTGATCACCCGTGCGCCGGAGGTGTGCCTGTTCGGTACGGCGGCACCCGCCGAGCCGGGCATCTTCGATCCGGTGGTGCGGATCAAGCGGGAGCGCCCGCAGGTGGCGGTGCTGGTCCTCGGACCGGTGCCCAACCCGCGCGGCATCGCGTCCGCGTTCGCGTCGGGCGCGTCGGGTTACGTACGGCACGACGAGCGCATCGAGGGCGTCGAGCGCGCGATCATGAAGGCGAGGGCGGGCGAGGCGGCGGTGGCACCCTCCCTCCTGCAGGGCGCCTTCAGCGAACTGCTCAACCCGGCCGCCCAGCCCGACGACGAGGGCCAGCGCCTGCTCCAGATGCTGACCCCGCGCGAGGTCGAGGTCCTGGTCCGCGTCGCCGACGGAGAGGACACCCGCCTGATCGCGGCCGGCATGGGCATCGCACCCAGCACAGCCCGCACCCACGTCCAGCGGGTCCTGATGAAGCTCGGCGTCGGCTCCCGCCTGGAGGCGGCGGCCCTGGCGGCGCGTACGGGCTTGCTGGACAGGGCGGGCCCGCTGCAGCGCTCGGCGGAGGGCCTGGACGCCACCCCGGAGTAACGCGCGCCAGGGCCCAGATGTCGGGGATGCCGTTTTGGAGTTCGCCGCGGCAGACAGGGGGGGCGAGTCCGTCTCAAGCCCTCGGACGAGATGTGGGCGCTGAGTCTCGCCTCGGCTTGGGAAGCGCCTGGTCGGCGCGGGTTTTCGTGGGACTCAGCGGACAATTGCGGAGGGCCCGGCGAGCCTGCCGGACTTTATGCCCTGGAGGAGGGCAAGGGGAGCGGGAGCGGTGGTGACTTCGGTGTGTGGGGTGTCGCTTTCGCGGAGGCGAATGGTGCGCGGGGTAGCAGTGAGTTCGACACAGTTGTTGCCGTCGCCCCCGCCGGAGAAGGACGACTTCTGCCAGTGGCCGCGAGCGGACATACGCGTCTCGCACGCTCCGCCTGATCCTGACCATGCACGGCCTCATCTGCCTCGTCGACACCGCCGAACTGCTCGCCGCTGAGCTGGTTTCCAACGCCGTACGTCACACCAAAGGCCCCGCCGCCCTCCGCGTGCTCTGGACGGACGGCGTCCTGCGGATCGGCGCCTGGGACACGGACCCCGAACCGCCGGAACCTCCCTGCCGGTTGGAGCCGCTCGCCGACCTGGACCTGGAAGGTGGGCGTGGATTGGCTCTCGTCCGCTCCTGCGCCGACCTGTGGGGCTGGCAGCCGCTGTCCAGAGGCGGCAGCCGGGGCAAGTACGTGTGGTGCGACCTGGCCGCCGGGAAGCGGAGCTGATCCCGCCTACTCCTCACATCTCATCTCCCTGACCTTCGAGTCCCTCAGCTCCCGGCACGGGAGGAACCCCTGGCCCTCCAGGAGCTTCGACACCCCTCGGCTGCGCAGGAAGCCGAGGAAGTCGCGGGTCAGGCCGGACGCGCCCTGGCGGGTGTAGAGGACCTCGGAGGCCCAGAACGGGTAGTCGCCGTGGAGGACGTTCTCCTTGGTCGGCGCGGTGCCGTTGATCGGCACGGTCCGCACGTTGGGGAAGAAGGGCAGGGCGTCCGCCTCCGCGTAGCCGATGGCGTTCTTCGTACGGTTCACGTAGTCGAGCAGTTCCATCGTGGACGGCTCGGAGCAGACTCCGGTCGAGCCGGCGGTGCAGGGAGGGGCGGAGGTCGTGCCCTTCCCACCGGCCACCCTCGCTTCGAAGGTGTCCCTGGTGCCCGATCCATTGTCACGGACCACCGCCACGGGCGTGTCCGCGAGGCGCCCGTCCTCGTTGCTGAAGCCCTCTCCGTTGAAGATCTGCCCCAGCTGCTGCTGGGTCAGCCCCCGGTCCCACAGCGTCTGGCCGGGGCCGAGGTCCTTCGCGAGTGACTGGTTGGCCACGACGGCGAAGACGATCACGCCGACGTTGTGGGCGTCGAGGTCCTTCTCCGGCTTCTGCCCTGCCACGGTGTCCACCATGGCGATGGTCTCCGCGGCCGTGTTCGAACGCAGTTCCTCCAGCCCTGTGCGGCTGCCGGTCGCCTCCAGCACCACGTCGGTCTGGGGGCACTGCTCCTCGTACGCCTCCTTGACCTGGTGGGCGAGAGGGGAGAACGCGGTCGATCCCGTCACCGTGAGACGGCGGGCCTGGGAACAGGTCGCGCCCAGCTTGAGACTCTCGTTGTTGGCGTAGACACCGGTGCCGAGGCTCATGCCCGCGACGACCGTCACGACGATGGCGGTGGCCCACCGGCGCCTGGCCCGCCCGGCGGTCTTCTTGACGCGGCCGCCCTTCAGCTTTCCGCCCGAGGTGATCTTGGGAGGCTTGGCCGAGGAGCCGGCTCCGTTGTCCTCCAGGAGCACGAGGAGCCGGAAGCGTTCGCGCCGGTTGAGGGTGAAGAGCGGCAGGGTGATCGTGTCGGTCTGCTGACGCGCGGCGGGGGCCGGGGCCACCCTCACGCCGGTGCCGCCGCCGGTGTCGTCGGCCTGCTCAGGGACGGGAGCCGCGGGCACCTGCGGACGCAGGGCCGCCTCCAGCGGCTCATTGGCGTCCCGCACCTTGAAGTGCACGACCTTCCTGCCCGCGAAGGTGAAGGTCAGAGGGCTGGTGAAGTGCTCGGGTTCCAGCGTCTGCACACCGGAGTTGCGCACTTCCAGCATGACCAGGCTGCCGTCGCGGACCCGGCGGCCCTGCCAGTGGATGTCCCACATGCCGGGCGGCGGCTGGTTGTTGATGTGCTTGTTGATGGGCCCGTTGTAGATCTCGCTCCAGCTGATGCGACGCCACCCCTGGTACCGCTCCAGCCAGAGAGCCACCAGGCCCGCGCTCAGGGCACACACCAGTGCGCCCGCCCACATCTGCCCGTTGCTCAGCCCGCCGAAGAAGTCGGCGATCGTCTCGAACATCTCAAGTCCCCCTGCTCGAGCGTCGATTCCGTCGAATCAAGGGGAACAGATGATCGGTAGTGGAAGCTTCAACCGCGTGAGAGCGCGCTGTCGCGCCCATGAACGGGGCGCGAACATGCCGCGCCCCGTTCTGAGTTGGGTCACGCCTGGGCGTCACCCTTCCTGCGGCGCCGTACGACGATCATCGCGCCCGCACCCGCCACCACGGCCAGCCCGCCCACCGCGCCGATCATCGGGAGGGCGGACGACGAACCCGTCTCCGCGAGGTTTCCGTTGACCGAAGGGCCGGACGTGGCGCCCTGCGACGCGTCGGCGGTCGGCGTGGCGTCGGCGCTCCGTGACGTGCTCGCGGTCGGCGTGGGGGTCTGAGAGCGCGTGGGCGTCGCGCTCCCCGTCGGAGTGCCGCCGCCACCCTCCGCGTCGGGAGCGAGCACGTCGAAGCCGACCGTCGCGGTGGTGCCGTCGGTGCAGTGCTTCTCCGGGTCCACGTAGTTGCCGCCGGCCTCGGCGTAACTGTCGCCGGGTGTGGCCTTGTCGTCGATCTGGACGCGGTACTTCAGGTCGGCGGACTCATGGGCCGTGAGATCGGTCTGGGCGTCGGGGCCCTGCCACTTGCCGCTGTCGGCGTCCCAGAACTGGACGGTGGAGTGGTCCTGAAGATCGCCGTTCTCGCTGGCCTGGCCGTTTCCGAAGCCGACCAGCGCGTTGACCGTGCCGAGCGGCGTGCCGGTGGTGTTGGCCACGTTCAGGGTGAAGGTGTGCCAGCCGCTGCCGGCCACGATCGTGCCGGGCACACCCTCGATCCTGAGCTTGATCGCGGAGTAGGGGCCGTTGCGGCAGGGGGTCGGCGCGGGGGCGGGCTCGGCGCGCGCCGCTCTGGAAGCGGCCGCGGCGTCGGGGGCGGGTGTCGACGCGGAGGGCGACGGGGTGGCCGACGGGGTGGCGGACAAGGAGGGGGAGGCCGACGGTCCTCCCTCGGCGTGGGCGGCGGTCGCGGCCAGCAGCGCCGCCGGGACGATCGCGGCGGTCGTGGCGGCAGCGGACAACGTGCGACGAAGCTTCATGTCCGTGGGTCCTTGTGGCGTAGGTGGCGTAGGTGGTGTCAAGGGAGAAGAGACGGATACGTCTGTGTGACACCAGTGACCCGGGAGGCGTTGTACGCCGTTCTGAGTGTTTGTGGCGCGTTCAACCGAAGTTCGCTCGACCGAAGTTCGCTCGACCGAAGTTCGCTCGACCGAAGTTCGCTCGACGGGAGTGCGCCGGACGAGCCGGTCTCAGCAGGTCTCGCGCAGGTAGCCGCTCGTGCCCTGGGGCACGACGTCCTGGTCGCGGCGGACCACGCTCAGGCTGCTGCCCCAGCCGGAGCACGCCTTCGCCAGGCCCTTCGCCGAGTACTCGACGACGAGCACGTTGTCGTCGAACGCCTCGGCGTACGCGCCGCACTCGTCGAACTGTCCGCACTCCTCCGCCACGGCGAAGTCCAGGCCCACGGACGCACGGTAGGCCACGAGCTCCACGGCGTTCTTCTGGGCGACGGCCAGGCCCTTGTCGTGGGCGTGCGCCACGAGCAGCTTCATGAACGCCGTGGCCTGGTCGGCCGTGAGGTACTTCGGGAAGCGGCTGAAGGTGTCGTAGTTGTCGGGCTCGACGGCCTGGAACCCCTTCTCCGCGCACTCGTCGATCCAGCCGTTCACCTTGGCGGCGATGCGCTGCCGCTTGGCGTCCGTGCGGATGTCCAGGACCGCCTCGTCCCAGTCCTTGTCGTAGACGACGTCCCCGCCCGCGTCGTGCAGCAGCAGGCCGGAGTCCCAGTCGCCCTCCGCGCCCTTCTGCGCCTGGAAGGCGTTGAAGTTGCAGATGCTGTACGCACCCGGCGCGGGCGCGTCCTCGTAGTCGCGACTGACCACCCGCACACCGGTCGGCAGGGGGTACGCGCCACCGATCTGGTAGTCCCACCGCACGTGCTTCGGAGGCAGCGTCACCGCGGCGGCGGACGTGGATGCCGACGCGGACGCCGACGCCGGAGCGGTGGCCCCCGACACGGACTCCGGCTTGGACGCCGACGCCGACGCGGACGCCGACGGGGAAGCGTCGCTGTCGTCCGACGCGATGTGCACCGCCACGACGCTCAGCGCGGTGACGGCCAGCGCCGCGGCGAGGCCGACGAGGACGCGACGCCGCCGACGCCGGTGATCGGTTCGGGCCCTGCCCCTTCCACCCTCTCCCGCGGTGGTGGGCGGGCCCGGCGGAACGGGGAGCACGGGGGCAACCGAGCGGTCGGCCCCGGCCGGGCCGGCCACTCCCGCCACTCTCGCCACTCCCGGCGCGCCCGGCGCGACCGACCCGGTCGGTACCGGCCCGTCGGAATCCGGCAGGGTCCGCAGCAACCGCTGCAGATCGGCGAGTTCGGGCCGGGCGGCCGGGTCCTTGTCCAGGCAGCGTTCGGCGATGCTCCGGAGCGGTTCGGCGACTCCGTCCAGGACCGGCGCCTCGTACATCACCTGATACCCCGTCAAATAAGGGCTGCTTCCGTCGAAGGGACGGTTGCCGGTGGCCGCGTACACCAGCAGCGACCCCAGCGAGAACACGTCCGAGGCGGCGGTGACGTCCCGTGGCGCGGTGAACTGCTCGGGGGACATGAAGGGCGGGGTGCCGATCAGTCGTCCCGTGACGGTGAGGGCCTGGTTGTCGACGGCGTGCGAGATGCCGAAGTCGATGACACGGGGCCCGTCCTCGGCCATCAGGACGTTGCTCGGCTTCAGATCGCGGTGCACCATCCCCACCCGGTGGATGTCCCGCAGCGCCTCGACCAGCCCCAGCGCGAGCGTGCGCAACTCCCGCCCGCGGAGCGGGCCGTCGTTGGCCACGACGTTCGACAGCGTGCGGCCCGGCACGTAGAGCGTCGCCATCCACGGTTGTTCGGCGTCCGGGTCGGCGTCCACCACCGGGGCCGTGAAGGCCCCGCTCACCCGGCGGGCCGCCGCGACCTCCTGCCGGAAGCGCGTCCGGAACTCCTCGTCCTGCGCGAACTGGGCGTGGATGACCTTGACCGCGACCCGCCGCCCCGACTCCGAGTGACCCAGGTAGACGACGCCCATGCCGCCGCTACCGAGCCGGTCGGCCAGCGCGTAGCCGCCTATGGACTCCAGATCGCCGGGGTTCAGCGGCATCGCCGGTCACCTTTCCCACGTGCCGTACTCCGATCAGCCGTGCAGGGGCAGCAGAGTAGTACTGAAGTTTTACGGGCGAGATCACGTTCGAATGTCGGCTGATCTTCCCATACGGGGACGAGGGCGGACGGGTGCCCCAGGTGTACCGGTTCTGGTTGTACGGGGCCTGTGGGTGGGCTGTGAGGACTGGACTGTTCAAGTGACGTACGCGGAGCGCCGGTTGCCGTACGGCGCAGGGTGTACGGCAACCGGCGACCCCGTACTCACTCGCTCACTCGGCCGGAGGCTCCTCGGGCGGTGCCGGCGCCTGCTTCAGCGGCCGCAGCCACAGCCATCCCAGGAAGAACAGCCCCAGGGCCAGCATCCCCAGCCCCGTCCACAGATTGATGTTGACGCCCTCGGCCTTGTCGAGGTCGGCGTCGGAGGCCGTGATGCCGGCGATCGTGACGATGACGCCGTAGAGGACGAACAGGCCGCCGATGATGCGGCGTACGTCGAACAGGCGGGCGGCCGTGGCCGACTTGCTCTCCAGTTCGGTGACCTCGCGATGGACGCCGTGTTCGGAGTACTCGGACATGGTGGATCAACTCCTCGACGGTCAGAACGAGAACGGGATGTAGCAGGCGGCCGCCAGGACCACCGCACCCCAGCCCAGCAGCGCCGGCTTGCGGTACCACGCGTCGTCGCCCTCGGCGGGCGGCTCGGCCGCGCCGGGCGACCGGGTGCCGTACACCAGGCCTTGCAACGCGGCCTCCGGCTTCGGGGCCGTGAACAGGGACACCGCCACCATCACCACCGCACCGGCGACGAAGCCCGCTATCGCGGAGACGAAGTTGGCGCCCTGGTCGGAGGGGATGTCGACGATGCCCTGCTCGTAGAGGACGAAGTAGTTGACCATCGCGGCCGTCGTGCCGGCCAGCAGACCCCAGAAGCCCGACTTCATCGACGCCCGCCGCCAGAACATGCCGATGATGAAGACCACGAACATCGGCACGTTGAAGAAGCTGAACAGCGTCTGCAGGTAGCTCATGATGTTCGAGAAGCTCGACGCCAGGAACGCCGTGCCCACCGACGCCAGTACGCCGATCGCCGTGATGAGACGGCCGAAGCGCACGTAGTACCCGTCCTCCCGGCCCTTGACCACGTACTTCGCCCATATGTCGCTCGTGAACACCGTGTTGAACGACGAGACGTTCGCCGCCATGCCCGCCATGAACGCCGCCAGCAGGCCCGTCACCGCGATGCCGAGGACCCCGTTGGGCAGCAGGTCCTGCATCAGGTACGGGATGGCGTCGTTGTACTGCAGGTCCGAGCCGGAGGTGCCGATCTTCGGGACCAGGACGGCGGCGACCAGGCCGGGGATCATCACCAGGAACACGATGAAGATCTTCGGGAAGGCCGCGATCAGCGGGGTGCGCTGGGCCGCCGAGAGGTTCTTCGCGGACAGGGCGCGCTGGACCTCGGCGAAGTTCGTCGTCCAGTAACCGAAGGACAGCACGAAGCCGAGACCGAGCACGATCGTCAGCCAGTTGGCGCCCAGCGGGTTGTCGCTGCCGATGCCCGTGCCGCCCCACGAGGTGACGAAGTCGCCGCCGTGGCTCGCCGTCAGCGAGTCGGACAGGCCGTCCCAGCCGCCGACCTTCTTCAGGCCGAGGACGGTGATCGGTATGAGGGCCGCCAGGATCACGAAGAACTGGAGCACCTCGTTGTAGATCGCGGAGGACAGGCCGCCGAGGGTGATGTACGCCAGCACGAACGCTCCCGCGACCACGATGGCCACCCACTCCGGCCAGCCGAGCAGTGCCTCGACAACGATGGCGAGGGCGTACAGGTTCACCCCCGCGATGAGTATCGCGGCGAAGGCGAAGAGGACCGAGCTGAGCAGATGCGCCGACCTGTCGAAGCGCAGCAGCAGGAACTCCGGGACCGACCGCACCTTCGACCCGTAGTAGAACGGCATCATCACCAGGCCGAGGAAGACCATGGCGGGGATGGCGCCGATCCAGTACCAGTGCGTGGTGTAGACGCCGTACTGGGCGCTGTTCGCGGCCATGCCGAGGATCTCGGTGGCGCCGAGGTTGGCCGCGATGAAGGCCAGACCCGTCACCCAGGCGGGCAGGGAGCGGCCGGAGAGGAAGAAGTCCAGGCTGGTCTTCACGGAGCGGCGGGCCGCGAAGCCGATACCCAGGACGACGACGAAGTAGATCGCCAGAATCGTGTAGTCGAGCCAGTTGGTGGGGAGCCGCAGTTCCGCCGCGAGGGGCGCTGCCAGGTGCGTGGGGGGCTGCTCTGCGAGGTTTGTGGGGATTCGCATTCAGAGCTCACTTCGCTCACATCGGCTGGTGATCTTTGTTGGATTGTGATGGTGACGGCCGTGGGGATTTGTGGTTTGATGTGTTCGCTTCTGTGTGATGGCTTGGATGGTTTGATCGGGTACGGATGGAGAGTCCGCAGTGAAGAAGACCTCGACCCGGCTGGCCGACGGTCGCGAGCTGATCTACTACGACCTGCGCGACGACTCGGTGCGCGACGCCGTGGACCGCCGACCGCTGGAGCGGACGGTCACCACCTCCGCGGTGCGCCACGACGTGCTCCTCGGTGACAGCGTTGCCATCGCCTCGCACCGCCAGGGCCGCACCTACCACCCGCCCGCCGACCAGTGCCCCCTGTGCCCGACCGAGGGTGACCGCCTGAGCGAGATCCCGGACTCGTCGTACGACGTGGTCGTCTTCGAGAACCGTTTCCCCTCGCTCGCCGGCGACTCCGGCCGCTGTGAGGTCGTCTGCTTCACCTCCGACCACAACGCGTCCTTCAAGGACCTGACCGAGGAGCAGGCGCGTCTGGTCCTGGAGGCCTGGACCGACCGCACCGCCGAGCTGTCGCATCTCCCCTCCGTGGAGCAGGTGTTCTGCTTCGAGAACCGCGGCGCCGAGATCGGCGTGACCCTCGGGCATCCGCACGGGCAGATCTACGCCTACCCCTTCACCACCCCCCGCACCGCCCTGATGCTGCGTTCCCTCGCAACTCACAAGGAGGCGACCGGAGGTGAGAACCTCTTCGACTCCGTGCTGGAGAGCGAGCTGGCCGGCGAGCGCATCGTGCTGCAGACCGAGCACTGGGTCGCCTTCGTGCCGTACGCGGCGCACTGGCCGTACGAGGTGCACCTCTACCCGCGCCGCCGGGTCCCCGACCTGCTGGCCCTGGACGAGGACGCGCGCACAGAATTCCCCCAGGTCTATCTGGAACTCTTGAGGCGCTTCGACCGGATATTCGGCGAAGGTGAGCCTCCGACGCCCTACATCGCCGCCTGGCACCAGGCACCGTTCGGCGCGCTGGAGGAGTTCGACGGGGTCGTGCGCGAGGACTTCGCACTCCACCTCGAGCTTTTCACCATCCGCCGCACTTCCGGCAAGCTGAAGTTCCTCGCGGGTTCCGAGTCCGGCATGAACGTGTTCATCAACGACGTGCCGCCGGAGCGCGCGGCCGAGCGACTGCGAGAGGTAGCGAGTTCATGAGCGGTAAGTACCTGGTCACCGGTGGCGCGGGCTACGTCGGCAGCGTGGTCGCCCAGCATCTGCTGGAGGCGGGCCACGAGGTCGTCGTCCTCGACAACCTCTCGACCGGCTTCCGCGAGGGGGTGCCCGCGGGCGCCTCCTTCATCGAGGGCGACATCCGTGACGCGGCCAAATGGGTGGACTCCTCCTTCGACGCCGTCCTCCACTTCGCCGCCAGCTCCCAGGTCGGCGAGTCGGTCGTCAAGCCCGAGAAGTACTGGGACAACAACGTCGGCGGCACGATGGCGCTGCTCGCCGCCATGCGCTCGGCGGGCGTCCGCAAGCTCGTCTTCTCCTCCACGGCCGCGACCTACGGCGAACCCGAGACGACCCCCATCGTCGAGTCCGCGCCGACCTCCCCGACCAACCCCTACGGCGCCACCAAGCTGGCCGTCGACCACATGATCACCAGCGAGGCGGGGGCGCACGGCCTGGGCGCGGTCAGCCTGCGCTACTTCAACGTGGCGGGCGCCTACGGGGAGTACGGCGAGCGCCACGACCCCGAGTCGCACCTCATCCCGCTGGTGCTCCAGGTAGCCCAGGGCAAGCGGGACGCCATCTCCGTCTTCGGCGACGACTACCCCACGCCCGACGGCACCTGCGTGCGGGACTACATCCACGTCGCCGACCTGGCCGAGGCCCACCTGCTCGCGCTGGACGCGGCCGAGCCCGGCGAGCACCTGATCTGCAACCTCGGCAACGGCAACGGCTTCTCCGTCCGCGAGGTCATCGAGACGGTGCGCCAGGTCACCGGGCACCCGATCCCCGAGGTCGTGGCCCCGCGCCGCGGCGGCGACCCGGCGGTGCTGGTCGCCTCCGCGCGGACGGCCCGCGAGCGGCTGGGCTGGAACCCCTCGCGCGCGGACCTCGCGGGAATCGTGGCCGACGCGTGGGAGTTCGCGCAGCGGCGTGACAAGTAGTTTTGAGGACCGGGGTTCGATATCCGGTCCCGTAGGAAAGGTCAGGGCCAGGGGATGAGCGTTGCGAGCGCCGAGGCGGTCGCCTCCACTGTCGCGGAGCGGTTCGAGGAGCTGTACGGGGCCGAGCCGGAGGGAGTGTGGGCGGCGCCGGGCCGGGTCAATCTGATCGGCGAGCACACCGACTACAACGACGGCTTCGTCATGCCCTTCGCGTTGCCGCACACGGTGGTCGCGGCCGTCGCGCGCCGCACCGACGGCGTCCTGCGTCTGCACTCGGCGGACATCGAGGGCGGGGCGGTGGAGCTGGCGCTCGACGGCCTGGCCCCGGCGTCCGACCGGAACTGGACCGCGTACCCGGCGGGCGTGGTCTGGGCCCTGCGCGAGGCGGGCCACACGGCGATCACGGGCGCGGACGTCCACCTGACCTCGACGGTCCCGACGGGCGCGGGCCTGTCGTCGTCGGCGGCGCTGGAGGTCGTGGTCGCCCTCGCGCTGAACGACCTGTACGAACTGGGCCTGAAGGGCTGGCAGCTGGCCCGTCTGTGCCAGCGCGCCGAGAACGTCTACGTGGGCGCGCCCACCGGCATCATGGACCAGACGGCGTCGGCGTGCTGCGAGGCGGGCCACGCCCTCTTCCTCGACACCCGCGACCTGGCCCAGAAGCAGATCCCCTTCGACCTGGCCGCCGAGAGCATGCGCCTGCTGGTCGTCGACACCCAGGTCAAGCACGCCCACAGCGACGGCGAGTACGGCAAGCGCCGCGCCGGCTGCGAGAAGGGCGCGGCGCTGCTGGGCGTGGACGCGCTCAGGGACGTGCCGTACGCCGAACTGGACGCCGCCCTCGACCGCCTCGGCGACGAGGAGGAGGTCCGCCGCCTGGTCCGCCACATCGTGACGGAGAACGAGCGGGTGGAACGGGTCGTGTCCCTGCTGGAGGCGGGCGACACCCGTGCGATCGGCCCCGTCCTGGTCGAGGGCCACGCCTCCCTGCGCGATGACTTCCGCATCTCCTGCCCCGAGCTGGACCTGGTCGTCGACACGGCGCTGGCCGCGGGCGCGCTGGGTTCCCGTATGACGGGCGGCGGCTTCGGAGGCTCGGCCATCGTCCTGATCGAGGCCGCGGACGAGGAGACGGTCACCAAGGCGGTCGAGGAGGCTTTCGCGGCCGCCGGATTCACGGCCCCCCGGGTGTTCGCGGCGGTGCCCGCGGCGGGAGCGCGCCGACTGGTGTGAGCCGGCCGTCATGACCCGAGGGCGGAGTGGCCGGAGCCGCTCCGCCCGCTGGCCGCTCCGCCCGCCGGCCGGGGCGCACGTCGGCAGTCAGCGGCGCAGGGCGGTGAGAGGTTTCCGGCGGGCGCGGCGGCGTTTTCGCGGCGACGGGCCGTCTGGCCGGCGAGGCCGTCGCCGCTCTCCTGGAGCGCCGACTCCTCGGCTGAGCCGTCCTGCCAGGTCACCCCAGCCGTTTCGTCAGTGTGTACTCCGTGATCCCCGGCGGATAGTCGGGGATCACGCACACCACCTCGTAGCCCTGCTTCCTGTAGAAGCCCGGTGCCTGGAAGTCCCATGTCTCCAATCGGGAGTTCAGACAGCCGCGGTCGGCCGTGGCCGTGCGTTCCGCCTCGGACAGAAGGCGTGACCCCAGTCCGCCTCCCCGGCAGCGTTCGTCGACCCACAGGTACGCGACGTGCAGCCAGGTCGCCCAGGTGTGCCCGACGAGGCCGCCGGCCAGCGTGCCGGAGCCGTCCAGCGCCCACACATGAAGCGGAACCTGGCGTTCTCCAGGCGTTCCCCGCAGGGAGCGGAGGACCGGCGAAGCCGAAGTGTTCGCCTCCCGTAGTCGGGAACGCATCAATTGGCTACGCTCTTTGTCGACTTCTGTCTCAATCCGAAACATACGGCTCACCATAAACGCGCTGGCCAAACAGTTCTGCAAATGCCCTTCCACTCCCCGCGCCCGGCCTTACTCTGATGGACAGCACCGGTGGGGGCCGGTGTTGATCAGGGGGCGAGACAGTCGGGTACGACGCCCGAAGTGGGGGTAGCAGTTGCAGCACGGCGGCGGCCGTGCGGTTGTGGCGGCCCCGTCCCAGGTGGAGAACCGGGGAGCACTTCAGGCGCCGTACCCGCGCCGGTCGTCCCCCGACCAGTGGGGGTTTCAGTGGTTCGCATCCGAGTCCTGGTCGTAGACGACCACCGCATCTTCGCCGAGTCGCTCGCCGCAGCCCTGGCCGCCGAGCCCGACGTCGACGTGTCCGCGGCGGGCAGCGGCCCCGCCGCGCTGCGCTGCCTGGAACGCGCGGCGGCGGAAGGCCGCAGGTTCGACGTGCTGCTGGTCGACGCGGACCTGGGGGGCAACGCCCCCGGGGCGCGACCGGCCGCCGTCCCCGTGCAGGACGGCAACGAGGACGGGCTCGTCGACGGCATCTCGCTCGTCGTCGGCGTCCGCTCCGCGCAGCCCGGCGTGCGGACCGTCGTCCTCGCCGAGAAGGACGACCCGCGCCGCGCCGCGCTCGCCCTGCAGGCCGGGGCGTGCGGCTGGGTCGCCAAGGACTGCTCGCTGTCCCGGCTGCTCACCGTCATAAGGGGCGTGCTGCGCGACGAGACGCACCTGCCGCCCGCCCTGCTCACCGGCGTCCTGCGGGAGCTCACCGCGGCCCGCAAGCACCGCACGGAGAGCGAGCGGCTCGTCGAGTCCCTCACGCCGCGCGAGCGTGAGGTGCTGCGGTGCATGGTGGCGGGGCTGGGGCGCAAGGCCGTCGCCGAGCGCCTGTTCCTGTCCCCGCACACCGTCCGCACCCACATGCAGAACGTCCTCGGGAAGCTCGGGGTGCACTCCACCCTCGCCGCCGTCGCGCTCGCCCGGCGCGCCGGGGTCGGGCCGGCCGACCTAGCCGGGGATGTTGTCGAACGGGGCGGTCAGCTGGCGTAGCAGCCCGGCCAGTTCACCCCGCTGGGCGCGCGACAGCTCCGCGAGGATCGCGCGCTCCTGGTCGAGGAGGCCGGCGAGGGCCTGGTCCGCCCTGTCCCGCCCCTCGTCGGTCAGGCGCACCAGCACGCCCCGGCGGTCGCTGGGGTCGGGCAACCGCTCGACCAGGCCCTTCTTCGCCAGCCGGTCGATACGGTTCGTCATCGTGCCCGAGGTGACCAGGGTCTGGGTGAGCAGCTGACCGGGGGAGAGCTGGTACGGCGTCCCCGCGCGTCTGAGCGCGGTCAGCACGTCGAACTCCCACGGCTCCAACTGGTGCTCGGAGAACGCCAGACGGCGCGCCCGGTCCAGATGCCGGGCCAGTCTGCTCACCCGGCTGAGCACTTCCAGCGGCTCCACGTCGAGGTCCGGGCGCTCCCGGCGCCACGCTGCGACCAGCCGATCGACCTCGTCCTCCATGGCGATCAGTGTAGTGGTTGTGTCGACGTGAAGTCTCTTGATGTCGAGCATGTTGGATGTAAGTCTCTTGACTTCGAGATATCTGGGCTGTCACGGTGAGGAGGTGACTTGGAGCCACAAGTCGACGCAACGAGGAGGTAGGCCCATGTCCCCCACCGCCCCCGTCTGGGATCCGCACCAGTACCTGCGCCACTCGGGCCACCGTGCCCGCGCCTTCATCGACCTGCTGGCCCACGTGCCGGAACTGCCCGCCGCGGCCGGGCGCACCCGCGTCGCCGACCTCGGCTGCGGCCCCGGCAACGTCACCCGCCTGCTCGCCGACCGCTGGCCCGACGCGCACATCACGGGCCTCGACAACTCCCCGGAGATGCTCGCCGAGGCCGCGCCCCTGTCCGGCCCCACCCCGGGAGGCGGCCACCTCGACTTCGCGCCCGCGGACGTCACCACGTGGGCGCCCCCGGAGCCGTACGAGCTGATCGTCAGCAACGCCACCCTGCAGTGGGTGCCCGGCCACGTCACACGCTTCCCCGCCTGGGTGGACGGCCTGGCCCCCGGCGGCCTCCTCGCCTTCCAGGTGCCGGGCAACTTCGACTCGCCCAGCCACCGGCTCATGCGCGAACTCGCCCAGTCCGCGCGCTGGAAGGACCGGCTCGGCGAGACGCTCCGCCACGACGACGCGGTGCTGACTCCGGCCGCGTACCTGCACCGGCTCGCCGATCTCGGCTGCGAGGTGGACGCCTGGGAGACGACCTACCTGCATCTGCTGCAGGGCGAGGACCCCGTCCTCGACTGGGTGAAGGGCACGGGCCTGCGGCCGATCCTCACCGAACTGGGCGACGACGCCGCACCCTTCGTCGACGAGTACCGCGCCGCCCTGCGCGAGGCCTACCCGGCGACGGCCCACGGCACCGTCTTCCCGTTCCGCCGGGTGTTCGTGGTGGCCAGGAAGCCGCAGCGGTGATGATCGCCGCCCTCGACCATGTGCAGCTCGCCGCCCCGCCCGGCTCGGAGCGGCAACTGCGCGCGTACTACGTCGGCGTCCTCGGCATGACCGAGGTGCCCAAGCCGCCGGCCCTGGCCGCTCGCGGGGGCTGCTGGTTCGCAGCCGGGGACGTGCGGCTGCACCTGGGGATCGAGACAAGCTTCCGGCCGGCCGGGAAGGCGCATCCGGGGCTGCGGGTGCGGGACATCGACGCCTACGCGGACCGGCTGCACACTCACGGCGTGCCGGTGACCTGGGACGACGGCCTCCCAGGACACCGCCGCTTCTACGCCGAGGACCCCGTGGGCAACCGGCTGGAGTTCCTGGAGCCGAACGGGCCGAACGGCTGAGTCGAGCCCCTCGGCCAGACGATGTTGCGCAGAATATTGACGGCTGATGGCGAGGCGCCTACTTTCGCGGTGTTCCTCCCCGCTCAAGGCAGCCCAGGACGACCGGAGAGCGCAGGTATCGCAGGTATCGCAGGTGAGGAGCGCGTACGGCCGCCCGTTCCTCCCCTGTCGGGCGGCCGTACGCTTGATCGCTGTGGAGGACGAGACCCTGGACGCGAACGGCACCGACACGAACGGCACCGACACGGACGAGGCCCCCTCACTGCGTCCGCAGTCCCTCGTGCTGGCCTTCTTCGGCGACCACGTGCTGGAACGGGGCGACGTCGGCGTGTACTCGGGCAGCATCATCGACGTGCTGGGCCGCGTCGGTACGGGCGAGCACGCCGTGCGGTCCACGCTGACGCGGATGGTCAACCGGGGACTCCTGCGGCGGCAGCGCGAGGGCCGCCGCATGTTCTTCGGGCTCACCCCCACCGCCCAGGACGTCCTCAGGGACGGCGGCCGGCGGATCTGGGACGACGGCGCGGTCAACGAGGACTGGGACGGCACCTGGACCCTCCTCGGGTTCTCCCTCCCCGAGTCCTGGCAGCGTCAGCGGCACGACCTGCGGTCCCGGCTCACCTGGTCCGGGTTCGGCGCCCTGTACAGCGGGCTGTGGATCGCGCCGGGCCACGCGGACGTGCGCGGCATCGTCTCCGAGCTCGGGCTCGACGCGCACGTCAAGGTGTTCCACGCACGGGCCGACGAGTTCACCGACGTCGGGTTGATGATCGGGGAGAGCTGGGACCTGGAGGCGCTGGCGGCACGGTACGCGGCGTTCGACGAGCGGTGGACGGCCGGCGAGGTGCTCTCCGGCGATCCCCTCGCCACCCGGTTGCGTCTGGTGGCCGAGTGGCTGCGCGTCATCCGGGACGATCCGCGGCTGCCGGCCCGGCATCTGCCGCCGGAGTGGCCGGCCCGGCGGGCGCAGGAGACGTTCCGCCACATCGCCGAGCTGACTTCGGGGCCGGCTCGGCGGGCGGCGCGAGGGGTACTGGAGACCACGCCGCTGCGAACGGCGGCGGACGGCGGGTGACCTAAGGGGACGGCATGTGACCTAAGAGGTTCTGCCGGGGTGGGCGACGAGACCGTGGAGACGTTGTCGTCGACGCAGGACGTGAAGTGGCGGGGCGCGGAGCTCAAGAGAGCGTGGAATGCTTCGCTGACGGTGGCCAGGCCTCGGGCGGGCCGACCTTGAGCAACCGTTCAGCCGCGTTCCGGGGCCCGCTTCCCCAAACGCCAGAGGTCACGGACCCAGCCCCAGTAGGCGTCGGACCTCGTCGTGGGGGATGCCCTGCTCAAGAGTCCCCTCGGCCTTCCGCCGCCGGTAATCGGCTACAGCCAGTGCGTCTTCCAGGTCCTCGATCACCTGTGGTGAGACAAGCAGGGCGACCACGTGTCCGTGGTCGGTGAGAGCGATGGTCTCGCGGTCGTGGGACGCACGACGGACCAGGTCGTCGAGCTGGGAACGGGCCGCGCTGATCGAAATCTTGGTCATGCGCCCATGGTTCCGCGAGCTTCATCGTGGGGTCTGTCGACCAAGACGCATCGACCCCTTCGGGCGACCTCAGCTCTTCCGGCGGCCTATCAAATGCGGCTTCGCCTCCAGCCCGTCCAAGCCGTGCCACGCCAGGTTCACCAGATGCGCCGCCACCTCCGCCTTCTTCGGGCGGCGGACGTCCAGCCACCACTGGCCCGTCAGGGCGACCATGCCGACCAGGGCCTGGGCGTACAGCGGGGCCAGCTTGGGGTCGAAGCCGCGGCTCTTGAACTCGCGGCCCAGGATGTCCTCCACCTGGGTGGCGATGTCGGAGATCAGCGAGGCGAAGGAGCCCGTGGACTGGGGGATGGGTGAGTCGCGGACCAGGATGCGGAACCCGTCCGTGTACTCCTCGATGTAGTCCAGGAGAGCGAAGGCCGCCTGTTCGCACAGCTCGCGGGGGTGGCCCGCCGTCAGGGAGCTGGTCACCATGTCCAGCAGACGGCGCATCTCGCGGTCCACCACCACCGCGTACAGGCCCTCCTTGCCGCCGAAGTGCTCGTACACCACCGGCTTGGAGACCCCGGCCTTGGCGGCGATCTCCTCCACCGACGTGGCCTCGAAGCCCCTGGCGGCGAACAGCGTGCGACCGATCTCGAGGAGCTGCTGGCGTCTCTCGGCACCCGTCATCCGGGTTCGGCGAGGGCGCCGCTGCTTGTCACTGTTCGGGGTGTTGCTCGAGTCGGTCGCCACCCGTCAATCATGCCGCCTCGGCGGTCTCCCTCTTGCTCCGGGAGCCGTCCTGACCGGTGTTCCGGCGGGAATCGATACGCGAGCGTGACGGCCAGCGCACGTCGTACGCCCAGCCGAACTGTTCGAACCAGCGGATCAGACGCGCCGAGGAGTCCAGCTGGCCGCGCTCCACACCGTGCCGCGCCGACGTCGGATCGGCGTGGTGCAGGTTGTGCCAGGACTCGCCGCACGACAGCACCGCCAGCCACCACACGTTGCCCGAACGGTCACGCGACTTGAAGGGGCGCTTGCCGACCGCGTGGCAGATCGAGTTGATGGACCAGGTCACGTGGTGCAGGAGCGCCACCCGGACGAGTGACCCCCAGAAGAACGCGGTGAAGGCGCCCCACCAGGACATGGTCACCAGGCCACCGATCAGCCCGGGGAGGGCCAGGGACACGACCGTCCACAGGACGAACTGGCGGCTGATCGCACGGATCGCCCCGTCCTTGATCAGGTCCGGCGCGTATTTCTCCTGCGGCGTCTGCTCCTCGTCGAAAAGCCATCCGATGTGTGCCCACCACAGGCCCTTCATCAGGGCCGGGAGCGTCTCCCCGAACCGCCACGGCGAGTGCGGGTCGCCCTCCGCGTCCGAGAACTTGTGGTGCTTGCGGTGGTCGGCCACCCAGCGCACCAGCGGGCCCTCCACCGCCATGGAGCCCGCGATCGCCAGCGCGATCCTCAGCGGCCGCTTGGCCTTGAAGGAACCGTGCGTGAAGTAGCGGTGGAAGCCGATCGTGATGCCGTGGCAGCTCAGGTAGTAGAAGAAGACCATCAGACCGAGGTCCAGCCAGCTCACCCCCCAGCCCCAGGCCAGCGGCACCGCCGCGATCAGCGCCAGGAACGGGACGATGATGAAGACGAGCAGCGCGATCTGCTCGATCGAACGCTTCTGCTCGCCGCCCAGCGTGGCCGAGGGCTGTTCGGTGTCGGTCGCCGTGGTTCCTTTGGAATCGTTCGCCTTCGGGGCGTCTTCGATCACATCGGAGCTTGTGGTCATGGGGCGTCCCCTGTGGGGTTCGAGGGTGGAGGCAGGTGCCTGCGGCAACGGTCTGTGGGGGGAAGGGTTACGTTCCCTACGGTTCCGTAACCTACGGCATCGTAAGTATGGCAGCGCGGCGCCCGGCGGCAAGAGCCCCACGATCTGCGCGTCCGCATGGACACCTATCCTTGGAGTCGGTCGGACAGCGCGGTCCGCTCTGATTTCTGCCCGGGTGACCGGTCCCCGAAGCGGCCATGACCCGTCCGTGGTCCAGCCGCCCGGCGAACATCCGGGTTCCCTCCCAGAGAAGCTTCAACACTGCAAGGAGCCGCACCTGTGAGCAGTGCCGACGACCAGACCACCACGGTCAGCAGCGAACTGCGCGCCGACATCCGGCGCCTGGGCGACCTGCTGGGCGAGACCCTCGTCCGCCAGGAGGGCCCCGAACTCCTCGAACTGGTCGAACGGGTCCGCCGCCTGACCCGCGAGGACGGCGAGGCCGCCGCCGACCTGCTGCGCGGCACCGAACTCGAGACCGCGGCCAAGCTGGTCCGCGCCTTCTCCACCTACTTCCACCTGGCCAACGTCACCGAACAGGTCCACCGCGGCCGCGAACTGCGTGCCAAGCGCGCCGCCGAGGGCGGCCTGCTCGCCCGTACCGCCGACCGGCTCAAGGACGCCGACCCCCAGCACCTGCGCGAGACGGTGCGGAACCTCAACGTACGGCCCGTCTTCACCGCCCACCCCACCGAGGCCGCCCGCCGCTCCGTACTGAACAAGCTCCGCAGAATCGCCGCCCTGCTGGAGATGCCGGTCATCGAGTCGGACCGGCGCCGCTACGACATCCGTCTGGCCGAGAACATCGACCTCGTATGGCAGACAGACGAGCTCCGCGTCGTCCGCCCCGAGCCCGCCGACGAGGCCCGCAACGCCATCTACTACCTCGACGAACTCCACGCGAACGCCGTCGGCGACGTCCTGGAGGACCTCACCGCCGAACTCGACCGCGTCGGCTTCACCCTTCCGGACGACACCCGTCCGCTCACCTTCGGCACCTGGATCGGCGGCGACCGCGACGGCAACCCCAACGTCACCCCCCAGGTCACCTGGGACGTCCTGATCCTCCAGCACGAACACGGCATCAACGACGCCCTCGACCTCATCGACGAACTCCGCGGCTTCCTGTCGAACTCCATCCGCTACACCGGAGCGACCGAAGAACTGCTGACCTCGCTCCAGACCGACCTCGAGGCACTCCCCGAGATCAGCCCCCGCTACAAGCGCCTCAACGCCGAGGAGCCCTACCGCCTCAAGGCCACCTGCATCCGGCAGAAGCTGGAGAACACCAAGCAGCGCCTCGCCAAGGGCACCACCCACGAGCCGGGCCGCGACTACCTGGGCACCAGCGAGCTCCTCACCGACCTCACCCTCATCCAGAGCTCCCTGCGCGAACACCGCGGCGCCCTCTTCGCCGACGGCCGCATGAACCGCACCATCCGCACCCTCGCCGCCTTCGGCCTCCAGCTCGCCACCATGGACGTCCGCGAACACGCCGACGCCCACCACCACGCCCTCGGCCAGCTCTTCGACCGTCTCGGCGAGGAGTCCTGGCGCTACGAGGACATGCCGCGCGAGTACCGCCACAAGCTGCTCGCCAAGGAACTCAGGTCCCGGCGGCCCCTCGCCCCCACCCCGGCCCCGCTGGACGAGGCCGGCGCGAAGACCCTCGGCGTGTTCGAGACGGTCAAGAAGGCCCTCGCCGTCTTCGGACCCGAGGTCATCGAGTCGTACATCATCTCCATGTGCCAGGGCGCCGACGACGTGTTCGCCGCGGCCGTGCTGGCTCGCGAGGCGGGCCTGATCGACCTGCACGCCGGCTGGGCCAAGATCGGCATCGTGCCGCTCCTTGAGACCACGGACGAGCTCAAGGCGGCCGACACCATCCTGGAGGACATGCTCGCCGACCCCTCCTACCGGCGGCTCGTGGCCCTGCGCGGCGACGTCCAGGAGGTCATGCTCGGCTACTCCGACTCCTCCAAGTTCGGCGGCATCACCACCAGCCAGTGGGAGATCCACCGCGCCCAGCGCCGCCTGCGCGACGTCGCCCACCGCTACGGCGTACGACTGCGCCTCTTCCACGGCCGCGGGGGAACCGTGGGACGCGGCGGCGGCCCCTCCCACGACGCGATCCTCGCCCAGCCCTGGGGCACCCTGGAGGGCGAGATCAAGGTGACCGAACAGGGCGAGGTCATCTCCGACAAGTACCTCGTGCCGTCGCTGGCCCGGGAGAACCTCGAACTCACCGTCGCCGCCACCCTCCAGGCATCCGCCCTGCACACCGCCCCCCGCCAGTCCGTGGAGGCACTCGCCCGCTGGGACGCGGCCATGGACGTCGTCTCGGACGCCGCGCACGCCGCGTACCGCAGGCTCGTCGAGGACCCGGACCTGCCGACGTACTTCCTCGCGTCGACGCCGGTGGACCAGCTCGCCGACCTGCACCTCGGCTCGCGGCCCTCCCGCCGCCCCGGCTCGGGCGTCTCCCTCGACGGACTGCGCGCCATCCCGTGGGTGTTCGGCTGGACCCAGTCCCGCCAGATCGTCCCCGGCTGGTTCGGCGTCGGCTCGGGCCTCAAGGCGCTGCGCGAGGCGGGCCTGGACACGGTGCTCGACGAGATGCACGAGCAGTGGCACTTCTTCCGGAACTTCATCTCCAACGTCGAGATGACCCTCGCGAAGACCGACCTGCGCATCGCCCGCCACTACGTGGAGACCCTCGTCCCCGCCGAACTCCAGCACGTCTTCGCCGACATCGAGGCCGAGCACGAGCTCACCGTCCGCGAGGTCCTGCGCATCACCGGCGAGGCCGAACTCCTCGACGCCACCCCGGTCCTCCAGCAGACCTTCGCCATCCGTGACGCCTACCTGGACCCGATCTCCTACCTCCAGGTCACCCTGCTCAAGCGCCAGCGCGACGCGGCCGCCGCGGGCGAGACCCCGGACCCGCTGCTCGCCCGGGCCCTGCTGCTGACCGTCAACGGCGTGGCGGCCGGCCTGCGCAACACCGGCTGACGGCACCGCTCGACGCGAGGGTGCCCCCGAGGCCGTACGACCTCGGGGGCACCCTTCCTCATGTCCGGACCCGGTGGGCCCGGTGCTACTGCCGGCCGGTCCTGCGCCGACGCAGGAGCAGGTAGCCGCCCCCGGCGAGGAGCGCGGCCCCGGCGGCGGACAGGCCACCGACCGGGGCACTGCTGCCGGTCTCGGCGAGGTCGTCGCCGCCACCGCTGCCGCCGCCCTGGGCGGACGGGGAGGAGCTGGCGGAGGGGCCCGGAGTCCCGTCGCCGGCCGGCGAGGGGGAGGCCGACGCGGACGCGGACGGGTCGCCGGAGGGCTCGTCCCCGCCCGTGCTGCCTCCCGTGCCGCCCCCTGTGCCGTTCCCGTTGCCGTCGTCCGCGCAGTCCGTCCAGAAGACCTTGTGCTTGGCGGCGCCGTGCTCGCCGTCGAAGTTCCAGAACAACTTGTAGTGGCCGTCGGGCAGGTTCAGGTCCTCGGTACGGCCGTGGCCGTCGGAGTCCAGGGCGAGGGAACCCGACTTCACCGTCTGGCCCTTGACGTCGGCGGTCGGCGCCCACGCGTCGATGTGCCAGTCGACCTGCTGGACGCCGTCGAAGCCGAAGGCGTCCAGGTAGAACGTGCAGACGTGCGGCTCGTTCTTGCGGAGCTCCTCGCCGGTGGTCGCGTCATGGATCTTCACGGTGCCGTTGTCCCCAGGCGGGGTGGCGTACGCGGCGGGAGCGGTGAGAAGCGCGACAGACGTGGCGACGCCGACGGCGAACGCGCCGCCGACGCGAGTAAGGGTGCGCATGGGCAAGTCCATCTTCGTGACGTGAACGGAAGATGTGGAGGGGGCGGCTCAGCTTCCTGTTCCGTCGACATCCGGTCAAGTGGCGGAACATCGCTTCTGTCCGACATGTCACGTCTCGCCTCAATGGTCCTGTATAACGATCAGGGAACGTACAGGCATTCCACAAAGAGGAGTGTTGGGGGCGCGACCCCCGGGGAGCTCAGAGAACCACGAACGCGGCCGTGATCAGGACGATCCCGAAACCGCCCATCACCCACGCCAGCCGGCTCATCCGCAGACCACCCGCCACGACCACCGAAGCGAGCAGAAGAGCACCGGCGAACGGCACCCAGGCGTACAGAAGCCCCGACGGGCCGGTACGGACGACATCACTGCTGCCGGGCTTCACGGCGACCGCGTACGTCCTGCCCCGCTTCACCGCCACCGTCCGCGCGATCTCGACACGATCGCGCGCCTTGGACCCCTTGGACGTCGGCGTGTAGGGACCCGTGCACACGTCCCCCGCGCACCGCGTCACCGTCATCGTGCCCCGCTCACGCCCCTTGGTGAGCATCACGTGCTGCGCGGTGCCCCACGACGCCCACACCCCCGCGATCAGGATCAGCGCCGCGACCGTCCCCATCGCCGCGATCCGCCCGAACCGCAACACGGCGGTCGCGCCCTCACGGGACGCGCGGGAGGCAACGGTGGCAGGCATGGCCGCGATCCTTGGCCATGCCCCTGCGGTCGGTCAACTCCGGTGGGCGACAAGTCGCCAGTTGTCCGCGTACATCGACCGCCCGGCCCGCCCGGGAGGCGGCACTCAGGAGTTGTACGCGCTCTGCGCCCGCTCCAGACCCTCCGTGACGAGACACTCGACCGAATCGGCCGTACGGTCCACGAAGTAGTCGAGCTCCTTGCGCTCCGCCGACGAGAAGTCCTTCAGAACGAAATCGGCGACCTGCATACGACCCGGAGGACGCCCGATCCCGAACCGCACCCGGTGGTAGTCCGCACCCATCGCCTTCGTCATCGACTTCAGACCGTTGTGACCGTTGTCGCCGCCACCCAGCTTCAACCGCAGCGTGCCGTAGTCGATGTCCAACTCGTCATGAACCGCCACGACATTGGCCACCGGCACCTTGTAGAAGTCACGCAGCGCGTTCACCGGCCCGCCGGACAGGTTCATGTACGACATCGGCTTCGCCAGGATCACCCGCCTGCTCGCCGGACCCGCAGGACCGACCCGGCCCTCGACCACCTGCGCCTGCGCCTTGGCCCGCTTGAACTTCCCCCCGATCCGCTCCGCCAGCAGATCGGCCACCATGAACCCCACGTTGTGCCGGTTCATGGCATACCCCGGCCCGGGATTGCCCAGCCCCACGATCAGCCAGGGAGCCCCGGCGTCGGTCGTCACGTCCATGTCTCCTTCATCCGCGCACCTGCGCATCCGCGCTCGAACGCGCCGGCCGCCGGCCCCACACCTCGCGGCGCGGACCCGGCGGCCCGAACAGGATCCGAAGGGATCGATCCGAAAGGATCAGGCCTCAGCGGCCTCTTCACCCTCGGCGGCCTCCTCCGACGGCTCCTCCGCCTGAGCGGACAGAACCTGCAGAACGACCGCGTCCGGGTCGACGTCCAGGGTCACACCGGACGGCAGCGTGATGTCCTTGGCGAGGATGGAGGCACCCGACTCCAGGCCCTCGACGGAGACGGTCACCGACTCCGGGATGTGCGTGGCCTCGGCCTCGACCGGAAGCGCGTTCAGCACGTGCTCCAGCAGGTTGCCACCCGGAGCCAGCTCACCCTCGGTGTGGACGTAGATCTCGACGTTGACCTTCTCGCCACGCTTCACCAGCAGCAGGTCGACGTGCTCCAGGAAACCCTTGATCGGGTCACGCTGGACGGACTTCGGGATCGCCAGCTCCTTGGTCTTGCCGTCGATGTCCAGCGCGATCAGGACGTTCGGCGTACGCAGCGCCATCTGCAGGTCGTGACCCGGAAGCGTCAGGTGCAGCGGGTCCGAACCGTGCCCGTACAGGACACCGGGAACCTTGCTGTCACGACGGATACGGCGGGCGGCACCCTTGCCGAACTCGGTGCGCGACTCGGCGGCGATCTTCACCTCGGACACAGTGATCACTCCTCGTAGAAACAGAAGACGGACGTGGTCACCCGGCCACGAACGGCCTGCTACGAAGAGCGCGTCGATAACGGACCACCGCATCCCACAACGGGAACGGCCTCCCTCGCCGAGCAACTGCAGCAGTCTACTCGGAGAGGGAGGCCGCACCCAAAAGGATCTTTACTGCTCGTCGAACAGGCTCGTCACCGAACCGTCCTCGAACACCTCACGCACCGCACTCGCGATCGTCGGCGCGATCGACAGCACCCTGATCTTGTCCAGCTCCAGCTCACCCGGCGTCGGCAGCGAATTCGTGAACACGAACTCGCTCACCTTCGAGTTCTTCAACCGGTCCGCCGCCGGACCCGACAGCACACCGTGCGTCGCCGTCACGATGACATCCTCCGCACCGTGCGCGAACAGAGCGTCCGCCGCCGCACAGATCGTGCCACCCGTGTCGATCATGTCGTCGACCAGCACACAGATGCGGCCCTCCACATCACCGACCACCTCGTGCACCGTGACCTGGTTCGCCACGTCCTTGTCACGACGCTTGTGCACGATCGCCAGCGGCGCACCCAGACGGTCGCACCAGCGGTCGGCGACCCGCACCCGGCCCGCGTCCGGGGACACGACCGTCAGCTTGTCCCGGTCCACCTTGCTGCCCACGTAGTCCGCCAGCAGCGGCAACGCGAACAGATGATCCACAGGGCCGTCGAAGAAACCCTGAATCTGGTCCGTGTGCAGATCCACCGCCAGAATCCGGTCCGCACCCGCCGTCTTCATCAGATCGGCGATCAGACGCGCCGAAATCGGTTCACGCCCCCGGTGCTTCTTGTCCTGCCGCGCGTAACCGTAGAAGGGCACGATCACAGTGATCGAACGCGCCGACGCACGCTTCAGCGCGTCGATCATGATCAGCTGCTCCATGACCCACTTGTTGATCGGAGCCGTGTGGCTCTGGATCAGGAAGCAGTCCGCACCACGCGCCGACTCCTGGTAACGGACATAGATCTCACCATTGGCGAAGTCGAAGGCCTTCGTCGGGACAACCCCGACACCCAGCTCCTGGGCGATCTCCTCGGCAAGCTCGGGGTGGGCGCGGCCGGAGAAGAACATCAACTTCTTCTCGCCGGTCGTCTTGAACCCGGTCACAGCACAGTCTCCTCAGAAGGTGTCTCAGCTGGGCACGAGAGACCGACTCAGCCGGTGGGCATGAGAGGTCGTCTCAGCTGGGGGGTGCGGGTATGCACCTATCACGGTACGCCGTCCCCGACGCACCCGTTTCCGGTCAGCTTTCGCTTTCGCCCCGGTGAGAGGCCGCCTCGGCAGCCTTCGCCGCCGCGCTCCCCGGACGCTTACGAGCCACCCAACCCTCGATATTCCGCTGCTGGCCACGGGCAACGGCCAGCGAACCGGGCGGCACGTCCTTCGTGAGTACCGAACCGGCGGCGGTGTACGCACCGTCCCCGACCGTGACAGGCGCCACAAACATGTTGTCCGCACCCGTCTTGCAGTGTGAGCCGACGGTCGTGTGGTGCTTGCTCTCACCGTCGTAGTTCACGAAGACGCTCGCCGCGCCGATGTTGGTGTACTCACCGATCGTCGCGTCCCCGACGTAGGACAGATGCGGAACCTTCGTCCCCTCACCGATGGACGCGTTCTTGATCTCGACGTACGTCCCGATCTTGGACTTCACACCGAGGCGGGCGCCGGGACGAAGGTAGGCGTACGGACCGACGGACGCCTGCGGCCCGATCTCGGCGCCGTTGGCGACGGTGTTGTCGACCCGGGCCCCGGCCCCGACACGCGTGTCCGTCAGACGCGAGTGGGGCCCGACCTCCGCACCCTCACCGAGGTGCGTGGAGCCGTGCAGCTGCGTCCCCGGATGCACGACGGCGTCCTGCTCGAACGTCACGGTGACGTCGACCCACGTCGTGGCCGGGTCGATGACGGTGACACCGGCGAGCATGGCGTCGGTCAGCAGCCGGTCGTTGAGGATCCGCCGGGCCTCGGACAACTGCACACGGTTGTTGATACCGGCGATCTCACGGTGGTCGCCGGCCACCGAGGCCCCCACCCGGTGCCCCGCCTCACGCAGGATGCCGAGCACGTCGGTCAGGTACTCCTCGCCCTGGCTGTTGTCGGTCCGGACCTTCCCCAGCGCGTCGGCGAGGAGCTGCCCGTCGAAGGCGAACACCCCGGAGTTGATCTCGCGGATCGCCCGCTGGGACTCGGAGGCGTCCTTGTGCTCCACGATCGCGGTGACGGCGCCGCTGGCCCCGTCGCGCACGATCCGCCCGTACCCGGTGGCGTCCGGGACCTCGGCGGTGAGCACGGTGACGGCGTTGCCGTCGGCGGTGTGGGTCGCGGCGAGGGCCCGCAGGGTGGCGCCGGTGAGGAGCGGGGTGTCGCCACAGACGACGACGACGGTCCCGTCGACAGCGCCCCCCAGCTCTTCGAGACCCATCCGCACGGCGTGCCCGGTCCCGTTCTGCTCGGCCTGTACGGCGGTGCGGACATCCGAGTCGATCTCCGCGAGATGCGCGGCGACCTTCTCACGGGCGTGCCCCACGACCACGACCAGGTTCTCGGGCTCCAACTCGCGCGCGGCGGCGAGTACGTGACCGACGAGGGAACGGCCACAGATGCTGTGCAGGACCTTCGGTGTGGCCGACTTCATACGGGTGCCCTCACCCGCTGCGAGTACGACGACGGCTGCCGGGCGGTTGGCGCTCACGGGTGTGCCCTTCGGCTTCGGATGTGGGGTTTGGTCATCCGCAGGATACCGGGGGGTTGCGAGGGGGAAATGTGAGCGGGGCCCGACCCGTCTTTCTTGGGTCAGGCCCCGAACGGAGCACGGCTCCCCTGCCAGGACTCGAACCTGAAATGATCCATCCAAAGTGGATAGTGTTGCCGATTACACCACAGGGGACCGCAAACCCAGCTAATCGGACATTTCGCCGACGGGCTGGGTGGCTCCCAACACTATGCCGTACCAAGAGCCTTCGATGCGACGGTACAAGTCTGCTCCCTTCAGGACTTTGATCACGAGGCAGCCGTGATAGGTGTCGCCGACGTTCTTGCGAACCGTTTTGGGGTTGTGCTTCTTCAGGGTCGTCTTGTTGAACGCGAAGCGATCGGCTCCGACGAGGTCGGCCCAGTACTCCTCGGCGGCCGCCACCTCCGCGTTCTCGTGGATCATGACGCTGAACCGGAGCCGCTCGCGCTCGATGCCGAGCAGGTCGAGCCATGCGAGGTACACCTGAATCATGCCCGGGTCGCTGTTGACGAAGGCCACGGTCTCGCGCCGTTCGTACGGCTTGTCCTTGGTGCCCTCGGCCCAGTAGAGGCTTACGCCCACCAGGAACAACTCGCGAGCGGAAAGATCGCCGATCGACTGCTTGGCGGTCTCCTTGGTCTGTTGGCGCTCCTCGTCGCGGATCCGCAGCTTCGCCTCCCAGCCCCGCCTGGCGATCACCGCTGCCTCCTCGTGGCTGCGCTTGCGCTCCGGCTTCGGCAGATCCCGCACCCACAGCGAGATCGAACTCTTCGAGCACCCCAGCTCCACCTGGATCCGGTCGTACGTCCAGCCCTGGAGCCGTAGCTCCCTGGCCCTCGCGCGCAGGTCGTCCTTCGCGTTGGGGCGCTTCGTCCAGTCGGGTGGGGGTTCGCCCTCCAGGAGGCGGTTGAGGAGGTCGTTGTTGTCGACGTGGAGCCGGTCGCGGATCTGGCGGCGGCTGAGGCCCTCGCGCCGCAGCGCGACCGCCCGCTCCCGCAGCCGCTCGAAGTCGGCGTACTTGCCATACGAATGTGCCATGGGCATACCGTCTGGCCGGAATATGGGATTCCGGGGTCGAACGGCGTGCGAATCAGCAGTTCGAGGGATTCCGGTCGGTTTCGCTTCCGTTCGAATGCGGAGCGTGGTGTAGGGCAGTACGGGAAACTCGCCGGAAAAGCGCTGGCTCGCGCCCGTAGGCTGGGAGCCATGACCACGACGGGGGAAGACCGTATCGAGGCGGGGACCAGGGACGGTCCTTGGTGGTGGGAGCGGCGGCGCGGTGCGGCGCTGGACGGCGCTCTGGCGCTGTTGTCGATGATCGAGTGCGCGGTGCGGGGGTATCCGTTCGCTCAGGACGCGGGGCTGCCCGTGGCCGTGGGTGTGGTGTTCGGTTTGCTCGCCGGGTCGGTGCTGCTGGTGCGGCGGACGTGGCCTGTCGCGGTCGTGCTGGTGTCGATCGCGATCACGCCGGCGCAGATGGGCTATCTGATGGGCATCGTCGGCCTGTACACGCTGGCGGCGTCGGAGGCGCCCCGGCGGATCATCGGGGCGTTGTCGGGGATGTCGTTCCTGGGCGTGTTCGTCGTCGCGTACGTGCAGACGGCGCACGGGAGTGTGCGGGGGGACGCGGCGGCGGTGTGGGCGGAGTGGTTCCCGCCGTTCGTGTCGTTGACGATGGCGCTCGGGCTGACGGCGCCGCCGGTGCTGCTCGGGTTGTACGTGGGGGCGCGGCGGCGGCTGATGGAGAGTCTGCGGGAGCGGGCGGACTCGCTGGAGCGTGAGCTGCAGTTGCTGGCGGAGCGGGCCGAGGAGCGGGCGGAGTGGGCCCGGGGTGAGGAGCGGACGCGGATCGCCCGGGAGATGCATGACGTGGTGGCGCACCGGGTGTCGTTGATGGTGGTGCACGCGGCGGCGTTGCAGGCCGTTGCCCGGAAGGATCCCGAGAAGGCCGTGAAGAACGCGGCGTTGGTGGGGGACATGGGGCGGCAGGCGTTGACGGAGTTGCGGGAGATGCTGGGGGTGCTGCGTTCGGGGGACGGGCTGGCGTCCAGGGGCGAGAAGAGTGAGTCGGTGCCGTTGGCGGCTGTGGGGGTCGCGGCGGCGGAGGCGGCTTCGCGGGTTTCGCGGGGGCAGGACGAGGCGGTCGACGGGCCGTGTCTTGCGGATCTCGAGGAGTTGGTCGGGCAGTCGGCGGCTGCGGGGATGGTCGTGGATTTGTCGGTGGAGGGGGACGTGCAGGGGTACGCGCCGGAGATCGAGCAGACCGCGTACCGGGTGGTCCAGGAGGCGTTGACGAACGTCCACAAGCATGCGGCCGGGGCCAAGACGTATGTGCGGTTGGCGCACCGTATGGCGGAGATCGCGATGCAGGTGGAGAACGAGCCGCCTCCGGAGCCGGGCTCGGCGTCGTCCGCGCGGCTGCCCTCTGGGGGGAACGGGCTGGTGGGCATGAAGGAGCGTGTGTCGGCGCTCGGGGGTGTGTTCGTGTCGGGGCCGACGGATGCGGGGGGTTTCAGGGTGTCGGCGGTGATTCCGGCGAGGGGGTGAGCGGGCAGCACCACCTTCTTGAGTGCGTGTGATCTGCGGGCGCGCCCGGTGCTTCTAGGGGCGCGGGGCTGTGTCACTTTGCGGCTCCGCCGCGTGGGCGCGACCAGCCACGACGAACCCGCAGTCGCCCACGCGCAGAACCCGGCAGACGGGACCGCGTCACCCCGCCGTCAGCCGTACCGGAGGTATCCCGGTCAGCAGCGTGCCGAAGGCCTGGTCGAGCGTGGGCCCGAGGTACCAGTCACCGGTGTGGTCCAGCGCGTACACGCGCCCTTGGGTGTCGACGGCGAGAAGGGTGTGCGTGTCGGGTTCGAGGCCGAGGGGGCAGACCTCGGTGTCGAGGGCGCGGCCGAGGTCGCCGAGGGTGCGCGCGAGGTGGAGTCCGTGGAGGGGGTCGAGGTGCAGGGCGGAGGGGGCCAGTGCGCGGCCGGGGCCCTGGGCGGTGATGTGGAGGCCGCCGAACTCCGCCCACGCCTCCACGGCCGCCGGGAAGACCGCGTGGCGGTGCCCCGCGGGGGACGTGTGTTCGCGGAGGGTGTCGGCCCAGAACTCGGCCTGCTTTATGTCCCATCGGCCGGGCAGCCAGCCCGCGGCGCGCAGCGCGGCGTCCACGGGCACGGAGAAGCGAGTGGTGGAGGAGCGGTCGGCTTGCATCTGCCCTTCGTTCGTCGAGGGTTGGAGCTCGGCGGTCGCCGTGGCGGTGGGGGCACCGTGTTGGTGGCGGTCGCCGTGTTGGTGGTGACGCCGTTGTACGGGGTCAGGGTTCCTGGGTGGGGTCGACGATACGTACGCCGAAGTGGGCGCTGAGGGCCTGGCAGGCGCGGCAGGGCGCGGCGAAGCTGCCGTGCAGGGGGTCGCCGGCCTCGCGGATGCGGCGGGCGGTGAGCTTGGCCTGCTTGAGGGCTTTGCGGGCTTCGCCGTTGGTCATGGGCTTGCGGGCCGCGCGTTTGCTGCGGGCGGCGTCGGCGGCGGCGATGTGGCGGGAGATGAGGATGGCCTCGGCGCAGCGGCCGGTGAAGCGGTCGCGCTGGGCGGTGGCGAGGGAGTCCAGGAAGTCCTGGACGAGGGGGTGGAGCGGGGGCGGTTGGTCGCCTCTCGCGGCGGTGCTGGTGAGGGTTTCGCCGCGTACGGAGAGGGCGGCGGCGATGGTGGGGAGTATGCCGTCGCGGCGGTGGTGGAGGGTGGGTGCGTGCACCGTGTCGGTGTTGCTCCAGCCGATGCGTGGGTCACCCGAGGTGCCCGTCTGGGTCGCGTTCATGCTCGTCATCCCCTCCCATTACATGCCTCGGCAGCGGAGACAGACTGCCAAAGTCCGTGGCTGCTGTGGAAGCTGGGGCACCACGACACGCCCGGGCTTCGTCGCACCGTCACGGTGGGGTGACGGCAGGTCACGGAACCAGAGGCCCGGTGACCGGTGTCGGCGTACCGCTTAGGCTGTCGGCAATCGCGATCCGCACGGTCATCGCGTCACAGACAGGCAAATCGGGCCATACAGAACGCCGCAGGGGGCATCCGCCATGACGACAGGTCGGCTCGGGCAGCAAGCCGCGCCGCCGAACGCGGCCTACGCCGGGCAGCTCGTGCAGTTTCCGGACCCGGTCCGGGCCGCGCGTCATCCGAGAGGCGTACGTGTGGACGCCCACGGTTACCCGGACTTCTCGCCTTACGCGCGTGCCGCTGCCGAGATCGCGGACCCCCCGGAAGGGTTCGGTGTGGATGAGCTCAGGTTGACGGACTACGTGTCCGCGAACGCCGTGCTCGCCGCTTCCGGGCACGAGTTGTGGGACACGATTCCGGCGGTGGCGACTCCGCACGGCTGGACCTGGCACCACGTACGGGGCAGCCGGCGGCTGGAGTTGGTCCCGGTGGACGTCAAGGCGCTGCTGCGGCATCACGGTGGTGTGGCGACGGCGGTGGTGGATCAGGGCAAGCGGGGGACGCGGCCGTTGCAGGAGACGCGGCCCGTGCACTTCGGGTTGCCGAAGTCGGCGCTGGCGGTCACCGAGCAGCAGGTGCTGGGGGTCGAGGAGGACCTCGGGTACCGGCTGCCCGGGGCGTATCGGTCGTTCCTGAAGGCGGCGGGCGGCTGTGCGCCCGTGGGGGCGGCTCTGGATGCGGAGTTGGGGTTGCTGGTCGACCAGCCGTTCTTCACGGTGCGTGATGAGGCCGCCGTCAACGATCTCGTGTACGTCAACAAGTGCCTGCGGGACCATCTGACCAAGGACTACCTGGGTGTCGGGTTCGTGCAGGGCGGGTTGCTTGCCGTGAAGGTCAGGGGTGACCGGGTGGGGTCGGTGTGGTTCTGCGCGTACGACGACGCCCGTGACGTGGATCCCTCGTGGACGCCCGCCGAGCGTGTCGAGCGGCTGCTGATGCCGTGCGGGGACGACTTCGACGCGTTCCTGTCGCGACTGGCGGGCAATCCGCCGGAGTTGGAGACCGTGGCGAATCTGATGGTGGACGGCGGCTTCGCGCGTGCCGTGCCCGCCGCAGCGGCGTCCGCGGTCGGGGAGTGAGCTTTCGATGGTGACGTTCGCGCAGGCGCAGGAGCGCGCCGAGGAGTGGATCAACGGGGACGTGCCCGGTTACCAGCACCGTGAGGTGCGGGTGCGGGAGTTCGAGCTCGGGTTCGTGGTCTGGGCCGAGGACCGGGTCGACGGGCCGCGGTCCGACGGTGGTGTGCAGCGGCTCGTCATCGCGCGGGACAGTGGCGAGGCGACGTTGTGGCCGGGGTTGCCGGTGGGTGAGGTGATCCGGCGGTACGAGGAGGAGTACGGCCGGACGGACGGCGCGCCCGAGTCCGCGTCGGCGCCTCCTCCGGAGCGGGTGGACCTGAACCAGACGTCGTTCCTGCTGACTCCGCCGGAGTGGTTGCAGGAGGCGGCCGACAAGCTGGGGATCTCGGACCGGCGGTCGGGGTCGGGGTCGGAGGCGTCGGATGGGGCGGGTGCCGGGGCTTCCGGGAACGGGGCTGGGGCCGGTGCCGGTTCTGGGGCCGGTGCCGGTTCCGGGGCTGTGCCCGGGGCCGGGTCCGATGGGGCCGGAATGCGTCCCGCTGCCCCTGCGTCTGCCGCCGGCTCGGGCCCGGGGTCCGTGTCGGACGCGGTGCCCGGCCGGGACGGTGCGCCGCCCGAGACCCTCGCGGGGTCCTCCGCACCCGCCGACGCCACGCCGTGGCCGGCCGCCGGTGCCGCCGACGGCGTGCGGGACGCGCCGCCGCAGGACGCCCCGCCGCGGGACCGCGTGCCCGATGTGCCCCCGGGGGCGACCCCGTGGTCCGGGACCGACACCAACGCCGGGGGCGAGGAGGACCGTTCGGTACCGCTGCCCCAGACGGTGTTCGCGCCGCCGCTGGCGGACGCGGGCAACGCGCCGGGTGTGGCGCCGGATGCCGAGACCGCGCTGATGTCCGGGGGCAGCCAACTGCCGCCGACCGCTGCCGCTCCGGTGCGGGACGACTCCGGCCGACCGCAGGACACGCCGCCTCCGGGCGCGCCGTCGTACGGCTATCCGCAGGCTCCTGGTACGCCTCCGCCCGGCGCGCCGTCGTACGGCTATCCGCAGGCTCCCGGTACGCCTCCGCCCGGCGCTCCCCACGCGGCTGACATCGCCGACGCCGCGACCAGCAAGGCGCAGCCGCCTCGGACCGCGCCCCCGCCCCCGCCTCCGCCTCCGGGCCCCCCGGCGCCTCCGGGTGCCCCGGCGGGCGGGTACGTGCCGACGCAGCTGGTCTCACAGCTCGGTCCGGACGGCCCCGAGAGCACGGGCGGCAGGCCTGCCGCTCCGGGTGCTCCGGGTGCCCCTGGTGTGCCGGCTGCCCCTGGCGCTCCTGGTGCGCCTGGTGCCCATGGTGCCCATGGTGCTCCTGGTGGTGCGCAGCCTCCGGGCGCGCCGAATCCGCCTGGTGGTACGCCCGCCGGTGGTGTTCATCATGCGGCCACGGTGCTGGCGGGCCCCGCCGTCGGCGGTCCGGGTGCGCCCCAGCCTCCGGGTCCCCCCGGAGCTCCGGGCGCTCCGGGTGCTCCGGGTCGGCCTGCGGCGCCTGGCGCTCCGGGTGCCCCTGGTGTGCCGGCTCCGCCCGGGGCTCCGGGTGCTCCGGGTGCTCCGGGTGCTCCGGGTGCCCCGGGGGTGCCGCCTGCTCCGGGCGCCTCGGGTGCCCCGAATCCGCCCGGTGGTACGCCCGCCGGTGGCGTTCACCACGCGGCAACGGTGCTGTCGGGGCCTGCCGTCGGCGGTCCGGGCGCGCCCCCGCAGCCTGCCGCGCCGGGGGCCCCGGGCGCTCCGGGAACCCCCGGCGCCGTACACCACGCCGAGACCGTGCTGGCCGGCCCGCCGGCCGGCCCGCCGGCCGGCCCTCCCGGCACACCGCCCGCCCCTGGCGCCCCCCAGCCCCCGGCCTCGCCCGGCATGCCCCCAGGGCCTCCGGGGGCCCCGGGCGCGCCCCAGCCGATCCCCGGACAGCCGCCGGGGCCGGCCCCGGCGCCGGGGCAGCAGCGTCCGGCGTACGGCTATCCGCAGCAGCCTCCGGGTCCGCCGACCGTGGGTCCCGGTTACCAGGCCGTGCTCCGCTACCGCGCCCCGGACGGCTCCGAGCAGCAGGTGATCCGGCGGTCGGCGCCGGGCACTCCGCACCCCGAGTGGCAGATCTTCCACGAGCTGCGCGGGATGAACATCCCGCCGGACCAGGTGCTGGAGCTGCACACGGAGCTGGAGTCGTGCGAGTTGCCGGGTGCGTACTGTGCGCGGATGATCCGCGAGCAGTGGCCGAACGCGCGGATCACGTCCATCGCCCCGTACGGCACCGACCACGCCTCGCGTCAGCAGGGCATGGCGCAGCTCCTCGCGCACCAGGGGGAGTTGCACCAGGTGGCCGACGGTCCGGCGCGCCCCGCGCCGGTGCGGGCCGCGCTGCCGCCGGTGCAGCCCGCGCCGCCGGTGCCGCCGGAGGGCATCGCGCAGGAGCTGGCCGCCGCGTTCGGGCCGGGGATCTTCCGGTTCGACCAGCAGGCGGTGTCCCGGCAGGGTGTGCCGCCGATCGTGGCGCACTCGCTGGTGGTGGGCGGGCTCCCGGTCGACATGGGCCCGTTCTTCTGGGCGCAGGCCCAGCCGCAGCGGCCGGTGCCGACGCTGGCCGAGCTGGCGCAGGAGCGCGGCATCCAGCCGGCGTCGGACGCGGGCTCGTACCTCGTCATGGGCAGTGACTTCGGCAAGGCGCTGTGCGTGCAGTACGGCACGGCGCACATCGTGGCCGTGCCCGTGGAGGCGGGGTCGGGCGGTGCTCCGGTGCCGCCGCAGTTCGTGAACACGGGGCTGCCGGAGTTCCAGCGCTGCCTGGCGCTGCTGGGCCGTATGTGGCGGCTGCGCTACGGCCTGAACCAGGAGCAGGCGGGCCGTTGGACCGTCGACTTCCAGGCGCAGCTGGCCGTGCTCGACCCGGCGGCGCTCGGTTCGCCGGAGAGCTGGTGGTCGGTGCTGCTGGAGCAGATGTGGGACGGACTCCTGTGACCTCGAAGCCGTGATGGTGACGCGGCGCTGACGTCGCGTCGAGGCGAGTGAAGGGCCGGGGCCCGGGGGGGGTCCCGGGCCCGCCCCGGGGTGTGGGGGGGCCGCCACGGGGTGAAGAGCGGGGGAGTAGGCAAGGGCCCCCCGGCCTGTGGGAGTGGGG
>NZ_JBEYXP010000067.1:0-58177 GCF_040704615.1 Streptomyces sp. NPDC046862 | reverse complement strand
GCCCGCCCCGCTCCCGCCGGCCTCGACGACCTCACCGCCCCCGTCGCCGACGCCGTACGGAACTGGAGCGGCAGCGTCCCCGCCGAGCAGATCGTATCAGTGGAACAGCGCGCTGAGCAGGTCCTCCCCGATGCGGCGCACACGTTCGAGGTTCAGCTGGTAGTAGGCGTGCCGGCCGTCGCGTTCGACGACGACCAGGCCGGCCGCCCGCAGCCGCGCGAGGTGACGCGAGACCTGGGGCAGGGTCATGCCGGTGCGCAGGGCGAGCTCCGAGGGCGTGAGGGGTTCCCGGGCCACGGCACGGGCGATGCGTTGCCGCCCCGGATCCCGCAGTACGTCGAGACGCTGGTTGACCACCGCGTACGCGGGCGGGTCCCCGCCCTCCGGCAGCAGCGGGTACTGGACGACCGCCGCGAAGCCCGGTTCGTGCTTCACCAGCAGGTGGGGGCCTCCGAAGACGGACGGGACGACCAGGACGGGGGTGGTGGCCACGTTCACGATCCCGTGGTGGAACTTGTCGAAGACCACCCGTGGCGGTTCGTCGCGATACGACGCCGTGGGGTCCAGGCCGGCCAGCGCCGTGCCGAGGCCGTCGCGGTCGAGTGCGGCACGGAGCTGCGGCAGGTGCGCGGCGATCGTGCGAGCGGCCCGTGTCAGATCGGGTTCCAGGGCCGCGGCGGCCCGGGTGAGGAGACCGAGGAGATCGGCGCGCAGGACTTCGGGGGCGCCGAGGAGCCTGCGGGCGAGTTCGGCGCGCGCGGTGGAGCGCAGCTCCGCCGCCGACAGCAGACTCTCGCGCTGGGTGGGGTCGTCGAGCACCTGGTCGAGCGGGGAGCCGGAGTTGCCGCCTCGGACGGCGTACGCGGTCAGTTCGGCGAATCGGGGGAGCGGCAGGCCGTCGATGTCGGTCAGTTCCGCCTCCAGCGACCGGTCCGCCGTGGCGCTCAGGGGCAGCAGATAGCGGGCCCGGTACGACGCCCACAACGGGGCCCAGTCCCTGATGAGCCGCCGCAGCTCCGGTGTGAGCGCGGAGACGCGTCCCGGCTCCTGGCCGGGCCCCTCCCCGGCCGTGCCCGCGTCGAGATGGCGTACCCAGCGCAGGACACCGGGATGGTGTTCGGCCTCCGTGTAGGCGTGCAGCGCCGCCGTCAGTTCGGCGAGCGGTGAGGCGCCCACGGACACGCGGGAAGGCCGAGCCCCGGCGAGCGACAGCACCACGCTCATGTCAGAGCCCTCCCGGTCGGCTCTCGCTGTCGGTTACCGCACCCGCGGTAAGCGTCGTGGGTGGAGTGTCCGGCACGGCCTACGGTTCCGGCAACCCCAACCAGACCACCCGGAGTGGCCATGAATCCTGCTGTTCCCGCACAACTCCGCGCGGACGTGCGCGCGCGCCGGCCGGCGCTGGAGCAACTCAGTCTCGACCTGCACGGGACGCCGGAGACCCGGTTCGAGGAGCACTACGCCGTGGAGCAGTTGGCGGGCAGGCTCGCCGCGGCCGGCTTCGAGGTGGACAAGGGGGTGGCCGGTCTGCCGACCGCCTTCACCGCCACCCACCGGGGCGCGGCCGACGGCCCGACGGTCGCCGTGCTGCTGGAGTACGACGCGCTGCCCGGCCTCGGCCACGGATGCGGCCACAACCTCATCGCGGCCGGCGGACTGACCGCCGCCCTCGCCGCGGCGGCCACGCGCCCCGACCATCCGGGCACGCTGAAGGTGATCGGCACGCCGGGGGAGGAGGGCGGCGGCGGCAAGATCCTCATGCTGGAGCGCGGGGTCTTCCAGACAGTGGACGCCGCGGTCATGTTCCATCCCTCGGACCGAAACCTCCGGGCCCGCCACGCCCTTGCCGCGAGCCATCTGCGGATGACCTTCCACGGCGTCGCCGCGCACGCGGCCAAGGCGCCCTGGGACGGTCGCTCCGCCGCCGCGGCTGCCCAGCTGTTCCTCACCGCGGTCGATTCGCTGCGCCAGTTCGTTCCGCCGACGGCCCGGGTGCACGGCATCATCGCGCACGGCGGTGCCGCCCCGAACGTCGTACCCGATCGCACGGAAGTCGACATCTTCGTCCGCGAGGCGACGTCAGCCGCCCTCGACGCCCTGCTGCCCCGAGTGTTCGCCGCCGCGCAGGGCGCGGCGCTGGCCACCGGCACCACGGTGGAACACACCGAGACCGCGCCCCGCTACGCCGAACGCAACAACAACATGGTGATGGCCGACCGGCTCGCCGAGTACGCCGCCGATGTCGGCCTGCACCTTGAACCACCGTCCCCGGCGAACCCGGCCGGCTCCTCGGACATCGGCAACCTGTCCGTCGAACTGCCGGTGATCCACCCCTACGTACAGATCTGCTCCCGGGACACCCCGGGCCACTCCGTACGGATGCGGGAAGCCGCTCGCAGTGCGCGGGCCCACGACGCGGTCCAGGCGATCACGACAGCGCTCGCCGCCCTGGTCCTGGATCTGCTCGGCGATCGGGACCTCCTGTCCGCCGCGCACGAGGAGTTCCACGCGTCCACCGCACGACCGGCCCTCGGTCAGGAGTCACGATGACAGCCCCGTCCCCCGTCCCCCTGGCGTCGAACGCCCTGGTCAACACGTTCTTCGACGGGGACCTCATCGCCCGGACCTTCCCCCGGCTGCTCACCGAGGGCTTGTTCAACACGCTGGTGATCGCCGCCGGCGCGATCGTCCTCGGTGTCGCCATCGCCCTTCTGGCCGCGATGCTGCTGCTGTCCAAGCGCTGGTGGGTGCGCCTGTCGGCCCGGCTCTACGTCGACGTCTTCCGCGGCCTCCCGGTGATCATCACCGTGATGCTGGTCGGTGTGGGCCTGCCCGCCGCCGGAATCCGGCCCTTCGGCACCAACCCGTTCGGCTACGCGATCCTGGCGATCGGCATCATCTCCGGCGCCTACACCGCGGAGATCTTCCGCTCCGGCATCCAGAGCGTCGACGCCGGGCAACTGCAGGCGGCGCGCAGCCTCGGCATGCCCTATCTGACGGCCATGCGACTGGTCGTCGTGCCGCAGGGCATCCGCCGTGTGCTGCCCGCGATGGCCGGCCAGTTCGTCAAGGACATCAAGGAGAGCTCGCTGGTCTACCTCCTCGGACTGGCCGCCGGACAGCGCGAGTTGTACTTCATCGCGCAGGAGGAGGTCGCCCGGACCTACAACTCCTCACCCCTGATCGCCGCCGGCCTCTGCTACCTCGCGCTCACGATCCCCCTGACCTACTTCGTGAACCACCTCGACCGGCGGCTGCGCGAAGGCCCCCGGCCCCAGGCCGCCCCGCCGGACCCCACCGAGCCGGACATGCCCAGAACCCCGGTCCAGGCCGCTCGGGGAAAGATCCGTGTCGCCGGAGGAGAGACCCGATGACCACGACCGAGGCACCCGTCATCCCCGCCGCCCTGAAGGTCACCGGCCTGGTCAAGAGCTACGGCAGCACCGCCGTACTGCGCGACATCACCCTCGACGTCCGGCGCGGCGAGACCCTCTGTCTCATCGGTCCCTCCGGCTCCGGAAAATCCACCCTGCTCAAGTGCCTCAACCTGCTGGAGACCCCCGACTCCGGGGAGATCCGGCTCGGCGAGACCTGCCTGACCGCCCCGCACACCGACGTGGACGCCGCCCGCGCCCGCATCGGCATGGTCTTCCAGCACTTCAACCTCTTCCCGCACATGAGTGTCGAGCGCAACGTCACCCTCGCCCTGACCTCGGTCAAGCGCATGGCTCGCGAGCAGGCCCGCGACATCGCACGCCGCCGCCTCGCCGAAGTGGGCCTGGCCGCCTTCGTCGACCAGAGGCCCGGCCGGCTCTCCGGTGGGCAGCAGCAGCGCGTCGCCATCGCCCGCGCGCTCGCCATGGAACCGGAGGTGATGCTCTTCGACGAGGCCACCTCCGCGCTCGACCCCGAACTGGTCAAGGACGTGCTGGCCGTGATGCGGGACCTCGCGTCCCGCGGCATGACCATGGCCGTCGTCACCCACGAAATGGGCTTCGCCCGCGAGGCGGCGGACCGCGTGGCCTTCATGTGTGACGGCAGGCTCGCCGAGATCGACACCCCTGACCGCGTTTTCGAGCGCGCCGACCATCCGCGGCTGCGCCAGTTCCTCTCCCAGGTCCTGTGACGCCCCCGACGTCCAACTGCGTCACCTCACCTCCCTCGAAGTCCTCACCTCCCGCGAACTCCTCACCTGCCTGCCGACAAGAAAGCAGAGTCACCGTCACCATGAACACCATCTCCCGCAGATCACTGCTGATCGGCGCCGCGGCCACCACCCTGCTGTTCCCGCTCACCGCCTGCGGTGGCGACAGCGAGGCGGCCGGCACCGCGGCCGCGTCGTACGAACTCGTCCGCAGCGGGGTGATCACGGCGGCAACCCAGGCCGAGCAGCCGCCCTTCGCCGTCACCGACGCCTCCGGCCGGCCCAGCGGGTTCGCCGTCGACCTGATGAACGAGGCCGCCGAACGCCTCGGCCTGAAGGTCGAGTACCGGACCACGAACCTCCAGGGCATTCTCGCCGGCCTGTCCGCCGGGCAGTACGACATCGGCGTGGCCGGTGTCGGCGCCACCCCCGAACGCAAGAAGCAGGTCGCCTTCACCACGCCCTACTACTGGGGCTTCACCGATGTGGTGACGCTGAAGGGCGGCAAACAGACCACGCTTCCGGACTTCGACGGCGAACGGGTGGGCGCCGTCAGCGGTTCGGTGCAGGAGACCTTCGTGACCCGCGAGATGCGTGGAGCGAAGCTGGTGAAGTTCAAGGACCAGACGGCGCTGATCACCCAGTTGTTGTCCGGTGGTGTCGAGGCCGTGGTCCTCGGCGGGGCCGACGCGGACGAGTACGCCAAGAAGCAGCCGATACGCATCGCCGTCGAACTGGACAGTCTGCAGGGCAGTGCCTTCCCGCTGCGCAAGGACGGCGACCCGAAGCTGCGTGAGGACCTCGACGCCCAGATCGACGCGATGATCGACGACGGGACCTACATCAAGCTCTACAAGAAGTACTTCCACGACCCGATCGCCCGCGACCTGATCAGGGAACGGCCGAAGCTGGCACGGCAGGTCATGAACACGGATCTGGCCCCCGCCGGGAGCTGACGGTTCGGATATGATCCGGGCAGGATTTGAACTCGTTCAAAAGAGGGGGGCATGTCATGCCCGAGTCGACCGCGCCAGTCCGCACCGACACACCCGCAACAGCCCTGGGACCCACCGCCCTCGTCTTCGGCGTCCTCTCCGCCGTGGGCGCGTGGGTGCCGGCGCTCGTGTGGGTAACGCTCCCGTGGGCGATCCTCGCCGGCGCCCTCGCCGTCACGTTCGGAGTGGCGGCCATCCACTACGCCCGTCAGGGCATCGGCCGCATGTGGACCGCCGTCGCCGGAACCGCCCTCGGCGGCGCGGGCTTCGCCGGCACCGTGACCCTTCTCTGGGCGCTCGGCGCCTGAGCCTGCCGCGGGGGCGGCCGGCTTGTTCCGCCGCTCGGCCACGAAAGCGCGTGAGACCGCGATGAGTTTCCGTCGTCCGGCCGGTCTGCCTTCGCATGGATCAGGATTTCGGAGTCACCGGCTCCCACACAGAGGTCGAACTGCTCGTCGACGTCCCGGTCGAGCGGCTCTGGCAGGCGGTCACGGACCTCTCCCGGATCGGGGACTGGAGCCCCGAGTGCACCTACGCGGGCTGGCTGGACAGCCACAGCGCGCCGACGGTCGGCGCCCGCTTCGAGGCCCGCAACCGCTTCCCCAACGGGCTTGTCACACAGGTCGAATGCGTGGTCGTCGCGGCGGACCGGCCGTACTCATTCGGCTGGAACGTGTTCGGAAGCCCGCCGGAAGCCACGGAGGCGTTCGCCACCTGGCGCTACGACCTCCGTCCCGCCGCCCGGGCGAACCAGACCGTGGTCCGTCAGTCGTTCACCCACGGCCCGGGTGAGAGCGGAGCCCGCGCGGCGGTGCGGGCGGACCCCGGCAACGCCGCCGCGCTCCTGCAGGGGCGGCTGGACCAGCTGCGCCGCAACATGACAACGACGATCGAGGCCATGGTCCGCGACATCCAGAGCCGACGCGCATGACCGCGCCCGTGGTGTCACGGGGGAACGCGCACTCCGTATGCGGAACAAACCCCTCGCAACAAACCCCTCGCCCCCCGCGTCGGGGCTCCCGTAGGGTGCGCGGGTTGTGGTGGCGGAGAGGCGGTTCGGAACGTGGCACCCAGGGCAGTGACGCGGGAGCAGTTGGCGGGTGCGGCGCGGGCCGCGCTGGGCGGTGGGCGACGGCTGGAGGCGGTCCAGCGGGTCGCGGGCGGCAGTAAGAAGGGCGTGTACCGCCTGGTGATGGACGACGCGACGACGGCGATCGCCTACCTCTGGGACGACGCCGAGAACTACTGGCCGGCGGCCGAGGGTGACGACGACCTCACGGACCCGTTCTCTCCCGGTCTCGGGCTGGACCTGTTCGAGGCCGCGCACGCCCGGCTGGACGCGCTCGGCGTCCGTGTCCCGGCGATCCGTCTCGTCGACCACGAGGGCGCCCACTTCCCGGCCGGCCTCGCGATCGTCGAGGACCTCCCGGGCGAGAACCTGGAGGAACTGCTCGCGCGCGATCCGAGTGCGGCTGCCCCGGTCATGGCCCGGCTCGGGGAGGCTCTGGAGGCGATGCGGCGCCATCGGGCGCCGGCGTACGGCAAGGTGGCCGTGGTCGACGGGGGCGGAACGTCGCGCGGGACGTCGTGCGAGGGGGTCGTCCTGGACCGTGCGCTGCGGGACCTCGCCGAGGCGGCGTCGCGTGATCCGCGGATCGCGGGTGCCCGCGAGCGTCTGGAGGAGCGACTGCTGGTCCTGGCGGCGGCGGTGCGGCCGCGCACGGAGTACGCGGCCGTGCACGGCGAACTGGGCCCCGACCACGTGCTGGTCGACGCGGACGGGAACCCCGTACCGATCGACATCGAGGGCACGATGTACTTCGACGTCGAGTGGGAGCACGTCTTTCTGCGGATCCGTCTGCACGACGCCTACCGGCCGCTGGAGGTGGACGGACTCGACGAGGACCGGCTCGCGCTCTACATGCTGGCGCAGCGGCTCTCGCTGACGGCGGGCCCCCTGCGGCTGCTGGACGGGGACTTCCCCGACCGGGCGTTCATGGCGGGTATAGCCGAGTACAACCTGAAGAAGGCGCTGGAACTGGTCCGCGCCTGAACGCGGAGCCGCCCGAGGCGCCCCGGCGAGGTACGGGGTGCCCGGGCGCGTTTGTTTCCCCTGGCCCGAGCCAACTCGTTGAGGAGCCGGAGTCCGAAGAGGCGGACCGTCCCGGCCCGTCGGCTGCCGGCCACGAAGGGAACGATTCGTGATGGCCACGGTCAAGGACATGCTCGCCACCTATCCGGCCGATCTGGGCCAGGTCGACCGCGACAAGCTCACCCACTGCATCGAGGCGTGCATCGCCTGTGCCCAGGCGTGTACGGCGTGTGCGGACGCCTGCCTGTCCGAGGGCATGGTCGGCGAGCTGACCAAGTGCATCCGCACCGACATGGACTGCGCGGACATCTGCAACGCCACCGCGTCCGTGCTGTCCCGCCACACCGGCTACGACGCCAACGTCTCCCGGGCGATCCTCACCGCGTGTGCCACCGCCTGCAAGGCCTGCGCCGACGAATGCTCCACGCACGCCGACATGCACGAACACTGCCGGCTGTGTGCCGAGGCCTGTCGCTCGTGCGAGCAGGCGTGCAACGACCTCGTCCAAGCCCTCGGCTGATCCGCCCCCGGCGGGCTCGCGGCAACTCAGTGCACGTGCGGTCCGCCGGTCATCTGCGGCTTCCCACGCGGTACGAGACCCACGGCCACGGCCGCGCCGACGGCGGCCGCTGCCGCGCAGGCCGCGAAGGCGTCGGTGAAGCCGCCGACCATACCGCGTTCGATGCCGGAGGCCGCCACGGTGGAGACGACCGCGACGCCGATGGAGCCGCCCACTTCGTGGAAGGTGTTGACGACGCCGGAGGCCAGCCCGGCCTCGTGGTGTTCGACCATGGCGAGCGCCGTTGTGGTGGCCGTGACGAAGACCGCGCCGATACCGAGGGAGGCGACGGCGAAACCCGGCAGGAGAACGCCGTACACGCTGCCGGAGTCCGACAGCCGGGTCAGCGGCACCGTTCCGGCGGCCGCGATCGCCATACCGGCGACAGCCGTGGCGCGGCTGCCGATCCTGCCGACGAGGCGTGAGCCCAGGTGCGCGCCGACGCCGGTGACGACGGCAACGGGAAGGAAGACCAGGCCGGTCTCGAGCGGGCTGAAGCCGCGCAGCTGCTGGAGGTAGACAGACCCGAGGAAGAAGAAGGCGATCAGCAGGGCCGTGGCCATCAGCATGAGGAACGCCCCGGCGAGGACGGGCCGGCGGGTGAACATGCGCAGGTCCATAAGCGGGGCCCGGCTCGCCCGTTCGGCGACGGCGAACAGGACGTACGCCACCACCGCGCCGGCCAGCGGCAGCAGCGTGGCGGGAGCCGCCCACCCCGAATCGCCCGCCTCCACCAGCCCGTAGATCAGGGCGCCCGTGCCGGCCGTGACCAGGAACGCGCCGGGTACGTCGAGCCGGGCCGGCCGGGGGGCCCGGGCCGCCACGAAAGCGGGTACGGCGGCGAGGACGAGGAGCCCGACGGGCACGTTGACGTAGAAGACCCACTGCCAGCCCGGTCCGTCGGTGAGCGCACCGCCGAGCAGGACCCCGGCCGCCGCGCCGGACCCGCCGATCGCCGCCCACACGCCGAGGGCCTTGTTGCGTTCGGCGCCGTGGAAGGTGGTGGTGACGATCGACAGCGCGGAGGGGGACAGCAGAGCCGCTCCGACGCCCTGAGCCACGCGTCCGCCGAGCAGGACCGGGGCGTTGCCCGCCAGGCCGGTGAGGAGTGAGGCGGCGGTGAAGAGGGCGAGTCCGGCGAGCAGGGTGCGGCGGGCACCGAGGGCGTCGGCGAGGCGACCGCCGAGGAGCATCAGACCGCCGAAGCAGAGGGTGTAGGCGGTGACGACCCAGGTCAGCGTCTCGCGACCGAGGTCGAGGTCGGTCGCCATGTCGGGCAGGGCGACGTTCACCACGGTGACGTCGAGGATCAGCATGAACTGGGCCAGGCAGATCAGTGCCAGGGCGGCCCAGCGGCGCGGGTCGGGGTGCGGGTCGGTGTGTGCCGGCGCATGCGGCGCACCGGCCGTGGAGTGGGTCATGGGAGTTCCTTGTGGCGAGTTGCCGTCGCGGCGGGATGCCGCCCTCTTCTGAACTGTACTGTGCAGTTCATCTGAACTCAACTGTTCAGTTCAGGTGGGTGTTAGGCTCGGCCCGTGAACGTGGAAGGTGTCAAGCGGCCCCCCAGTGGCCCCCGCGCGGAACTCAAGAGGCAGGCCATCGTGGGGGCCGCCCGCGACCTGTTCCTGCGTGAGGGCTTCGGCGTGGGCATGGACGCCATCGCCGCCGAGGCCGGCGTGTCGAAGGTGACGGTCTACAACCACTTCGGCAGCAAGGAGGCCCTCTTCACCGCGGTCATCACGGGAGCTCTCGACGAGCCCCTCGCGGGGGACGCGTCCGCGGCGCTCGACAGGCTGGCCGGCGCCGAGGACCTCCGTCCGGCCCTCCTCGATGCCGCCCGCGCCTGGGTTCACTCGGTGCGCGCCAATGACGACGTGACGGCGCTGCGCAACCTCGTGGCCGCCGAGGTGCACCGCTTTCCCGAACTGGGCCGGGCCTGGCAGCGCCACGGACCCGAGGGGCACCACCCCGCCGTGGCGCGAGCGCTGCGCGCCCTGGCCGACCGGGGCCGGCTGGTCATCCCCGACCTCGAGGCGGCCATCATCCAGCTCTACGCGCTCCTGGTCTTCCCGCACATGGTCTTCGGCTCCTATGCCACGCACGTCGACGACGACCTCACCGACCGCCTCATCGTCAGTGGCGTCGACATGTTCCTGGGCCACTACGGGCCGGGGTCCGACTGACGTTGAACAATTCGTTCACAATAAAGGATTGACTCTGAAGCGTTGTTCAGGGCACGCTGATGTCATGTCCGTCACCCCTGATCAGCCCACCGACCCCTTCACGCCCCCGCAGCCGGAGCAGGCCCGCGCGCAACGTGTGTACGCGTCGCTCTTCCGCATCGCCGAACGGCACGCGGCCACCGAAGAGCAGCGCCGCCGGCAGGTCCACCCGTCGGTCCTCGGCCCGCACGAAGCCGTCAGGCTCGTGGCGTTCCTGCTCAGCGGGGCCGCACGGCCGGATGGCGGTGAGCCGGAGGTGGACCAGGCCGACATCACCGCCGCGTTGAGCCTCGTCCCGCTGGTTCGGGGAGAAATGGACGAGCTGGAAGCCGGGCTCCTCCAGATGGCGCGAGGTCGTGGCATGACCTGGCAGGAGATCGCTTTCGGACTCGGGCTCGGCACGCCGCAGGCCGCCAGGCAGCGTTACGAACGACTGGCGAGCCGCGCCAACACCGAGGGGGAGGGCGCGAATTAGAAGAGTGTCGCGGTTCGAGGGCACACCTGTCCGAGAACTCCGACGTCTGGGGCACGCGCCTGAGCCGGGACACCGGATTGTGGCTCGGAGCCCGTGGGGGAGGGCCTACTGTGGACGGCATGACCGCCCCCGAGTTGATCCGCATCGTCTCCCGCGACTCACCCATGGCGCTCGCCCAGGTGGAGCGCGTACGCGCCGAGCTGTCCGCGCTCCACCCCGGCATCCGCACCGAGGTCGTGCCGGTGAAGACGACCGGCGACAAGTGGATGGGCGACCTCGCCAAGGTCGAGGGCAAGGGGGCGTTCACCAAGGAGGTCGACGCGGCCCTCCTCGCCGGGCAGGCGGACCTGGCGGTGCACTGCGTCAAGGACATCCCCGCCGACCGCCCCCTGCCGGCCGGGACCGTCTTCGCCGCCTTCCTCAAGCGCGACGACATCCGCGACGCCCTCATCCACCCGGGCGGCCTCACCCTGGACGAGCTCCCCGACGGCACGCGCATCGGCACCTCCTCCGTACGCCGCGTCGCCCAACTCGCCGCCTCGCACCCCCACTTGGACTGCGTGCCCATGCGCGGCAACGCAAACCGGCGGCTGGACAAACTCGCGGGCGGCGACGCCGACGCCCTCCTGCTGGCCGTCTCCGGCCTCGAACGCATCAACCGCCCCGACGTCATCACAGAGATCCTTCCGGTCGACGTGATGATGCCCCCGATCGGCGCCGGGATCCTCGCCCTCCAGTGCCGCGAGGACGACACCGCCCTCATCGACACCGTCAGCGCCCTCGGTCACCCCGACACCCACCGCGAAGCCACGGCCGAGCGGATGTTCCTCCACGTCCTCCAAGGCCACTGCAACTCACCCATCGCCGGCTACGCCAAGGCCGAACGCAACGGCGAACTGTCCCTGCGTGCCTGCGTGTTCACCCCCGACGGCAAGACCATCCTCAACGCCCACGAATGGGCCGGTCGCCTCGACCCGGCCACACTCGGCACCGCGGTCGCCGTAGCACTCCTCCGCCAGGGCGCACGCGAGCTGATCGACACCATCCCCCACTGAGGCGCCGTGGGCGCCGAAGGCACCGACCTGGGTTCCGCGGTCGTCCTGATCACCGGCGTGATGGCGTCGGGGAAATCCACGGTGGCCGAACTTCTCGCCCGCCGCCTGCCCCGGGCCGCTCATGTGCGCGGCGACGTCTTCCGGCGGATGGTGGTCTCCGGACGGGAGGAACTGCTGCCCGAGGAGACCGCCGAGGCCAGGGCTCAACTGGAAATGCGCCACCGGCTCTCCGCGCTCACGGCCGACGAGTTCGCCCGCCAGGGCTGGACCGCGGTCGTCCAGGACATCGTCCTGGGGAAAGACCTGAGCCGGTACGTCGCCATGGTGCGCACCCGACCGTTGTACGTCGTCGTGCTGGCCCCCTCCGCCGCAGCCGTCCGCACCAGAGAAGCCGACCGCGCGAAAACCGGATACGGCGTCTGGACGGTCGACGCGCTCGACCACACTCTGCGCGAGGAGACGCCGCGGATCGGTCTCTGGCTGGACACCGCGGAGCAGACGGCGGAGGAGACGGTTTCGGCGATTCTCGACAACCTCTCCGCCGCCCGCGTGGAGACCGGCTGACTCGGGTCAGGCAGGCACTCCTGGGGTGACCGTCACCGCACCCTGGGCGTGCCCGTCACGGACATCATGAGTGAGTACAGCGAGGTGGTCGCCGTGATGAACATCTTGTTGTTCCTCGGGCCGCCGAAGGCGATGTTGGCGACCGGCTCGGGCACGCGCAGTCGTCCGATGAGCGTGCCGTCGGGGTGGTAGCAGTGCACGCCGTCGTCGAAGGCGGCGGCCCACAGCCGCCCCGCGTCGTCGAAGCGGATGTTGTCGAAGAAGCCGCCGTCGGTGCGCTCGGCGAAGACCACGTCGTTGGTGAGGGTGCCGTCGTCCCGCACGTCGAAGGCGCGGATCTGCGCGGCCCTCGTGTCGGCGACGAACAGCCGGCTCTCGTCCGGTGAGAAGACCAGGCCGTTCGGCCCGCCGAAACCGTCGGCGACGCGGTGGACCCCGCCGGTCACGGGGTCGATCCGGTAGACGTCACATGTGCCGATCTCACTCTCGGCACGATGTCCCTCGTAGTCGCTGAGGATCCCGAAGTCCGGGTCCGTGAACCAGACCGAGCCGTCGGAACGTACGACCGCGTCGTTCGGGCTGTTGAAGCGCTTGCCCTCGAAGCGGTCGGCGAGCACGGTGACGCTGCCGTCGTGCTCGGTACGGGTGACCCGGCGGTTGCCCTGCTCGCAGCTCACCAGCCGGCCCTCGCGGTCAAGGGTGTTGCCGTTGACGTACCCGGCCGGGGAGCGGAAGACCCCGGTCGTGCCCGTGGCCTCGTCCCAGCGCAGCAGGCGGTCGTTGGGGATGTCGCTCCAGATCAGCTGCCGCCAGGCGGGCAGGTAGAGCGGCCCCTCGGCCCAGCGGCAGTCGGCGTGCAGCCGCTCCAGCCGTGCGTCGCCACTGGCGCACCCTTCGGTGTGAAAGCGCTCGTCCAGGACCTCGTACAGATTCTTCAGCACCACGCCGGACACGATCCGCCTCTCTCGCAAAACAGCTGAATGGCATTCATCGTGATCCTAGTGCGTCCGAACCAGATATGGTGGAGACGTGGGGATGGTCAACGGAATCAACGGGATCAACGGGATCGTGGACGACGTCGACAGGGCACTGATCGCAGAGCTTCAGCGCGACGCCACCCAGGCCTACGCGGCGCTCGGCAGGGCGGTCGGCCTGTCGGCCGGCGCGGCCCATGATCGCGTACGCAAGCTCCGTGAACGCGGTGTCATCCTCCGTACGACCGTGGACGTCGACCCGGCCTCCCTCGGGCGGGGCGTACTCGCCTTCGTCATGGTCGACTCGTCGGCGTGGATGGGGGACGCGGCCGAGTCCTTCGCGGCCATCCCCGAGATCCAGGAAGCCCACATCATCGCGGGCACCGCCTCCGTCCTCGTGAAAGTGCGCTCGGCCACCACGCAGCAGTTGCAGGACGTCCTGCGGCGGCTCTACACGATCGACGGCGTGAGCGGGACGCAGGCGACGGTCGTACTGGAGACCTTCTTCGAAAGGCCCGTCCGCGCCGACTGATACTTGCTGGTGCAGGGATGCATCCCACACGTCCCCGTCACATGGAGCTGCCGGAAAGGGGCACCTTCGCATCGTGAACTTCTGGTCCATCTATGAGCACGGTTTCGCACGGATCGCCGCGTGCACCGGTCACGCGGCCATCGCCGACCCGCCCGCCAACGCGGAGGCGGTCCTGAGGCAGGGGCGCCGGTGCGCGCAGGAGGGGGTCGCCGTCGCCGTGTTCCCCGAACTCTGTCTGTCCGGATACTCGATCGAGGACCTGCTGCTGCAGGACGCGATGCTGGACGACGTCGAGACGGCGCTCCAGACCGTGGTGGCCGGGTCGGCGGACCTGCTGACCGTCCTCGTCCTCGGTGCCCCGCTGCGCCACCGCAACCGGGTCTACAACTGCGCGGTGGTCGTGCACCGCGGCCGGATCCTCGGTGTGGCGCCCAAGTCCTACCTGCCGAACTACCGCGAGTTCTACGAGAAACGGCAGATCGCCGCGGGCGACGACGAGCGCGGCGGGACGATCCGCGTCGGCGGCGCGACCGTGCCGTTCGGCACGGACCTGCTCTTCGCGGCCGAGGACGTCCCCGGCCTGGTGCTGCACGCCGAGGTCTGCGAGGACATGTGGGTGCCGGTGCCCCCGAGCGCCGAGGCGGCCCTGGCCGGAGCGACCGTCCTCGCCAACCTCTCGGGCAGCCCGATCACAGTCGGTCGGGCCGAGGACCGGAAGCTGCTGTGCCGCTCGGCGTCCTCGCGCTGCCTCGCCGCCTACGTCTACGCGGCGGCCGGACTGGGCGAGTCGACCACCGACCTGTCCTGGGACGGCCAGACCATGATCTACGAGAACGGCACCCTGCTGGCCGAGACCGACCGCTTCCCTCAGGACGACCAGTACGCGGTGGCCGACATCGATCTCGACCTGCTGCGCCAGGAGCGCCAGAGGATGGGCTCGTTCGACGACAACCGCCGCACCCACGCCGCACGCACCGGCGACTTCCGCCACGTGCCGTTCCGGCTCGACCCGCCCACGACCGACCTGGGGCTGCGCCGCCGGGTCGAGCGGTTCCCTTTCGTGCCGGCCGACCCCACCCGCCTCGCCCAGGACTGCTACGAGGCCTACAACATCCAGGTCGCCGGTCTGCAGCACCGGCTGGCGGCCATCGGCGGCCCAAAGGTCGTCATCGGAGTGTCCGGTGGCCTCGACTCCACCCACGCGCTGATCGTCGCCGCCCGGGCCATGGACCGCGCGGGCCGTCCCCGCAGCGACATCCTGGCCTTCACGCTGCCCGGCTTCGCGACCGGTGAGCACACCAAGGGCAACGCCCACAAACTGATGCGCGCACTCGGCGTCACCCCGGCCGAACTGGACATCACGCCGACCGCCCGGCTCATGCTCAAGGAGATCGGTCACCCGTTCTCGTCCGGTGAGCCCCAGTACGACGTGACCTTCGAGAACGTACAGGCCGGGCTCCGCACGGACTACCTGTTCCGGCTGGCCAACCAGCGCGGCGGCATCGTCCTCGGCACCGGCGACCTGTCGGAACTGGCGCTCGGCTGGTGCACCTACGGCGTCGGCGACCAGATGAGCCACTACAACGTCAACTCCGGCGTACCGAAGACGCTCATCCAGCACCTGATCCGGTGGGTCATCAGCAGCGGCCAGTTCGACGAGGAGACCAACGAGACGCTGGCCGCGATCCTCGACACGGAGATCAGCCCGGAACTCGTACCGGGGGAGGAGCTGCAGTCCACCGAGTCCAAGATCGGCCCGTACGCGCTGCACGACTTCACCCTCTTCCATGTCCTGCGCTATGGCATGCGGCCGTCGAAGATCGGCTTCCTCGCGTGGCACGCCTGGCACGACAAGGACGCCGGCGCGTGGCCGCCGGGGTTCCCCGAGGCCGAGCGGGTGGCCTACGACCTGCCCGCCATCTGGCACTGGCTGGAGTACTTCTGCCGCCGCTTCTTCGCGTTCGCGCAGTTCAAGCGCTCGGCCATGCCGAACGGGCCCAAGGTGCTGGCCGGCGGCTCCCTGTCGCCCCGCGGCGACTGGCGCGCACCGTCCGACAGCACGGCGAAGGCCTGGCTGAGGGATTTGGCCCGCTGGGACGTGCCGCGCGCCGACTGACTCCGGCCGTGGGTGTGCGCGGGCGGACACCTCCCGGCACACCCCCTTCGGCCCGTTGGCGTCCGCGGGTGCGGCGTGGTGCCGGGTGCGCGGCCGTGCTTTCAAGGGGCGCGGGGCTGTATCGATATGCGGTTCCGCCGCGGGGCGCGACCAGCCACAACGAACCCGCGGCCAGGGACGGCGGCAAACCACATCGGCGACCGGGACGGCGGCCTCAGATCGCCAGGGACCGGAGAGTCCGGGCCTCGCGGGCGAGAACCCCCTCGTCGTTCTCGGGAACGAACTCCATGAGGACGTCCAGCGGTCGGCCGTGCGCGCGCAGCCGGGCGAGAACCGCGCTCCACAGGTCGGCACGGGTGGCGAGCGGGTGGCGGGTGGTCCCGGGCCACCAGGCGAAGGCGTGCACCGCGGCGACCCGGTCGATCACCGTCTCGAGACCGGAGAGGGCGTCGGCGTCCGGCACGTCGAGCGGCGGCTGCCAGTAGGTGCGGACACCCGGGTGGTCCACCTCGTCGAGCAGCCGGAGGGTGCGGTCGGCCCCGTCGGTCAGGGTGTTGCGGTGGAACTCGTAGGCGAGTTGGATGCCCGCGCCTGCCGCCAGCATGGCCGCACGACGGGTGTCCTCGACGACCGCCGCCCGCCCCTCGGGCGACATCTCTTGCGTACCCGCCGCCCCCGCCCAGATCCGGATACGGGGCGCCCCGAGCAACACGGCGGAGCGGAGGACTCCGTCGAACTCGATGGGGTCGGTCTGTCCGGCGCGGTAGTACGAGCCGTACGAGGCGACCGCCAGGCCCGCGTCCTCGGTGGCCGCGCGAACCCGGGCGGCAACGGCCTCGTCTCCCGCCGGTACGTGGATGTCGGCGCCCCACTCGACGCACTCCAGACCCGCCTCGACCGCGGCGGCGAGAACACCGTCCACGTCGAGGTGGCGCAGGGTGACGGAACACAGCCCCAGGCGCGGTGCCACCTCGCTCACGCCGACTCCTCGGTGACCGAGGGCACGCCGGTGCCGAAGTCGACGACCGTACGGCCCCCGTCGGCCCAGCGAACAACGACGGCGAGACCGTTCACCTCGGCGGTCGCCTGCCCGGCGAGGGAGGCCGCGCCCGGTTCGCCGGTGAGCGAGGCCAGCGCGGCGAACACCGTACGGGCCGGGACCGCGCCGACCGTTCCGGTGAGTTCGGGAACGAGGGCCCACGGGCCGTAGGCCGTGCCCTGCGGAGCACGAACCGTGGCTTGCGTCTCCCAGCCGTACAGACCGAGGAGCTGGCTCGTCACCTCCGGCCCGTCGATCCGTACCTCCGCCCCCGCCTCCGCCGCCTGTTCGGTCTCGGCGGCGTCCCCCGGCGCGAGCGCGACGGCCCAACCGCTCTGGTGGACCGGCGTTCCCGTCGGCACGCCGACGGCGCGGTGCACGCGCAGTTCGACACGGCCGCGGGCCAGCGTGAGGCTCTCGATCCGGGCCGACGGAAGGACGGGACCGCCCTCGGGGAAGACCGGCCGGTGCCACGAGGCGAGCCAGTCGGGCCCGGCGGCAAGGGGGTGGATGCGGATACGGGCGCTGCGCACGCCGCGCGCCTGGAGCGCGACGTGGTTGTCGGGGGCGTTCGCGGCGCTGGTCGGGCCGGTGCGTGTGGAGTACGCGAGACGGGCGTAGAGCGGGTTGCCGGGGGCGCGTTCCGGTTCCCAGGAGGCGAGCTTGTAGCTGCCGTGGTTGTGCAGCCGCGCCAGGCCGTCCGAGCCCGTGGTCTGGATGAGCAGCCCCGGAGCGGGGAGTGCGAGCGCACGGTCGGGGCCCTCGGCGGGCGCTTTCTCCTCGGTGGCCGTCCACACCGGGTCCTCGGGCGGGATCAGCAGGGCGAGGAACCCCTTGGAGGCCCAGTACGGGGAGCCGGGCCCGGAGTAGCGCTGCAGGGTCGCCTCGTGCGGGCCGTACCAGCCGAGGCCGAGAATGCCGTCCGAGGTCAGCGCACCGCGGTCGAGGAAGTGGCGCAGCGCCCCGCTGAGGACGCGGCGGGTGGTGCCGGGGGCGAGCGGTGTCCGGCTGGTGAGGGCGCCGAGGGCCACGGCGGTCACGGCGGCGAAACGGTAGGTGAGGGAGCGCCCGTGGTGGACGGGGGCGCCGTTCGCGTCGAAGAGCAGCGCGAAACCGTCCAGGAACTCCCGCAGCCGCGGGCCGAGCCGGTCGAGCAACTCCTGGTCTCCCGCGAGGTGGGCGTGGAGCAGCGGGTAGAAGTGCAGGGCCCAGCCGTTGTAGTGGTCGAAGGACCGGCCGTCGCCGTCGGAGTACCAGCCCTGCCCCTGGTACCAGCCCTCCAGCAGGGCGAGCCCCCGCTCGATCGCGCCCCGGGTCTCGGCGTCGCCGCGCCCGGCGGACTCCAGGAAGCCCGCGACGGTCAGCGGGAAGAGGTACCAGTTGTTGGGGGCCGGAGTGTGGCGCAGCGCGCCGCGCAGCCACCGCTCGACGCGGTCCTGGTCGGCGGCGGGAAGGGTGTTCCAGGTCCAGGGCGCGGTCAGCCGCAGGGCCAGCGCCACGGAGGCGGACTCCACCATGGGCTGGCCCTGGATGCCGTGGTGGCCGATCTCAGGCCAGGACTCGGCGTCGTCACGGCCGGGCGTTCGGGTGCCCCGCGCGAGGCCGGTGGTGTAGCGCTCCAGGAAGCCGTACGGGTCCTTGCCCGACGCTCCGGCGGTGCGGAACGCGGCGAGCAGGAACGTACGCGCGAACCCCTCCAGGCCATCGGAACGCACCCCCGACTTCGAGGGCGGGCCGGGCAGGTCGATCAGGGCCTGGCCAGGAGTGGCGTAGCGGAGGGCGGAGGCCAGCAGCCGGTCGGCGGTGGCTTCCCAGTGGGCGCGGGCGTAGCCGGTGTACGGGCTGAGGGTGCGGTCTTCCTCGGGGGCCGTGGGGAGGTGCTGTTCGGGCATGGGCGGGGCCACGTCTCCTGTTCGTTCCAGCTCACGTGGGTCTGATGGGTGGGCTCAGGCGAGGCGGGCCAGATGCTCGGGCCGGACGGGGTGGGCGAAGGGGCGGCCGAGGGCGTACGCCTCGACCTCGGCCAGTGCCAGGTCGGCGAGACGGCGCAGTTCCCCACCTTTCGAGCCGGCGATGTGCGGGGTGACGAGGACGTTCGGGCACTCCCACAGCGGTGAGTCGACGGGCAGCACCTCCGGCTCGGTGACGTCAAGGATCGCGTTGAGCCGCCCGGAGACCACCTCGGCGGTGAGGGCGCCCTGGTCGACGACGGCACCCCGCGCGGTGTTGATCAGGGTGCCGCCGGTACGCAGCCGGGCCAGCAACTCGCGGCTGACCAGGCCACGCGTCTCGGGCAGCAGCGGTGTGTGGACGCTCAGGATGTCACTGGCCGTGAACAGTTCCGGAAGGGAGACGGGCCGCGCCCCGAGTTCCCGTGCTTCGGTGTCCGTGACGTAGGGGTCGTGGAGCAGGACGGTCAGGTCGTGCGGGCGGAGTAGGTCGATGACGCGGCGCCCGATGATCGAGGCGCTCAGGATGCCCACGGTTCTGCGGTAGTTGCCCGCTTCGGGGTGGCGCTCGTTCCAGTCGATGCGGCGGCGTTCGAGGCGGTACAGCCGGGCGGTGTCGAGGACCCGCTTGTTGGCGAGGAGGATCATGGCGAGGGTGTACTCGGCGACCGGTACGGCGTTGGCCGCGGCGGCGGAGGACACCGCGAGGCCGCGCTCCCAGCACGCGGGGGTGATGTGGTGGCGTACGGTCCCGGCGGTGTGCACGACCGCGCGCAGCCGGGGCGCGGCGTCCAGGGTGGCCGTGTCGACGGGCGGGCAGCCCCAGCCGGTGATGAGCAACTCCGCGTCGGCGAGCGCACGGTGCGCGGCGGGAGTGGTGAGATCGTCCAGGACGAGGTGCGGGTCGATGTCGGTGAGGGCGGCCAGCCGGGCCCGTACGTCCGTGTCGAGGACCTGTTGCGCGGTCCTGTGCGCCATGGCGAGCACGGCGCGCGGGCGACGACGGGACTGGTGGTCGGGGTGGGTCACTTGACGCTCCCTGCGGTGAGACCGGACTTCCAGTAGCGCTGCAGCGTGATGAAAGCGACGATCAGTGGCACGACGGCGAGCAGCGAGCCGATGACGACGAGCGGGTAGTACTCGGGTGAGACGGTGGCGGAGCTGTTCCAGGTGTAGAGCCCGAGACTGAGCGGATACAGGTGCTGGTCGGAGAGCATCACCATGGGAAGGAAGAAGTTGTTCCAGATGGCGGTGAGCTGGAACAGGAAGACGGTGACGAATCCGGGGCCGAGCATGCGCAGGCTGACGCGGATGTACGTCTGCAACTCGCCCGCGCCGTCCACCCTCGACGCCTCCAGCACCTCGTTGGGTACGTAGCCGCTGCTCAGCAGGCGGGCGAGGTACACGCCGAACGGGTTGAACAGCACCGGGATGAACACCGCCCAGAAGGTGTTGACCAGTCCGATGCCGGAGGCCACGAGGTAGAGCGGGAGGGCCAGCACGGTCGGCGGGACCATGACGCCGGTGAGGACCAGCCCGAAGAACTTCTCCTTGTGCCGGAACTCGTACTTGTCGAAGGCGTACCCGGCGGCGACGCTGATCAGCGAGCCGACGAGGGCGCCGACCACCGCGTACAGCAGGCTGTTGACGTACCACCGGCCGTAGATGCCCTCCTCCATGGAGAACAGGTCGGTGAGGTTGCGCCACAGGGAGAAGTCCCCGAGGGAGAAGATGTCGCTGCCGAAGAGCGCGTCGGCGTTCTTGGTGGAGGCCAGCAGCAGCCAGATGGCCGGCAGCAGGGTGTAGAGGGCGGCGAGGCCGACCACGGTGTTGGCGACGGCGCGGCTGGTCAGTCTGCTGCCGCCGGCCGCGGTGGGAGTCGTGGTGGTCACTTGGCGCTCCGTTCCCTGCGGCCGGACCATCGCGTCACGGCGTACGACAGGGCGCAGGTGACGACGAGGAGGATGACGGAGGCCGCGGAGGCCAGTCCGTAGTTGTTGCGGCGGAAGGCCGCGTCGTAGATGTACATGTTCGGGGTGAAGCGGGAGTTGACCATCGGCGTGGCCTGGTTCATCAGCATCGGCTCGGTGAACAGCTGGAGCGCGCCGATCAGGGCGAACATGCACACCATCACGACCGAGCCCTTGATGATGGGCACCTTCACCATCAGCGCGGTGCGCAGGCCGCCGGCGCCGTCGATCCGGGCCGCCTCGATCACTTCGCGCGGCAGCGCCTGGAGCGCGGCGTAGAAGATCACCATGTTGTAGCCGAGGCCGCTCCACAGGGCGATGTTGACGATTGACGGGAGCACGGTGTGCAGTCCCAGGAAGTCGACGGTGATGTCGGCCTGGGCGAAGAGCTTGATGACCGGGCTGAGGCCGGGCGTGTAGAGGTACAGCCAGATCACGGCGGCGATGATGCCGGGCACGGCGTGCGGCAGGTACAGCATCATCTGCGCGGTGCGCCGCAGCCGGATCAGCCCGGAGTCGAGGAGCAGGGCGAGCGCGAGGGCGCCCACCACGACGACCGGTACGAAGATCACGCAGTACAGGGCGATGACACCGAACCCGGACACGAAGCTCGGGTCGTCCAGCACGGCGAGGTAGCTGCGCAGCCCGGTGAAGACGGTGGTGCCGCCGCCGAAGCCGAGGCCCTTGTGGTCCTCGGAGAAGAGGCTGAGGCCGATGGCGTAGCCGACGGGGACGAGGAACACGGCGACGAGCAGAGCCGTGAACGGGGCCATGAGCGTGACGCAGGCGATCACCTGCTGTCGCCGTCCGGCTTTGCGGGGACGGGCCGGGGTCGCGGCCGGCGCCGTGGTGGCCGTCCGCTTCCCCGGTTTCCCTCGGGAGATCACTGTGCTCACGGGTGCACCTCAGTTGGTAGTGACCGACAGGCCGAGGCTCTTGAGGTCCGGCAGCGTCCGGCGTTCCCCTTCGCGGAGCGCGCCGATGATGGTGCCGCTGCCGGCTCCCGCCTTCGCGAAGCCGTCCTCGACGGAGGTGATGGTGGAGGTCATGCGCGGCCCCCACTGCCACCTGGGGGAGATCAGCTGGGCGGACTGCTGGAAGAGGCCGAAGATGTCCTGGCCCGAGTAGTAGCTGGTGTCCATCTCCTTGCGGGCGACGGGGACCAGCGCGGGCACCACGGGGAACGCGCTGCTGATACCGCTGGAGAGCTTGGCGCGCAGGGCGTCCGGGCTGGTCACCATCCAGGTGATGAACTCCAGCGCCTCCTTGGGGTGTTGGCTGTCCTTGGTGACGGCGAAGGTCGACCCGCCCTGGGTGCCCAGCGACGGCTTGGCAGGGTCCCACTGGGGGAGTGGCGCGATGGCCCACTTGCCCTTGCCGCTGGGGGTGGAGTTCATCAGCGAGCCCGCGGCCCAGGCCCCCGCCATGTAGCCGACGGTCTCGCCGCTCTGCAGATGGGCCCGCCACTGCTGGCTGTCCACCGGCTCGACACGCACCAGGTCCTGGTCCACCAGGCGCTGCCAGTATGCGGCGACCTTGCGGGTCGGGCCGTCGGCCATGGAGATCCGCCAGGTGTCACCGGAGGTCCTGAACCACTGGCCGCCGGCCTGCCAGGCGAACCCGGCCATGTGCTGCGATCCGTTGGTGAAGAAGCTGGCGATACGGGAGCGGGGCTGGGCCTTCTTCAGCTTGCGGGCCGAACTCTCGAACTCCGCCCATGTCTTGGGCACCGGGATGTCGTACTTCGTGAACACGTCCTTGCGGTAGAAGAACATCATCGGCTCGATGTCCACCGGCACGGAGTAGGTGCGCCCGTCGAGGGTGGTGAGGTCCAGCGCCTGGGGGAGGATCTTCCGGCGCACCGAGTCGGGCAGGAGGTCGGTGATGTCGCGTGGCACGCCGTCGATGGCGTAGCCCGGCAGCTGGGGGTACTCCATGGTGGCGACGTCGGGGGCGTTCCCGGCGCGGGCGGCGTTGCTGAGTTTGGCCCAGCCGCCCTGGGGGCCCGAAGGGACCTGCTGGTAGTCGACCCGGACCTTGTCCTGGATCCGGTTGTACTCGTCGACGACCTCCTGTGTGCCGCGCAGCGCCGACCAGAACGTGAGACGGACGGGGCCGCTCCCGGCGCTGGTGCTGCTGCCCGAGGCCGAGCAGCCCGTCATCAAGACGGCGAGGATCGTGAACAGAGCCGCTCCGACCCTGCGGGTACTTCGCATGAGCCCCTCCCGCATCCTTGCTGGGTTACGGGCATCCTCGGCGGAGAACGAAAAAGGCGTCAAGAGATCGAACAGAAGAAACTTAAACGGTCAAACGAACATGAAGGCCGGAGTTCCGCGCAGCAGACCGCGGTCGGAAGTAAGTCGTGTGTATGGGAAGTCGTGTGTATGGGGGCAGCCTTCAGACCGCCGACGGGGCCGTGGCCGTGGACTCCCTGATCACGAGGTCGGGGAGCAGCTCGATGTGGCGGGTGGCACCGGGCCGCACTCCGCCACGCGCCATGTCGAGCCGGCGCAGCAGCAGGTCGACCCCGACCCGGCCGAGCTCCGCCTTGGGCGGGGCGACGGCCGTCAGCGGGACCGGCCCCATGTCGGCGACCACGTCGTTGTACGCGACCACCGAGCAGCGTCCCGGTACGTCGACGCCCGCCGCCTGCAGCCGCTGCACCAGCACCAGCGCGTCCATGTCGCTGTGGATCAGCACCGCCGTGGCGCCGCTCTCCCCGACGGCCTCGGCCAGTTCGACCGCCCGTGGGTCGGCGACGCGCGGGTCGGGCCCGGCGGTGCGCGAGCTGAGGATCGTGCGGCACCCGTCGGCGAGCCCCCGGGCGGCCGTCTGCTCGGCGAACTCGGCCCGGATGACCCGCGCGGTGGGGCTGTCGTCGCGTGCGGCCAGCACGATCCGCCGGTGCCCGAGGCGGACCAGGTGACCGAGCGCCAGGTGCACGCCGTACGCGTGGTCCGAGCGCACACTGTCCAGCGAGTAGATCCCGCCGGTCCGTGCGGGGCGCCGCTCCACCAGCACCGTGGGAACGTCCAGGTCGGCCAGCCACGAGTGGTCCGCCTCCGCCTCGGCCCGCGTGCGCCAGTGCGGCGACAGCAACAGCCCGCGCGCGCCGGCGTCCAGCGCCTGGTGCACCGCCTCGCGCTCCGCCCCCATGTCACCCGCGGCGATGTGCAGCGCGAGCCGAAGGCCCGCCTTCTCCGCGGCCTCCCGCGCACCCTGCACGGCCTCGGTGAGATAGGTGTTGCTCTCGGGAACGACCATGGCGACGGCGTCACCCCCGGCGGCGACCTCCTCGGGCACAGGGCGAAGCGAACGCGCCACTCCGTGCCCGCGGCGCACCTCCCCGCGCCGGGCCATCTCCTCGACGTCCCGGCGCACGGTCACGACGGAGACACCGAGCTCGTCGGCGAGATCGGTGATGCGCGCGACGCCACGGTCCCGCACCACCTCCGCGATCCGGCCCTGCCGCTTCTGCGCCGACTCCCGCATGGCCCCACCGCTCTCGTTCACGTCATTCGCGTCGGTCGTACCTGCTGTCTCGCGATCGGTTGCGCGCGATGCGTTCATCGTACCGATCAATCGATCAGAATGCTGCCGACCGTGCTGACACGGAGAGGTCCGGGAGAGGTCCGGGCGTGCGGTAGACTGGATCTTGAGCCGGTCGCCAGAACTCCTGGTGCCTGGTCGTGCGTTGGTGGTCCAAGGAAAGACGTCCCGCTTCCTGCGGGGAGATGCAGGTGCAAGGCCTGCCCGGCGCTCCGATACGAGGGTCCGCCCCGCGTCACGCGGGACGGACCCTCGTTTTTTGCGCGGCTTCGCCGACCGATGAGTTTCCTGCTCCGCTGCCGTCCTGTCTTCGACGAGCGTCAACGACCGACGACCGATGACCGGCGGCGAGACGAGAAAGGGGTGATCGTCGTGGATGGAGCGCCACGTGACGAAGCCTTGGAGAGGCTGGACGTCCTGGTCGGCGAGTGGGCGGTGGAGGTCGACTTCCCCGGTCTGGCCGCGCCTGCCGCACGCAGCGTGTTCGAGTGGACGCTGGACGGACGTTTCCTGGTCCAGCGCACCGAGGTCCCGCTGGCCGAGGCCCCGGACAGCATGGCGATCGTCGCGGTCGATCCGGAGACCGGTCGGTACACACAGCACTACTTCGATGCGCGGGGAGTCGTCAGGGTGTACGCGATGACCCTCGCCGACGGGGTGTGGCGGCTGCTGCGCGAGACGCCGGACTTCTCGCCCCTGGCGTTCCGGCAGCGGTTCACCGGGTACGTCAGCGACGACGGCAACACCATCCGCGGCACCTGGGAGATGTCGAACGAGGGCTCGACCGGCTGGGAGCGCGACTTCGCGCTCACCTACCGCAGGAGCCGCTGAGCGCGGCACACAACGCACGAGCACCCGCCCTGGACGACAGGACGGGTGCTCGTGTGTGGAGCGCCGGGCAGGCCTTGCACCTGCATCTCCCCGCAGGAAGCGGGACGTCTTTCCTTGGACCACCAACGCACGACCAGGAACCAGGAGTTCTGGCGACCGGCTCGAAAGCAAGCCTAGCGCACCCTCGGCGTCGCTGTGACGACACCCGTGCTTCACCCGTCAGTGCGCCTGAGGTCCCTGTCCTCGGCGAGCCGCTGAACTGCTGGGTCACCATGAGGTTCCTCAGTCACTGAAAAGTGCGTTCTTCCATGTCGGCGACCGCTCTCCTATGGTTCCTGAGTAACCACAAGAGACCACGTGGAATCTGTGCCCGCAGAAGCGGGTCCATCGACTTTTCCACCCTTATGGCATGAAGGCGGACAACATGGCCATCACTCTCGTCAACCCCAGCGGCCTCCCGAAGATCGACGTGTACCGGCAGGTGTCGATCGCGACCGGGTCGAAGCTGGTCTTTGTCGCCGGACAGGTCTCCTGGGACGCCGAGGGGGCAACCGTCGGCGAAGGCGACCTCGCCGCCCAGGTCGAGCAGTGCTACCTCAACATCGCCACCGCCCTGGCCGAGGCCGGTGGTTCCTTCGACGACGTGGCGAAGCTGAACGTCCATGTCGTCGACTGGACTCCGGACAAGATGCCCGCGCTGCTGGAGGGGATCTCCCGGGCGGCCGCGAAACTCGGGGTCACCCCGGTGCCGCCGGTCACGCTGCTTGGTGTCGCGGCGCTGGACGTGCCCGACCACCTGGTCGAGGTGGAAGCCACGGCGATCATCGACTGACCGGGCGTTGCTCACTCCGACGGTGCGGCACAACCAGCCCGGGATTCCCGCAGGTTGCGGCCTGACGGTATGTCAGGAACTCCTCCCGGTGGTCGTCCGCCGGATCTAGCATGGCGGCATGGCCCTCGACCTGTACGCAGGCATTCCCGTCGCCGACTACGCGGCCGCGCTGGCGTGGTACGAGCTCCTGCTCGGCTCCCCACCCACGTTCGTCGCGAGCGATACCGAAGCCGTGTGGGAACTCGCGGAGCACCGGTCGGTGTTCATCGAACACCGACCGGAGCACGCGGGCCACGCCCTGCACACGGTCTTCGTCGACGGCCTCGAAGAGCTCGTCGCCCAGGTGGCCAATCGCGGGCTGGAGCCCACGAAGCGGGAGACCTATGCGAACGGCGTGCGTAAGGCGACGTACTTCGACCCCGACGGAAACGAGATCCAGTTCGGGGGCGCACCCCTCAGCCCCTCGCATGACGCCAGGCCCCCGAGTCAGTCCGTGGACTGATCACGGATCAGCTCGCGGCAGGACGTGTGCGGGGGTCGCTGTTGCCTAGCCTCACCTGCATGAATCGTCTGCCCCGCGGCGCCACCGCCGCGTTACTCGGTCTGTCCCTCGCCCTCCTTGGGGCGGGGACGGCCCACCCAGCACCCGCACCGGAATCGGCACCGGCTGACGTGTCGGTCGCCGCTGAGAGAGATCGCGTCCACCTCGAACTGCCGCGTCCCACAGGCCCGCTCGCGGTCGGCCGCGACACCCTGCACCTGGTCGACGCCGGCCGCCCCGACCCGTGGGTACCGGAGGCCGGGGCGCGCGAGCTGATGGTCTCGCTGTACTACCCGGCTCGCTCGGGCCACGGCAGGACGGCACCGTACATGACCACCGACGAGGCCCGCGCCTTCCTGGTGGACCGGGACCTGGCCGAGGTGGTGCCCGCCGAGACGCTCAGCGGCACCCGCACCCACGCCCGTCCCGGGGCCACACCCGCACGCGGGAAGTTCCCCCTGGTCGTACTGTCACCGGGATTCAGCGTGAACCGTGCGACCCTCACGCTGCTCGCCGAGGAACTGGCAAGTCGAGGCTACGTGGTCGCCGCCGTCGACCACGCCTACGAGTCGGTGGGCACGACGTTCCCGGGCAACCGTCTCCTCACCTGCGTCGCCTGTGACAAGGTCGCCGAAGCCGGGTACGAGGCCGTCCCTCGCGGCCGGGCCCAGGACGTCTCTTTCGTGCTCGACCGGCTGACCGCCCGTTCCCCGGCCTGGCGGCACGCCGGCATGATCGACCCCGCGAGGATCGGCATGGCGGGTCACTCCATCGGCGGTGCCTCCGCCGCGTCCACCATGGTGGGCGACAGGCGTGTGCGTGCCGGGGTCAACCTGGACGGCCGCTTCTTCGACCCGGTGCCGGCGGGCGGCATCGGGGGCCGGCCGTTCATGGTGCTCGGCACAGAGAGCGAGGACACCGCCTGGGCACAGGACTGGCCGAACCTCGACGGGTGGAAGCGCTGGCTGAAGGTGGCCGGTTCGGGGCACTTCACGTTCACCGATATACCCGTGCTCGCCGACCAGTTGGGGCTCCTGCCACCGGAGGAGCCCCTGTCGGGCGACCGGTCGCAGAAGATCACCCGCCGCTATGTGACGGCCTTCTTCGACCTCCACCTCAAAGGCGTCGACCGGCCCCTGCTGGACGGGCCGTCGTCCCAGTACCCAGAGGTGCGTTTCCACCGGACCGGCTGAGCCGGCGGGCGGCTTTGTGGGGACGGGCAGGAGCAGACCTGCCCCGCTGCCCGTCCCCACGGACCCGAAAGAGGGCCCGCAACGACCTGCCTACGCGCCGGCCGGGCCCGCCTGCTGCACCACTTCGAAGGACCACAGAGTGGACCCGCTCGCCGCCGGCCTGGGCCGCTCGCCGCCGCCCTCCGCGTCCCCGCCCTGGTGGGCCGCCTTCATGGGACCCTCCATCCAGGCCTGGAAGGATTCCTCGTCACGCCAGCGCGTGTAGACGAGGTAGGTGTCGGTGCCCTCGACGGGACGGAGGAGCTCGAACCACTCGAACCCGTCGGAGCCCTCCACGGCGTGGGCACGGGACGCGAAGCGCTTCTCCAGGGTCTCCCGCTGTTCGGCTGGGACGGTCAGTACGTTGATCTTGACGACGCTCATGGACCCATCCTGCCGTACGGCTGCCCGTGGACGAGGAGCGGCTCGTACCTCGCAGCAGTGCTCGAAGCCTCGCCCTGTCGCTGTCGCTGTCGCTGTCGCTGTCGATGCCGCTGTCGGCGGCCCGTAGCTCAGACGCGAGGTGGTCCGGCATCGACGACGGTCATCGACAGTTCCAGCGGGTCGAAGTGGATCAGCGACTCCAGCCACCAGGTCGCGCCGGCCTCGGCGAGTTCCTTGAGGTCCACGTCCTTGTCCTCCTCCCACGCGGGACTGGCGTTGCCGCGTACGGCGATGTCGAACGGCCGGGCGGTGGGCAGACCGGCTCGGCGCAACTCCTCGCGGATGCCGGCGACTTCCTCGGGGGAGAGTTCGTGGTCCGCCGGGTTGGGAAAGAACCCGTCGCAGCCGACCGCACGCCGGATCACTCGCGGGTGGTTGGTCGAGCCGGCCATCCAGACGGGAATGCGGTGCGGCTCCGGCTCGGTGGCAGCGATGTTCACCTGATAGTGCGTTCCGCTGTGCTCCAGTGCCTCGCCGGCCCACATCGCACGCATCACCTGGAGCCCCTCGGTGAGCATCGCCGAACGGGTCGTGAGATCGGCGGGTTCTCCGAAGCTGCTGAAGTCACCGGACTCGTCGACGCCCACTCCGGTACCGATGACGAGCCGTCCCCGGGAGAGCCTGCTGACGGTGGACGCGTGCCGGGCCACCATCCAGGGTCGGCGCCGGGCCGGCGGTGTGACCATCGGGCCGAGCAGCAGATCGTCGGTGGCGTGAGCGATCGCGGCCAAGGTGGTCCAGGGGTCGGCGATCGGCATCGCGTCGGAGAGCACGTGGTCCCACAGGAACACACCGTCCCATCCGGCTGCCTCCGCCCGTACGGCCAGTTCCACCAGGACGTTGGGATCGCCGAACGGGCCGAACGGTGGCAGGTAGACACCGAAGCGCATGTTCTCGGTCAAGGGGGCCTCCTTCAGGGCCGACTGCCGGGACGGGGTGGGCCGCACCCCACGCGCTCAGTCTCGCGGGCCTGCTCGACGGCGTGTGAATTGGGTCACCGCATGCGTGGAACCGGCCCGACGGCTCCGCTCGGCCCGGAGGACGAGCGCGACCTCCGTCGGGCGGCGGAGGCGGATGCTCCCAACGGTGGCTTCCCGACGGCGGGAGATGTTTCAGCCTGGTCTTCTGCCGAGGGACGGAGCGGGGGATGAGTGGAGTGGGACGGTGGGACCGGACCGGACGGTGGGGCGCGTACGGGGCCGCTCTGGCCCTCCTGCCCTACCTGTTGATCAAGATGTCATGGGTGGTCGGCTCGACCCTGGGCGTGGCACCGATCGGTGAGGGCTTCGACCTCGCCGGTTGGGTGGTCCTCAACACCGTGACGATCGGCATGGCGGCGATCGGTATCGCCTTGTCGCTCGCCCTGGTGCGGCCCTGGGGAATGCGGATGCCGGGGCGGCTGGTGGCCTTCTGCGCCTGGACCGGGTCCGGGTTCCTGGTGTCGGTCCTGCCGTACGCGGTGCTCAGCTCGATGCTGGACGCCGCGCGTGGCGGCCCGGGCGGCGGTGACAGCGGCGGGGGCGACGCCATGCCCGGCTGGGAGGCCGCGCTGGTGCAGTTCGGCTTCGTGGGGATGGGGCTGGGGCTTTCCCTGGCGCTGCCCGCCTACCTCCTGCGTCGCTGGCCGGAGGCGCTCACGCGACGGGTGGGGCAGGGGCACGGTGCCCTCGCCCGTGGCTCGGCCGGCACCGCGGCCGCCGTCGGTCTCGGCTGGCTGTACTGGGCGCTCGGTGGCACCGTGGGCATCACGCACCCGGCCGAGCGGGACACGAACTGGTACCTGCTGAGCGCCCTGGGCGCACTGTGGGCACTCGCCGGTTCGGCTGCCCTCTGGACACTCGTCCGCAAGCGTTCCGCCCGGCCGCGTCGCCTCCTGCCGGCGCTCGGCTGGCTCGGATCAGGCTCGCTGTTCGCGTGGAGCGGCTGGAAACTGGCCGTGACCGTGCTGGTGGCGTCGGCACATCCGAGCGACGTCATCCCACCGGAGAACCCCACCATGGCCGCAGCACTCCACCTCGCCGCCGTCGCAGCCGGGCTCGGCATGCTGAGAACACTCGTCCACACGCCGAAGGAAGCGTTGCCTGAGGCCACGTGAGGTCCCTAGGTGCCCTAGGTGGAGGAAACGTCGGCCACCGAGAAGACCCCCGGCCCACTGATCCCGTACAGCACCCCGCCCACCAGCAGCGGTGGTGTCGGGCTCGGTGTCAGCTCCTCGAAGGAGCGTCCCTCCGTGTCGAAGGACGGGGCGGTGCGCCCGATCTCCTTGCCGGTGCGCGGGTCGAGAGCGAGGATGCTGGTGTCCGGCATGTTGACGTACAACCGGCCGTCGTGGATGGCCGGTTCACTGAAGACGCGCAGATCGCGCGAGCTCGTCCACAACGGCTTCCCGCGCTTCAGGTCGAGGGCCAGAAGAGTCTCGTTGCCGTAGTCGAAGAGGTACATGACGTCGCCGTGCACCAGCGGCGGCCCCTCCGGCTCGACGTTCCACGGGAAGTCGACACGGCGGGTCTGCCCACTGTCGAGATCCTGGATGAAGAACGCCGCGGAGACACCGGAGTTGTCCTCCCAGCGCGCGTAGTACGCCGTGCCGTCGTGGACCGTGGCCAGCCACAGATCACCCTTGGGCGGCTTGACCGTGGCCACCGTCCGTCCGGTACGCGCGTCGACGCGGGCGATTCCGCCGGAGCCCCCGCGCAGATCGGCGTAGAGCGTTCCCTCGGCTCCCCCGTGGAATGGGCTCGGTGAGGTGGAGGTCAGCTCGCGTCGCCACAACTCCTCACCCGTGCGCGGCTCGTACGCGGCATAGCGCGCGGTGTCGGAAGGCCCCAGCTGATCCAGCCGTACGAGCAGTACGCCGCCCATGTACGCGAACTCGCCCAGTGGACCGTCCCGATGCCACAGCCGCTTCCCGGTCCTGCCGTCGAAGGCGTCCACCCCCTCCGACCGGTCGGCGCTGTTGACGTACACCACGCCGTCGTGGACGACCGGCTCGCGCAGCGAGAAGCCACTGACCTTCTTCTCGCTCATGGGCTTCGTCCAGTCCACACGGCCCGTCGCCGGGCTCAGGCGCATCAGCGCGACCTGTGGGGACGAGCAGAAGACCCCGAGTGCGTCAGCGGTGCACGACAGCTCCGTGGCGAACGGGTCGTCCTTGGCCGGCTCCAGGGCGTTGTGCCACGGCTTCCAGCCCGGTGGTACCGGGCCACGGGCCGCCGCCCGCGGGTCGTCCTGTCCGGCCTCGCCCACTGTGCCCGCAGGGCTGTCGGCCAGCAGGGTCACCGAAGCCGTTCCCGCCATCCCGAGGAGGACCGCGCCGACGACAGCGGTCCACAGCATCTTCCCGCGCCGCCTCCGCCCGCTCCTGCCGTCCTGCCCGTCCGGCCCGCCCTTCCTCGTCTCTCCGGTGCCGCGGGCCGTCGCGGGCGGCAGCGTCTCCGTTCCCGACAGGACGGTCACCGGAAGCGGGGACGGCTCCTCACCGGGCCGCTTCTGGGACGGTTCCTCCGGGAGCTCGGCCAGCGCGTCCAGCACCTCGCCCGACGTCGGCCGGCCCGCGGGCTCCTTCGTCAGACAGGCTGACACCAACGAGCGCAATTGTTCAGGCAGTTCGCCCAGCTCGGGTGTGTTGTGCACGGTGTTGTAGGCGGCGAGGTAGGCGTTGTCCGCCTCGAAGGGGCTGCGCCCGGTGGCCGCGTACACGAGCACCGCGCCCAGTGAGAAGACATCGACGGCGGGTCCGACCTCACGCGGACTGACGAACTGCTCCGGGGCCATGAACGGCGGCGAGCCCATCACCATGCCGGTCTGGGTACGGACCTCACTGCTGGCCGCACGGGAGATGCCGAAGTCGATGACGCGTACCGCCCCGTCGTTGTCCCCCTCCTCCAGCAGCACGTTGCTGGGCTTGAGATCCCGGTGCACGACCTCCGCGCGGTGGATCTCGCGCAGTGCCTCGGCGAGTTCGGTGCCGAGGCGGCGCAGCGCGGGCCAGTCCAGCGGACCGGATTCGGCGACCCGCTCGGCGAGGGTGCGACCCGGGACGAACGCGGTGGCCATCCAGGGCCGTTCCGCCTCCGGGTCGGCGTCCACGACCGGTGCCGTGAACGCTCCGCTGACCCGCCGCGCGGCCGCGATCTCCTGGCGGAACCTGGCCCGGAACTCGGCGTTGTCCGCGTACTTCGCATGCACGATCTTGACGGCGACGGCCCGCCCTGAGACCGACCTGCCCAGGTAGACGACGCCCATGCCGCCGGTCCCGATCCGCGATTCGATCCGGTATCCGCCGACCGACCGCGGATCGTCCTCGCGCAGGGTCACCGCATCTCCTCCACCGGTTCCGGCCTGAACGGCCCCGGCCGGACCCATCTGGCATGGACCGCTCACTCTAGTGGGCCGACCGTCCCGCCCACCACGAGCTCGTCAGCCGGTCAGGGTGAGGACCACCTCGTCGATCTCCTCGCCGCGCGCGTTCGCGAAGCCTCGGTCGTTGCCGACCACGACGAATCCGCACTTCTGCAGGACGCGGAGGGAGCCGCCGTTGTCCGCGGCAGCGCGGGCGTGCAGCGGACGGTCCGGCACGACGGCGAGCAGCTCCCGCAGCGCGGCCGTCGCGGCACCACGGCCCCAGTACTCACGCCCGATCCAGTACGTGACCTCGCGCTCCTCCGGCGGTCCGTAGACCGCGGCGTGGCCGACGACCTCCCCGCCCCCGCCGACGACGGTGCGCGTCACGTTCCCCGGATCGCGGCGGACCCGGGCCCAGTGTGCGTCGAACGCGGCACGGTCCGAGGGATCCTTCGCGGTGAACGCCGCCATCCGCACCCCCTCTGGATCCTTCATCTGGGCGTAGAAGACCGCCAGGTCGCCGTCCCTCACTTCTCGCAGCGTGACGTCCACCAGGACCTCCATGTAGTGACCTCGACAACAGGCTGAGTCACGGCGCCGGGCGGTGCTGTTGCGCGGAGCGGGGGCGCATGACAAGGGCGGCAACATGGTAAGTGCACGGCGCCGGGCCGGGGTTGGCATATCCGTGTGTGACGTCGGCGGCGAAGTAGGCGGAGTCGCCCGCGTCGAGATCGAGTACTTCGTTCCCGAGGGTCAGCCGGAGCGTGCCGGACTGCACGGCGATGAACTCGTGGGAGCCCGGGGCGTGGGCGGGGAACACACCGGCGTCGCAGCCGGACGGCAGAGTGGTGCGGATCCACTCGAAGTTCACCCCGGGGACGACCGGGGACAGGATCGTCCGTCGCCATCCGCCGGGCTCGTCGACCGTGTCCTGGTCGGCCGCTCGTCGCACGACGGCGCGGCTGTCCGTGAACTCGGCGACGAGCTCGGGAAGAGGAACGCCCAGCCCTTCGGCGATGCGGGCGAGGACGGTGATCGTCGGGGCCTTCTGCCCACGCTCGACCGAGGACAGCATGCTGACGCTCACGTCGGCCGCGTCCGCGAGTTGCTGGAGGGTCAGGCCCCGGTCGTGCCGCAGCCCTTGGATGCGCCTACCCAGCGCCAACAGATCGAGCATTACACTATAATAGCGATCATTTTTCCTATAGAGAAAAGAGCCGGCTGTGGCAGATTCCGAGGTGACGATCCGCCCGGCGACTCCACGGGACCTCAAGGCGGTGACCGGCATCTACGCGCACTACGTCCTGCACAGCGTCGCCACCTTCGAGACGACCCCGCCGGGTGTCGCCGACTGGGAGCGCCGGCTGGCCGACCTCACCGACCGCGGCCTGCCGTTCCTCGTCGTCGACCTCGACGGGGAGGTGGCCGGTTTCGCGTACGCGGCCCCCTGGCGGCCCAAGCCCGCCTACCGCCACACGGTGGAGGACACGATCTACCTCGCCCCGAACGTCACGGGCCAAGGCCTCGGCGGCGCCCTGTTGCGTGAGGTGATCGCCGGGGCGGCCCGGGCCGGAGCGCGGCAGATGATCGCGGTCGTCGCCGACACGGGCACCGAGGCCTCGGCAGCACTGCACCGCCGTTACGGATTCACCGACGCCGGCCGCCTCACCGGCGTCGGCCGCAAGCACGGACGGTGGATCGACACGCTGCTGCTGCAACGCGACCTGACGGCAGGCGAACCGGGACACCCCGCAGACGCACGGTGACACGGCCACGTTCCGCCGGTTAGCCCGAAGACGGCCTGGACCACCCCGGCGGTGGCCCAACGGGCTCAGGCGCCCACGGTCCCGTCGACGCCTTCCCGCAGGAAGTCCGCGTGCCCGTTGTGGCGGCCGTACTCCAGGAGCACGTGCACCATGACCATCCGCAGCGACACCTCCTCGCCCCACCTCGGCTGGTACCCGGCCAGGTCCAGGGACTCGGCCTCCCGCTCGATACGGCGCGAGTTCGCCACCTCCGCCTCCCAGGCCGCGAACGCCTCGGCCCTGGTCGACGCGCTCGCGTCGTACGCCGCCTGGAAGTCGATCTCGTCGGACCAGACCATGGGCGCCTCGTTGTCCTCGAACACGCGGCGGAACCAGGCGCGTTCCACCTCCGCCATGTGCCGTACCAGCCCGAGCAGCGACAGCGTGGACGGCGGCATCGACCGCAGCCGCAGTTCCTCGTCGGTCAGCCCTTCGCACTTCATGGCGAGGGTCGCGCGATGGTAGTCGAGGAAAGCCCGCAGCGTGTCGCGTTCGCTTCCGAAATGGGGCGGTCCTGTGCGCTTGTCGCTGGTCACTGGGCGTGCTCCTGATCGGTACCTGTATGGGCGGTCAGTATCCACTCCGGAGGGAGGTCATGGCTTGCGGGCGAGGCCGCCGTGCTCGCCGACGGGTTCCGGAGCGGGGGAGGCGGGCTCCGGGCGCCACAGGGAGACCGATACGACCCCGGGGTCGATGAGGTGCAGGCCGTCGAAGAAGGCGGTGATCTGGTCGACGGTGCGCAGGATGTACGGGACGGCGCCGGACGCGTTGTAGGCGTCCTGGGCCTGCTCGAAGGCCGGGTCGGTGCCCCGCGAACCGTCGTTGACGGAGAGGTGGCTGCCGGACGGCAGCGCGTCCATCAGGTGGGCGACGACCGAGCGGGCCTGATCGTGGTCGGCGATGTGACCGAGGATGTTGCTGAGGATGAGAGCGGTGGGCCGGGTGAGGTCCAGCGTTCCCGCGGCGGCCGCCAGGATGCGCTCGGGGTCCAGCAGGTCGGCGTCGATGTAGGAGGTCGCGCCCTCGGGCGTCGAACGGAGCAGGGTACGGGCGTGCGCGAGGACCATCGGGTCCTTGTCGGCGTAGACGATTCTGCTCTCCGGGGCGAGCCGTTGGGCGACCTCGTGGGTGTTGTCCACGGTGGGCAGCCCGGTCCCGATGTCCAGGAACTGCCGTATGCCTGCCTCGGCGACCAGATAGGTGATGTTGCGGCGCAGGAAGGCGCGGCTGCCGCGGGCGATGGTCACGATGCCCGGGAAGACGGCGGTGTACGCGTCCCCGGCTTCACGGTCGACGGGGTAGTTGTCCTTCCCGCCCAGCCAGTAGTTCCAGATCCGGGCCGAGTGCGGCACCGAGGTGTCGATCCTCTGATGTGCCGCTGGTGGGGGAGTGGTCGCAGCGTCGCCCATGGGTACCGTCCGTTGTCAGCCGGGGCATGGATGGTTCAGCGCACAACGTACGTCCCAACGGCACGGCTGAGTAGACCGGTTCGCGTTGCCGGTTCGGTGGAGTGGTGGTCTGCCGGGACGGAGAGTCCGGGCCGGACACCAGGGCTCCCGTGGATTTGACCTGCTCCAACCGGCCTGGGCAAGATCGCCGGCAGTCAGCCGGGCATGAGCAGGGGACACGGGGGAGGGCCTGCGGTGAAGACGGACGTGCGTGACGGAGGGTATCCGCGGAAGACCGGATCGGACGGGACCGGGCGGGGCGGCGGAGCGGGTGCGCACCTGACCGGTACCCGGCGGGGCGTCGGCAGCCGCGTGGGAGCCGGAGTGCTGGGTGTCCTGGTTCTGCTTCTCGGCCTGATCCTCGTCGCCGTGGGCTATGAGGACGGCCCGGCGAAGGTGGCCGACGGCACGCCCGGGACGATCACCATCGCCCGGTGCGGCAAGGACGACGGCCGGCGCGACGTGGAGTGTTCGGGCACCTTCCGCTCCGACGACGGCCGACTGCGCTACGACGTGGAGGACTTCGAGCCCGGCGCGGACCACGGCAAGGGCGAGAAGGTTCAGGCGATGGCGTTCAGCCCGACGTGGTTCAAGCCCGGCACCGCGGCGTCGTTCTACGTCGAGGGTGCGCGAGCCTGGTGCATAGCTGTGGCGATGTTCGGTGTGGCGGCGCTCATGCTGAGCCAGGCCTTCGGCTCCCGCACCCGCCCGGTGCGACGCGGGATGGCCGTCACCGGCATCGGCATGCTCTTCGGCGGTTTGCTGGGCTGCGGCCTCTGCGTGGCCGTGAACTCCGTGCTTCTGTAGGGGGTTTCGGCCGCCGTACGACGGAGCCGCGCCGCGGGCCGTCCTGTGCCGGGGTGATGGCATGGTCAGCGAGGTGACATTCGAGCCCGGCCTGTACCAGGGCACTGCCGACTACTACGACCGGTTCCGGCTGCCCTACCCGGACGCGATGATCGCCGATCTCGCGCGCCGGGCAGCACCCTCGGGGCGCGGCCGCCTGCTCGACCTGGCCTGCGGCACCGGTCAGCTCGCCTTTCCGCTGAGCGGCCGGTTCGCGGACGTATGGGCCGTTGACGCCGAACCCGGCATGACCGAGAAGGTCCGGGCCAGGGCGAGCGCCGCGGGCGCGGCCCACATCCGGACGGTCACCGCCGGTGCCGAGGACTTGCATGCCGGGCCGGCCGGCTTCGAGCTGATCGTCATCGGCAACGCCTTCCGCCGGCTGCGACGCGCCGTGGTCGCCGAGCGCGCCCAGGCCTGGCTCGAGCCAGGCGCTGCCTCGCGCTGTGCTGGTCGACCTCCCCGTGGACAGGCCCCCGCGACTGGCAGCGGGCGCTCGACGGCGTGCTGAGCAAGTGGCGGGACGCTCTCGGCGCGTCCGGTCGCGTTCCGGCCGGCTGGGAGCAGTCACGGCACAGGACCCCCGACGGTGACGTGTTGTCGCGTGCCGGGTTCGCTGCCGCCGGACGCCACGAGTTCTCCGTCGAGCACCATTGGACGATCCGCGAACTCGCCGGGCACATCCGGTCGACCTCCTTTCTGCCGCCCGCGGTGCTCGCGGACCACGCCGCCGAGTTCGACGCCGACCTCGCCGCCGAACTCGGCCACCACACCGTGGGCGACCGCCTCACCGAAACGGTCTCCTTCGCCTACGAACTGGCCCGCAAGCCGGCGGCGTCGGGGCCCGCGGCACACGGAGGTGATCAGTCCGCGTAGTCGGGGGCGACGCGTTTCACCAGCCGGAGCAGGGCCTGCCAGGCCAGGTCGTACGCATGGTCGTCCTGAAGGTCGGAGCCGTGTTCCTCACCGCGCAGTTGGCGCCCGGTGCGCTCGCACACCTCGGCGGGCGGCAGCTTCAGCGGGACGCCGCCGGCCTGGGCGGTGACCTGGATCTCGCAGGCCTTCTCCAGGTAGTACATGCGCAAGAAGGCCTGGGCGGCCGTCTCACCGACGGTGAGGAGGCCGTGGTTGCGCAGGATCAGCGCCGGGTGGTCACCGATGTCGGCGACAAGGCGCCGCTGCTCGTCGAGGTTGAGGGCCACGCCCTCGTAGTCGTGGTAGCCGACTCGGTCGTGGAACTCCATGGACATCTGGTTGACCGGCAGCAGCCCGGCCCGCTGGGCGGCGACGGCGCAGCCGGCCTTGGTGTGGGTGTGCAGCACGCAGTGGGCGTCGGACCGCGCGGCGTGGATCGCGCTGTGGATGACGAACCCGGCGGGATTGACCGGGTACGGGGTCGGCTCGACGGGGTTGCCGTCGAGGTCGATCTTGACGAGGTTCGAGGCGGTGATCTCCTCGAACAGCAGCCCGTAGGGGTTGATGAGGAAGTGGTGGCCGGGGCCGGGCAGCCGCAGCGAGATGTGGGTGAAGATCAGGTCGGTCATGCGGAAGTGCGCCACGAGCCGGTAGACGGCGGCCAGTTCGCGCCGCAGGCGTTGCTCTTCGTCGCTGTGGTGCCGTTGTCCGGCCGGGACGGGCGTGGCCGGTGCGGCGGTGGGGGTTGCGGCGGTGCGGGCTGCGGCGGTTTCGGCGGTCGTGCCGCTGGTGGCCATGGAACTGGGCTCCTGTCGGTGTGTCAGAGGGAGGTGGCTGCCGGCTGGGGCTGAGTGGCCGGACCGGTGTCGGGATCGGTGGCCTGCCCGGCGAGGCGGCGACGCCACTGTGCGAGGACGCGCGCATCGGTGGGCCGGGTGGTGAGGCTGACCACGATGTAGGCCACCAGGCTGGCGGCCAGGCCGTAGTAGATGGGTTCGTTGGCGAGCATGCCCTCGGCGGCCATGAGGGCGATGACGGTGATGCTGCCGGCGGTCATGGCCGCGAGCGCCCCGGGGAGGTTGCCGCGCTTCCAGACCAGGCCCCCGAGGATGGGCACCAGCAGGCCTCCGACCAGCAGGTTGTAGGCCACGGTGAGCGCTGCGAGGACATCGTCGAGCAGGCAGGCCAGAGCGATGGACACCATGCCGAGGATGATGATGGCGAGCCGGTTGGAGGCCACCTCGTCGTGATCGGCGACCTGGTCGTGGTACGCGACCTCGTCGTGGTGCTGGCCGGTCCGCCGGCGGTCGGCGCGTCCGCCGAGGGCACGCAGCCGGTGCCAGAGGTCGTTGTTGGCCACGGTGGCGGAGGCGATCAGGGCGCCGCTTGCGGTGGACATCATGGCGGACAGGGCGGCGGCCAGCACCAGGCCTTTGACACCGGTCGGCAGGGTACTCCTGACGATGGTCGCGAAGGCGCTGTCGGGGTCGGCCAGGCCGGGGTGGAGGATCTTGGTGGCCATACCGATCACGGCACCGGCCAGCGCGTAGAGCAGGCAGTACAGGCCCGCGACGGTGCCGCCCCAGGAAGCGACCTTGTCGCTGCGGGCGGTGAAGACGCGCTGCCAGATGTCCTGGCCGATCAGCATGCCGAACGTGTAGATCAGCACGTAGGTGAGGATGCTCTCCCCGCCCATCGAGCCGAACGAGAGGTAGCTGTCGGGTAGTTGGGCGGAGAGCTGGGTGAAGCCACCCGCCTTGATGACCGCGACCGGAAGCAGCACCACGAGAACGCCGATGCTCTTGACCACGAACTGCACCATGTCGGTGAGGGTGATCGACCACATGCCGCCGAGGGCGGAGTAGCCGACCACGATCGTGCCCCCGATGACCACGGCGGCCCAGCGGGGCACGTCGAAGAGAACGTCGAAGACGGTGGCGTAGGCGATGGTGGACGTGACGGCGAGCATCAGGGTGTAGACCCACATCACCAGACCGGAGATGACGCTCGCCGAGTCGCCGTAGCGAAGGCACAGCATGTCGGCGACGGTGTAGACCCGCAGACGGGCGATGCGCGCGGAGAAGCCGATGCTCAAGGCCAGCAGTCCGAAGCCGATGGCGAAGACCATCCAGGCGCCGGACAGGCCGTAGGTGTAGCCGAGGCGCACACCACCGATCGTGGACGCGCCGCCGATGACCACGGCGGCCATGGTGCCGGTGTACATGGCCGGGCCCAGACGCCGTCCGGCGACGAGGAAGTCGCTGGTTGAACGGGCGCGTCTCTTGCCCCACCAGCCGACGGCGGCGATGCCCAGCAGATATCCGATGATCACTACGTAGTCGACGCCCATGACGTTCTCCGGTCCTTGTGTTCGTGTGACTCATGAGGGGAGCGGCTGCACGCAGGGCCGGGTGAGGCGGCGGCTTGCTACTCGGGGGCGACGGGCGGGCTCGGCCACGGTAAGGAGGGTGGTGCCGGTGCGGAAGACGTATGCCCGGTGCCCGTTGGGTGTTCGGCAACCGTAGGCCGACGGGTCCTGACGTCACAGTGGCGGATCTGTCTCATATCCTGACCGCCAGGAGATGAATCATCCCGCCGGTGGGACACGTCGATCCGAGGAACCGCTCATGCCGCCGACCAGCCCCAGCCCCAGCCCCACCCCTCCACCGACCAACCCGACCAGCGCTGTCCCGTCCGCGCCGGGTGCGCCCACCGTCTCCCTGAGCACCCTGCTCGCCGACGCCGACCTGGGCCTGCGACAGGTCGCGGGGCCCGGGGAGGACCGTCTCGTCGGCACGATCGGCACCACGGAGCTGGAAGACCCGGCTCCCTACCTGCTCGGCGGGGAACTCCTGCTCATCGCCGGCGTCCGTCTCCCGGAGACGGCCGACGGCATCGACGCCTACGTACGGCGCGTCGTCCAGGCGGGCATCGCGGCACTCGGCTTCGGTGTCGCCCCCGTTCACGATGAGGTTCCGCCCGCCCTGGTCGCCGCCTGTGACCGGCACGGGCTGCCCCTGCTGCGGATTCCGCCCGGGACGCCGTTCGTAGCGGTCAACCACGCCGCCCACGCGGCCATGGCCGAGGCCCGGCATCAGGAACTCCGCCAGATCTCCGAGGCTCAGGCCGCCCTCGCCACGGCCGCGGCCCGCCCCGACGCGCTGAAGTCGGTCCTGCACCAGCTCGCCGCACGCCTCGGCGCCTGGGCCGTCCTCCTGGACCCGCTCGGCAACGAACTCCTCGCGGCCGGCAACCGGCCGGAGGCGTCCGCAGCGGTCCAACTGCGCGCACTCGTCGCACGCACCACCGCCCACGCGCGCACCCGATCCACCGCTGGGCGGCCGCAGCCGCCGACAGCGGCGGCCGAGCATCACGCCGAGTTCCACCTCACCGTGCACACCCTCCCCGCGGAGAACGCCGACGGCCCGTTCGTCCTCGGCGTCTCAGCCACCTCGGCGCCCACCGCCGTGCACCGCTCCGTGATCGGCAGCGCGCTCGTCCTGCTGTCCCTGCTCACCACTCCGCGGCACGCCCTGGGCACCGACAGCCGAGGCGCCTCGGCCCTGGTCCGCCTGATGCTCGGTCAAAGCCCTCTGGACGTGGCCCCGCTCCTGTCGTCGACCGCGCCGACCGCGGACAGCTGGGTCGTGGTCCACGGCCGCCTCACCGGGCCGGCCCCCTGGGCAACGTCGCGCCCCGGCGGCGACCCCGTGCAACTGGCCGCCCTCGGCACCGCCCTGACCACCCCCTACCTCGACCTCGACGGCATCAGCCTGCGCGCCCTCGTCCCCGTCACCACCCAGGCGCCGCTACCGGACCTCGCCCCGGTCGCCCGCCTCGGCTGGACCCTCGGCGTCAGCTCACCCGTCGCCGCCGCCGACCTCGCGATCGCCGACCGGCAGGCGGGCCGCATGCTGCGCCACGCGGTTGCCACCGGTACGTCCTCGGCACAGCACCGCACGCAGGACCTGACCATGCACTCCCTGGTCAGCCCGGGCGATGCCGCGGCACTCGCACAGGCCCGCTTCGCCCCCTTCACCGAAGCACCCGCGCCCGGCCCCGCCGTTCTGCTGGAGACCCTGCGCACCTGGCTCGCCCACCACGGCAGCTGGGACCGGACCGCCGCCGCCCTGGAACTCCACCGCAACACCGTGCGCCGACGCATCGCCAAGGCAGCCGAACTCCTCGACGCCGACCTTCAGGACCTCGACGTCCGGATGGAGCTCTGGTTCGCCCTCCGCTGGCTGCCCGGCGAGCGATCCGCCAAGCCGGCCACCGGGGAGATCCAGCAGGAGCCGTTGAGCGGGCGAAAAGCGGTTGCCGTTACCGCCAACGCGCAGGCAGGGTGCGGTGATGGCCCGGACAGGCGGTGATGGTCAGGACAGAGAGCCAACCCCCTCGTTGAGCGATCCCTGTCCTCGCAAGGAGTTGCAGTGCAGCATTCGGAAGTGCCGGTCGTCACGGAGATCCCCATAGCGGGCAAGGAGGCCGGCCCCTACGGCATCACACTCGGCCCTGACGGAGCCCTGTGGCTCACCTTCGCTCAGAGTGGCCGCGTCGCGCGCCTGACACTCGACTCCGAACTCATGGAGTACCCCCTGGATTCGCCCACCTGCCGTCCTACGGTCATCGCCGCCGGACCCGACGGGGCGCTGTGGTTCACCCGGTACCAGGACCACCGGATCGGCCGCATCACCGTCGACGGAGCGGCGGAAGCCTTTGATCTGCCGACGCCCGACAGCGGACCCTACGGCATCACCGCGGGTCCGGACGGTGCGGTGTGGTTCACGCTGATCAACGCCGACCGTGTCGGTCGCATCAGCGGCGAAGGAGACGTCACCGAGTTCCCGCTCCCCGTCGAGGGCGCCTACCCCTCGGCGATCACCGCGGGCCCTGACGGAGCCCTCTGGTTCACCCTGAACCAGGCGAACGCGATCGGCCGCATCACCGTCGACGGCGATGTCACCCTTCACCCGCTGCCCACCCCGGGCGCCGCACCGGTGGGCATCACCAGTGACGGCGTCGCCCTGTGGTTCGTCGAGATCGCGGCGGGACAGATCGGCAGGATCTCGGTCGACGGCGAGATCGAGGAGTTCCCGCTCCCCGACCGCACGGCCAAACCGCACGCCATCGTCGCGGCCGCCGCCGGGGACTGCTGGTTCACCGAGTGGGGAGCCAACCGCGTGGGGCACATCACCGACCGCGGCGAGATCTCCGAGTACGACATTCCGACCCCGTCGTCCGAACCGCACGGCATCACCGTGGGCCCCGACGGGGCGATCTGGGCGGCCCTCGAGACGGGAGGCGTCGTACGCGTGGCACCGACGCCGTAGCGGGCCCCGGTTCACCCGACGCCGTGCGTCGCGGCCCGGATCGCGCGGCGCTGGTCGAGCAGGTCGGTACTGTCGGCCCACTGGTCGACGTTTCCCACCAGCGGCAACGTGCACAGGTCCGGGTCCGTGACGGTGCGCGCGAGTGCCTGCGCGAATCGGTCGGCGTGCAGGACCAGGAAAGGGCGCGAGTAGTAGCTCCGACGCCCCGGGTCCACCGGCGCGATGAGTCCTGACGCGTTCTGCAGTGAGGCGACGGCCTCGTAGGCGTCGCACAGGTGCGCCTCGCGGGCCGGGTAGTCCGTCGCCGACAGCACACCGCGCAACGCCGGGGTGAGCGACTCGGCCACCGACAGTCTGCCGAACGCGCTGCCGAGCCACTTGCCGTACGGGGCGTAGCGGCGCTCCAGCAGCAGGCACAGACACATCAGGTCGCGCACCAGACGGGCGGCCACGACGGCGGACCCGATGTCGTCACCGACTTCCGCGCACCGCCCCACGAACGCCTCCTCCCGCGACACGCGCTGCCACTGGCACGCCAACAGGTACCGCCACACCTGCTCCGGGTACCACTCCAGCCCGCGCCGGCGGTCGCTGAGCGTGCCGGGCTCGTCGTGGAACACCGCCCCACCGGTGGTCTCGGCGAGCCGCTGCTGCGGTACGGCAAGCCAGTCACGGACGCTCAGCGTCACCTCGGCCCCACCCACTCCGAGCTGCGCGGCCAGCCATCCGTCCACGTCGAACACGTCCACGCGGTGGTTGACCGGGCCATCGGTCGGCTGCATGCGGCCGACCGGGTCCAGCGGGTCGTCGCTCTCCTGGAAGTGGGTGGGCCAGCCCCGAACCTGTTTCGGCAGCCGCTCGGCCAAGGTGCGGCGGATGTCCGCACCATGCCGTGCGTGCTCCTCGGCGGTCAGGAAGATCTCCAGCCGCGGCCCCCACTCGTGGTCTGCGGACCGCGGGGTGTCGAAGCCCAGCACCTCGGACCCGCCGCCGACCCGCGCGGCCGCGTACCGCAGCCCCGGAAAGGCCTCCCGGAGGATCGGTCGCACCGCCTCCTCGTACAGGATCCTGGACAGCTCGATGCCGGGCAGGAACCTGGCGCCGGAGATCGTCATGACCCCACTGTGCTGGAGCGCCTCGCCCAGGGGCCACCGAATTCCGCACCGCCCGGGTGCTACGGCCGAAGCACTGAGCGGGCGCCGCGCGACGGGCTTCAAGGGCGGCGCACGCACGCTCCTGGGGTTCACCCGCATGGCCCGGCTGGTTCGCGGTGTCGCACGGCACGACACACGATCGTTGCGATGCGACCGATACGCGCTCAGGTGTTGCGGCGGTCCGCCCCGTTCCACAGGAAGAGGTGTGCCGGATGGCAATCTCCCCAGCCGTTTCGGTGATCCCGGACGGCGTCTCCACCACAGCGTTCGACGGGTCCCGAGTGCGGGTTGTGCTGATGCTGGACATCCATGACGGAACCCAGCAGGAGTTCCTCGCCGCCTACGAGCACATGTGCGACCAGGTCGCCTCCGTGCCCGGCCACATCAGCGACCAGCTCTGCCAGTCCCTCGAGAACCCCACCCAATGGCTCATCACCAGTGAGTGGGAGAGCGCACCGCCCTTCCTCGCGTGGGTCAACAGCGAGGACCACCTGGAGATGGTCAAGCCCCTGCAGAACTGTGTCCGTGACACCCGGGCCATGCGGTACACCGTCCTGCGAGAGACCTCCGGCAAGAACCACAAGGCGCGTAGCGCGTCCCGGCAACGGCTGCAGTCCGCGCCGCGCCTGGGCGGCAACACGGTCCGGCAGGCGCTGACCTTCACGGTCAAGCGCGGCAGCGAGGCCAAGGTCGCGGAGATCCTGTCCGGTTACGACTCGCCCGAGGCCCAGGTGGACGACACCACCCGGCTGCTGCGTACCTCACTGTTCATGCACGGCAACCGTGTCGTCCGAGCGATCGAGGTCCAGGGCGACATGCAGGCCGCGCTGCGGCACGTCGCCCGGCAGCCCGAGATCCGCGCCGTCGAGCAGGCCCTCGACCCCTATCTGGAACAGGAACGGGACCTCAGCGACCCGCAGTCCGCCCGGCTGTTCTTCACCCGCGCAGCGGTCCCCGCCGTCCATCACGTGGCCTCCGGCCGCCGGGAGGGCCTGCACGTGCAGCGGTGCGCGTTCTCCTACCCGGCGATGCCCGGGAACGGCCACGCACTGGCCATGCTTCTGGCACAGCAGGACGTGGCCTCCATGAGCGACCCGTCCGGCCCGGTCCTCGCCTGCACCGTCTTCCACCGCGACGACCTCGTCGTCCGGCTCGTCGACATGGAGGACGAACCGGAGAACTCGCCCGGAGCCGCGCTGGCCCTGCACACGTCCGCCGTCGTCGCCGAGGCGGGGAGTCTGCTCGACGCCGGAGCACTCGGCCTCGGCGAGGCCCCGACGGACGACGGGGCACTGCCGCGGCTCTTCACCCGCGCCCGCATGAAGCCCCTCACCGACCGCCGGGCACCGGCCTCCTGACCCCGGCTGCTGTCCGCCGCAGCCCACCGCAGCATCTCGTCCCGCACCTTCGCATCCTGCTCCGGAGACCGACATGGCAGAACAGCACGCACGCATCGTCGACCTCGACGACATCGCGCCCAACCGCCGGCGAGGCGGCGACCTCCGTGCCCTCCTCACGCCCACCACGGTGGGGTCGACCAGCGGATTCATGGGCGTGGCCATCGTGCAGCCCGGGGAGCGCATCGGCGAGCACTACCACCCGTACTCCGAGGAGTTCGTGTACATCACCGACGGCGCCCTCGAAGTGGACCTGGAGGGCGAGCCCCACACCCTCCGGCCCGGTCAGGGGCTTCTGATCCCGCTGAACACCCGGCACCGCTTCCGCAACGTCGGCGACACCGAGGCCCGCATGGTCTTCCACCTGGGCCCGCTGGCTCCCCGCCCGGAACTCGGCCATGTCGACACGGAGGAGACGGAAGGAACCGCGCGGGCCGAGGTGGTCTCATGAACCGGCGGGTGGCCGTCACCGGCGTGGGTGTCGTCGCCCCCGGCGGAATCGGCATATCCCAGTTCTGGGACCTGCTGTCCAACGGGCGTACGGCGACCCGCCGGATATCCCTCTTCGACCCGGCGAGCCTGCGCTCACAGATCGCGGCCGAGTGCGACTTCGACCCGTCGGCGCACGGTCTGGACCACGAGGACACCCAACGGTGCGACAGATACGTACAGTTCGCGCTGGTCGCAGCCCGCGAGGCGGTCCGGGACGCGGACCTCGACCTCCAGCGGACCGACCCCTGGAGGATGGGGGCAAGCCTCGGCAGCGCGGTGGGCGGCACCACACGCCTGGAACACGACTACGTCCTCGTCAGCGCGAACGGCGCGCGGTGGGACGTCGACGACCGGCGGGCGGAGCCGTCACTGCACCGGGCCTTCACCCCGAGCACCCTCGCCTCCGCGGTCGCCGAGGAGTTCGGCGCCCACGGTCCCGTACAGACTGTCTCCACGGGGTGCACGTCCGGGCTGGACGCGGTCGGATACGCCTACCACGCCATAGCCGAGGGCCGCGTCGACGTATGCCTCGCCGGCGCCGCGGACTCCCCGATCTCGCCGATCACGATGGCGTGCTTCGACGCCATCAAGGCGACCTCCCCGAACAACGACGACGCCGCGCACGCCTCCCGCCCCTTCGACGCCCGCCGCGACGGGTTCGTCATGGGAGAAGGCGCCGCGGTACTGGTCCTGGAGGACCTCGAACACGCGCGTGCCCGTGGGGCGGAGGTGTACTGCGAGATCGCCGGCTACGCGACGTATGGCAACGCCTACCACATGACCGGGCTCACCAAGGAGGGCCTGGAGATGTCGCGGGCGATCGACGGCGCACTCGACCAGGCCCGCGTCAACGGCTCCGACATCGACTACGTCAACGCGCACGGCTCGGGCACCAAGCAGAACGACCGGCACGAGACCGCGGCGGTCAAACGGTCACTGGGCGACCACGCCTACGCGACGCCGATGAGCTCGATCAAGTCCATGGTGGGCCACTCGCTCGGAGCGATCGGCTCCATCGAGGTCGCGGCCTGCGTCCTGGCCCTGTCCCACCAGGTGGTACCACCGACGGCCAACTACGAGACCCCGGACCCCGAATGCGACCTGGACTACGTGCCCCGCGCGGCACGCGAGCGGAAGCTGCGCCACGTGCTGTCGGTGGGCAGCGGCTTCGGCGGGTTCCAGTCCGCGGTCGTGCTGACCGGCCCGGAGGGGAGGCGGCAGTGAGCAGTCAACGTCCCAGGCGCAACGCGGTCGTCACCGGCCTCGGCGTGGTGACACCCCACGGGATCGGTACCGAGGTGTTCTGGAAGACCGTCGAGGAGGGCGGCAGCAGCCTCGCGCCCGTCGGCAAGGAAGGATGCGCGCACCTTCCCCTGCGGATCGCGGGCGAGGTACGCGACTTCGACGCGGACGCCCTGATCGAGGGAACGTTCCTCGTCCAGACCGACAGGTTCACGCACTTCGCGATGGCGGCGGCCCAACTGGCCCTGAACGACGCGGGTTTCGGGCACGCCGACATCGACTCGCCCTACTCGGTCGGGGTGTTCACCGCCGCGGGCTCCGGCGGCGGTGAGTTCGGTCAGCGCGAACTCCAGAAGCTGTGGGGACAGGGATCGCGCTACGTCGGCCCCTACCAGTCGATCGCGTGGTTCTACGCGGCCAGCACGGGGCAGATCTCGATCAGCAACGGCTTCAAGGGCCCCTGCGGTGTCGTGGCGAGCGACGAAGCCGGTGGCCTGGACGCCCTGGCACACGCCGCCCAGGCCGTGCGGCGCGGCACCGACGCGGTCGTCGTCGGCGCGACCGAGGCCCCGCTGGCCCCGTACTCGATCGTCTGCCAGCTGGGCTACCCCGAGCTCAGCCGCAGCGCCGACCCGCAACGCGCCTACCGGCCCTTCACCACCGCCGCCTGCGGGTTCGTGCCCGCAGAGGGCGGAGCCATGCTCGTGGTGGAGGAGGAGCGGACGGCGCGTGAACGAGGGGTCACCCCACGAGCGACGGTGGCAGGCCACGCGGCGACGTTCACCGGAGCCTCCCGTTGGGAGGACTCCCGCGCCGGGCTGGCCCGGGCGATCAGCGGCGCGCTGGCGGAGGCCGACTGCCGCCCGGAGGACGTGGACATCGTGTTCGCGGACGCCCTCGGCGTGCCCGAGGCCGACCAGGCCGAGGCACTGGCCCTCACCGACGCACTCGGCCCGCATGCCCGGCGCGTGCCGGTCACCGCTCCCAAGACGGGAACGGGACGTGCGTACTGCGCGGCACCGGTGCTCGACGTGGCGACGGCGGTGCTCGCGATGGAGCACGGGGTGATCCCGCCCACGCCCAACGTCTTCGACATCTGCCACCACATCGACCTGGTGGTGGGCCGTCCACGCCCTGCCGAACTGCGCACGGCACTGGTGCTCAGCCGCGGACTCATGGGCTTCAACTCGGCGCTCGTCCTGCGTCCGGGCACCGCTTCGCCCTCCGATTGAAGGAGTACATCCCTATGACCGACCAAGTGGACCACCAGGTGACGATCGAGGATCTGGCCGAGCTGATGAAGCGTTCGGCCGGAGTGAGCGTCGATCCCCTCATCCTCGAGGAGGAGGCGGGTTCGGGCTGGGACACCTTCGGCCTGGACTCCCTCGGCCTCCTCGGCATCGTGGCCGAACTGGAGAAACGCCACGGCATGGGTCTGCCCGAGCAGATGGAGCGTTGCAAGACGCCCGAAGAGTTCCTCGCCGTGGTGAACGGCGTCCTGGCGAAGGGAGCATGACATGGCCGGCCACACCGAGAACGAGATCACCATCGCGGCACCCCTGGACCTGGTCTGGGACATGACCAACGACATCCAGAACTGGCCGCGGCTGTTCAGCGAGTACTCCTCCGTCGAGGTGCTCGACCGCGACGGCCACCGCACGACGTTCCGGCTCACCATGTACCCCGACGACGAGGGACGGGTGTGGAGCTGGGTGTCCGAACGCGTGGCGGATCCCGTGACGCGGTCCGTCTGGGCCCATCGCGTCGAGACCGGCCCCTTCGAATACATGAAGATCCGCTGGGAGTACACCGAGACACCTCACGGCACCCGGATGGACTGGATCCAGGACTTCGCGATGAAGCCGGACGCACCCGTCGACGACGACGCGATGACGGAGATCATCAACCGCAACTCCCGCAAGCAGATGGCCCTCATCCGCGACCGGATCGAGCGGGCCGCGGGCGAACGGCACGGCGCCGCGGTCCTCACCGACTGACCTGACCGAAGGGGACTCCCTGATGCACCACACCCTGATCGTCGCCCGCATGGCGCCCGGCGCCGCATCGGACATCGCCAAGGTCTTCGCCGAGTCGGACCGCGGCGAACTGCCCCACCTCGCGGGAGTCGCCCGGCGCAGCCTCTTCGAGTTCGGCGATGTGTACCTGCACCTCATCGAGAGCGAACGCGACCCTGCCCCCACCATCGCCAAGCTGGCCGGCCACCCGGAGTTCCGCGACGTCAGCGAACGGCTCGCCCCGTATGTCTCCGCCTACGACCCGGAGCACTGGCGCAGCCCCAAGGACGCAATGGCACGGTGCTTCTACCGCTGGGAACGGGAGGGTGCGGGCTGACGTGTGATGACGTGGGAGGGGACGGGCGATCTCCAGCAGGGGGCAGCCGGCCAGGACGGAAGGCCGACTGCCCCCTGCGCATGCCTGCTCCGAGCCGTATAGTTCCGCCATGCCTCGCGCGCATCGCCCCACCCCGCACGGCAAGGTGCTCGTCGTCGGTATGGACGGGTTGCGCTACGACCGGCTGACCCGGTCGCCGTCCGTCGCGCCCGTCCTGCACGGTCTGCTGGCCTCGGGCGCCCACGGCACCAGCCTGTTGCCCTACGGCGAGGTGGACGGCCATGCCGACGGCGGCCCGTCGACCAGCATGGCCTACACCGACTCCGGGCCCGGTTGGTCGAGCGTGCTCACCGGGGTGTGGCCCGACCGGCACGGGGTGACCGGCAACGACTTCACCGGTGCCGACTACCTGCGTTACCCCGACTTCCTCACCCGCGCGGCCACCGTGCGTCCCGGTCTGCGCACCGCGGCCGCGGTGTCCTGGGCGGAACTGGTACGCCGCGGCACGCTCGGCTCCGCCATCGGCCACCTCGTGCATTACGACGGCGACCGCGACGGCTACGGATCCTCGGACGCCCTCGTCACCGACAACGTCGTGCGCCGGCTCACCGAGGACGACCCGGACGCCGTGTTCGTCTACTTGGGCGCCACCGACGAGGCCGGCCACGACACAGGACCCCTCAGTCCCGCCTACGACCAGGCTCTGCTGGACCAGGACGCCCACCTCGGGCGCCTTCTGGAGGCGATACAAGCCCGCCGCTCCCGTCCCGATCGCGCCGACGAGCACTGGACCGTGCTGGTCACCACGGACCACGGCCATCTCGACGGCGGCGGCCACGGCGGCGACACCCGCGCCGAGCGGGAGGTCTTCGTCATCCTCGCCGAACCCGGGACACCGGCCGGCACGCGCCTCGACGAGCCCCGGCTCATCGACATAGCCCCAACGGTCCTGGACCGTCTCGGCATCGACCTCGACCCCGAGTGGCAGCTTCAAGGCCGGGCGCTGCCCGGGGGCTCCATCGCGCCGTACTGAGAAAGAACACTCGGCCGGGCTCCAGCCCGGCCGAGTGCGCGGTTCATGGTGGTGGGAGGTGTGTTACTCGACCTCGACCCAGTCGAGGCTGCGTTCCACCGCCTTCTTCCAGCCCGCGTAGCCCTTCTCGCGCTCCTCGTCGTTCCACTGCGGGTCCCACCGTTTCGACTCGTGCCAGTGCTGGCGGAGTTCGTCGGTGTTCTGCCAGAAGCCGGTGGCGAGTCCCGCCGCGTACGCCGCGCCGAGCGCGGTGGTCTCGGCGACGACCGGGCGGCTGACCGGTACGCCGAGGACGTCGGCCTGGATCTGCATGCACAGGTCGTTGGCGGTGACGCCGCCGTCGACCCGCAGCACGTCGAGCGTCACCCCGGAGTCCCGCTCCATGGCCTCGGCGACGTCGCGGCTCTGGTAGCAGATGGCCTCGAGGGTCGCCCGGGCGAGGTGGCCGCTGGTGTGGTACCGGGCGAGGCCGACGATCGCGCCGCGGGCGTCGGAGCGCCAGTACGGCGCGAACAGACCGGAGAAGGCCGGCACGAAGTAGATGCCGCCGTTGTCCTCCACCTGCCGGGCCAGCGTCTCGATCTCCGGCGCGGAGGAGATGATCCGCATCTGGTCCCGGAGCCACTGGACGGCGGACCCGGTGACCGCCATCGAGCCCTCCAGCGCGTACACCGCGGGCGCGTCCCCGAACTGGTAGCACAGCGTGGTCAGCAGACCACTGCTGGAGCGGACGATCTCCGTGCCCGTGTTGAGGACCAGGAAGTTGCCGGTGCCGTAGGTGTTCTTGGCCTCGCCCGGGCTGAAGCAGACCTGGCCGACCGTGGCCGCCTGCTGGTCCCCGAGGACACCGGTGATGGGCACCGCGGTGCGCAGCGGACGGCTGGTGCGGGTGGTCCCGAACGCCTCCGCGTGCGAGGACGGCTTGATGGCCGGGAGCATGGCGCGCGGGATGCCGAAGACGTCGAGCAACTCGTCGTCCCAGTCGAGGGTCTCGAGGTTCATCAGCATCGTGCGGCTGGCGTTGGTGACGTCCGTCGCGTGGATGCCGCCGCTCGGGCCGCCGGTGAGGTTCCACAGAACCCAGGCATCCGTGTTTCCGAAGAGGGCCCGCCCGTTCTCGGCGGCCTCCCGGACACCGTCGACGTTCTCCAGGACCCACTTGATCTTGCCGCCGGAGAAGTACGTCGCCGGCGGCAGACCCGTCTTGCGCCGGATGAGGTCGCCGTGCTCGCGTTCCAGCGCCGCCGCGATGGAGTCGGTGCGGGTGTCCTGCCAGACGATCGCGTTGTAGTACGGCTGACCGGTGCTGGGATCCCAGATGACCGTGGTCTCCCGCTGGTTGGTGATTCCGATCGCCACCAGGTCGTCGGCGGACAGCTCGCCCAGGCGGAGGGCGTTCTGGATCGTGGAGTTCGTGCGTTCCCAGATCTCCACGGGGTCGTGCTCGACCCATCCGGAGCGCGGGAAGATCTGCTCGTGTTCGAGCTGGTGACGCGCGACCTCGTTGCCGTCGTGGTCGAAGATCATGAAACGGGTGCTGGTGGTGCCTTGGTCCACTGCACCGACGAACTCAGGCATGGCAGCCCCTTTCACTCGCCCGGCGCGGGCACCCGGCGGATCTGGTCGCGGAAGGTGTGGCGGCGAACTCGGCCGAGAGTTCCCCGATGAGACGTGTTCCGGAAGTGGATTCCGGCATGTTCCACACCTCCCGCAAGGTGGGCAGAGCGCACTGCGATCACGTACCGGAATCGTCTCCGGCGCGGACGCGCGCTGCATCAACACGTGAGCCATTCGGGTGAACCGGGCCCTGGGGCCTGGGCCAGGATGTTCGGAACGGGTGGTCAGGCCCCGAAGGGCGGCGCCTGAGCGGTGGTGCAAACGGGTGACGTGGGGCAGCCTGTCCGCGGTTGGGTCGTTGATGCGGTCATGAACGTCTTCGGTGACAAACCCGACCCGGGTCCCGATGAGCGGCTAGCCGGCCTGGAGGAGCACACCTGCGTCTGGTGCGTGCAGCTGCGGGACACCGACGCCCGGGCCGGGCAGACGCCGACAGCCGGGAAACGTCCACCCGCGCCCTGGATGGTGCCGCTGGGGCTGCCCCCGCGTCCGGCCCGGACCGACCGGTGAGGGCCATGAGGACGGTGATGGTCGCCCTGACCGCCGTCACGATCGTCGCCTCGGCGGTGTGGGTCGTCATGACGGGATGAGCCCACGGCGTCCGGTGCCCTCGTCCACCACTTCGCGCCTGCCATGACGGCGGGCAGCCCGTCATGGGGTCTGCCGCGCGGGGGACCTGGCTTGGCGGGCGGCGACGGCCATGACGACGACGGAGGTCAGGGCGATGCCGGCGCCGACGTAGAGGGGCGCGGTGTAGCCGAGGCCCGCGGAGATGGCCAGGCCCCCCAGCCAGGCACCCAGGGCGTTGCCGACGTTGGACGCGGACACGTTGGCGCTGGCGGCCAGCGCCGCCCCGTGGGCGGCGTCGGTGACGCGAGTGATCATGCCGGGCACGCCGGCGAATCCGAACAGACCCATCAGAAACACCAGGATCACCGACGCGATGGGACTGCCGGCCAGCAGCCCGAACACGGCCAGAGTGACGGTGAGTCCCAGCAGGGCGAGGACCAGAGTACGGTCACGGTCACGGTCGGCGGCTCGCCCGCCGATCAGATTCCCGACGACCAGACCGACGCCGTACACCATCAACAGCCAGGCGACATCCCCCGGGGAGAAACCACCGACCTCGGTGAACGTGTACGCGATGTAGCTGAACGCGCCGAACATCCCGCCGTAGCCGAGCGCGGTGGCCGTCAGCGTCAACCAGACCTGCGAGGAACGGAACGCGCGGACCTGGTCCCGCAAGCCGGTGGGCGGTACCGGTGCCGGCACCCGACCTGAGGGGCCTGCCCCTGTCGGCGACGGCGCCCGGCCCGCCCAGGCGGGGACGAGAGCGACGATTCCCGCCAGCGCGAGCACGCCGATTCCGGTTACCGCCCAGAAAGCCGCCCTCCAGCCCCAGCGCTCACCGACCAGCGCGCCGAACGGCACTCCCAGCACGTTCGCGACGGTCAGCCCGGCGAACATGACCGCCACCGCGCGGGACTTCTTCTCCGGCGCGACCAGACTACGAGCGACCAGCGAACCGATCCCGAAGTACGAACCGTGGCACAGCGCCGCGACGATCCGCCCGAGCATCATCACCGGGTAGCTCGTCGCGACAGCGGACAACAGGTTGCCGAGGACGAACAACGCCACCAGGCCGACCAGGACTCCCTTGCGAGGCAGTCGCGTCGTTGCCGCGGTCAGCGCGATCGCTCCGACCGCGACACTCAACGCGTACCCGGAGATCAGCCGGCCCGCCGCCGCCTCGGACACCGCGAAACTCGACGCCACCTGCGGCAGCAGCCCGGCGATCAGGAACTCGGTCAGACCGATACCGAAACCGCCGAGTGCCAGCGCGACGAGCCCGCTCGGCATCCGTCGCTGCCCGATCGCGCGCCTGGCCGAAGTCGCAGTCACCGACCGTGAATTGCTCATGGCCCCCACCCTGACGCCCGGCGGCGGGCCGGTCCATGGACAAAGATCGGCGGCACTTGGACGAAAGTGAGGGCGGGCGTCTCCGCGCCGCCCGGTCAGCGGAAGAGGTCGAGGGGCACGGCCCGGGCCATCGCGGCCATGCCCGCGTCGTTCGGGTGGAGGTGGTCGCCGCTGTCGTACGCCGGGAGCAGCCGGCCGGGGTGCTCGGGGTCGCGCACCGCCCGGTCGAAGTCGACGACCCCGTCGTACGCACCGCTGGTGCGGATCCACCGGTTGACGGTCTTCCGGGCCGCCTCACGCTCGGGCGTGTAAAAGTTCAGGGTGTCGCCCTCGAACGGCAGGATCGTGGCGCCGAAGATCTTCAGCCCATGGGCGTGGGCGCGCCGGATGAGCTTCCGGTACCCGGCGATGAGGTCCGCGGCCGTGACCTCCTCGTCAGCGGGGGCGATGTTCCCCGGGTGGCCGAGGTCGTTGACGCCGATCAGGACGATCGCGTAGCGGGCGCCCGGCTGGGAGGTGACGTCGCGGTCGAAGCGTTTGAGGCCGGCCTCGCCGAAGTACGCGGCGTACGCCTCGGCCGGGTTGCCCGCGGGCGGATTCGGGTCGCGCAACAGGCGGTTGCCCCCGATGCCCGTGTTCAGGACGCCGATCCGGGCCAGACCGGGGTCCTGGCGCAGGCGCTCGGCCAGCAGGTCGGGCCAGCGGTGGTTGGCGCCGGTCTCCGTGACGGCGCCGTCGGTGATCGAATCCCCGAACGCGACCAGGGAGGAACGCGCGGCACCGCCGGTCACGCTCACCCCGGACAGGAAGTACCAGCTCGTCGTGGTCGTCGTCGGTTCCACGCTCGGCTTGCCCGCGACGTTGCCGGCGGCGACGTACGTTTCCTCGAAGGCCCCGGAGTGGACGGTCGTCGCACGCGTCCGTTGCGGTAGGTGCAGGCTGACGACCAGGTCCGCAGCGGCGGGGGTGCGCAGGGCGACCGGGTCGCTCCAGCGCCGCTCGCCCGGAGCGAGAGTGACGGACGATCGGCCGCCGAAGCGCAGGACGCGGTCGCTGTCCGGGACGATCTCGGTGCCCGTCGGTCCGTCGGCGCCGCGCGCGAGGTGCGCCTCGCCGACGACCAGGGGCTCGGTGCCGTACTCGTTGGTCAGCCGTACCCGGACCGTGTGTCCGGGGACGCTGGGGTGCACGACCTGACGGACGGTCTGGTCCGTGAAGACGGTGTCCGCGCCGGCCGGAACCCCGCTCACCCCCGATGCCCAGGTCCCGGTCCAGAGCCTGTCCGGGCTCGGCGGCGCGGCGGTCGAGGAAGGCGTCGTCAACAGTGCGAGCAGTCCGGTGAGCAGGGCGGCGACAAGGGCGAGCAGCGGGCCTGGGGCGCGGCGGGGCAGGCGTGCGAGCACGGGCCGTCGTTCCTTCCGTGTGCGGGACGGGACTCGGAAACCAGGGACCAAGTGTGAGCATGTCAGCTCCGCTCGGTGCGGGGTGCCCGAACGCGTGCTCTCGGCCGTCGCTATGGCCGGTAAGTGCCAAGAATGATGAGAAAAGGAAAAGACAAGGAGATCCAACTCCCCAGCTTGTCGACCGGCCGCACTGGGCCGTCCGAGTGGCCGAGCTGGGCATCGGGGCGGCACACGACGGCCCGACGCCGACGTTCGACCCTGTCCACCGCGCTCACCACGGGCCTCGCCCGTGCCCGCGTCTCATGTGTCAGGGCCGTGGCCGGCACGATCCGTACCGACGGGTCGACGGTGGCCGCGAGGATGCTTCTCGACACGGACAGCCGGGGGAGACCGCCCCTGTCCGCGTGAACTAGACGTCCGTGCGGGTGCCGCGCGCGGCGCCCGCCGATGCGGCCACCACGCACAGCACCGCGATCCACTGCGACCACAGCAGCGACTCCTGGAGCACCACGAGGCCGATGAGGGCCGCCATCGCCGGTTCGAGGCTCATCAGGATGCCGAACACGCGCGGTGGGATCTTGCGCAGTGCTTCCAGATCCAGCGAGTACGGGATCACCGACGACAACAGCGCCACGCCGAGCCCCGCGATCAGGACCCACGGCTGCATCAGCGCCGTTCCGCTGTCGGCCACGCCGAACGGAACGGCCACCAGTGCCGCGACGGCCATTCCCAGGGCCAGACCGTTGCCTTCCGTGGTGTGGCGGCCAGCGCCGCGCCGACCAGGACGTACAGGCCCCAGCACGTTCCCGCGGCGAGGGCGAACAGAAGCCCGACGAGGTTGCGGTCGCCGCCTCCGTCCATCAACAGCACCACTCCGCCTGCCGCCAGCACGGCCCAGAACGCGTCCAGCCATCGCCTCGACCCGGCCAGGGCCACCGCCAGCGGCCCGAGGAACTCGACGGTCACCGCGATCCCCAGTGGGATCCGGGCCAGCGCCAGGTAGAAGCACAGGTTCATCAAGCCGAGAGTCACGCCGTAGCCGAGCACCACAGTCCATGCGCGTCGGTTCATGCGCAGCGACGGCCGCCACAGCAGCATCAGAACCGCCGCCGCGAAGAACAGGCGCAACGCGACTGTCCCGAAGCTGCCCACCGCGCTGAACAGGTGCTTGGCCGACGCCGAGCCCACCTGCACGCTGACGATGCCGAGCAGTACCAGTGCCGTTGGCGGGATCACGCCGCGCGTCACATGATTTCCCGGCTTCCGAGACGGGACCTCACTGGATGCCGAGTGGTGGGCTTGACCTGGTCAGAGGTCGGTGTCGTGCACGAGGCCGCTGGGTAGCGGGTGGCGGTCAGCCGCGTAATCGCACGCGAAAACCCGGCGACGTCGGCGATCATCCCCGGGATACTGGTCGCCCATGGACGAGATCAAAGTCGTTGTCGCCCATTCCGAGCGCGCGACTCTGCGCGTCGGCGACGTGTTCCTGAAGGTGGACGCCGATCAGGCGCGCATCGACGTCGAGGTCGAGGCGATGTCCCTCGCGCCGGTCCCGACCCCGGAGGTCCTGTGGCACAAGCCGCCCGTGCTCGCGATCGGCGCACTCCCCGGGACGACGCTTGGGCGCCTCGGCGGGCCGTCGACCGGGTCGCCGACGGCGTGGGCCGCGGCGGGCGCCGCCATCCGGAAGCTGCACGACGCGCCGCTGCCGTCCCGTCCCGGCCGGGCCGGCCGGAGCATCGTCGCGCTGGCGGCGGAACTCGACGACGAGTGCGAGTTGCTCGTGACGAACGGCGTCCTGCCGGCCGACCTGGTCACCCGCAACCGCCAGGTCGCCGAGGCCGCGCTCCGGCCGTGGACTCCGGCGTTCACGCACGGCGACCTGCAGATCGCGCACGTCTTCGTCGACGGCGACGAGGTCACGGGCATCATCGACTGGTCCGAGGCGGGCCAGGGTGATGCCCTGTACGACCTCGCCACCTTCACGCTCGGACACGAGGAGCACCTCGACGACGTCATCGCCGGCTATGGCAGCGACATCGACCTCGACGTGCTCCACGCGTGGTGGTCGTTGCGGAGCCTGCTGGCGGTTCGCTGGCTGATCGAGCACGGCTTCGACCCCTTCGCGCCGGGCTGTGAGGTCGACGTACTGAGATCCCGGATGTGAGGCCGCGCGGGCCCGACTGTCCGAGGGTGACGAACGCGTGCAGGCCCAGGCCGGAGCCGTGCCCGGTGCCGCGCCGGGCGAGGTGCGGGGTGATCTGGAACCGGCGGACCTTGTCCCGGTAGACCTCGTGGTCATGGCGGCGGTCGGCGTACAGGTGCTCGGGGCGGCGCAGTGGCTGTCCGTGCTTGCCGCGGATCGGCGGGACGGCCGGGATCAGCGGGATCAGTCGGGTGACGTCGTCGCGGTTGCCGCCGGTGGTGATTGCCGCGAGCGGGATGTCGTGCGCCTCGACGATCAGGTGGTGCCTGCTGCCGGCCTCGTTCCAGTCCCGCAGCCGGTCGCCGGCAGGTCATCCCGGAGCCGAAGCCAAGCTCCTGGGGCAGAAACTCCCAGCGGATCCTCTTGTACGACACGAACAGGATCCCGCACAGCACCTTTACGGTCTGGCAGCGGTCTTCCTCGTCCGAAGTCCGGAAACCTCCTTTTGATAGGAGTCGTTAGAGAGCATCTGATCAGTGTTCACGCCGATGCGAGTGGGATGTCCGTTTCGATTCGCCACGTTGGTGCGGATTCCCCGGTCAGCTCGCGGGACAT
>NZ_JBEYXP010000066.1:0-62163 GCF_040704615.1 Streptomyces sp. NPDC046862 | reverse complement strand
GCCCAGACCCCCGCATCGGCCTGCTGGCCTCGTCCTCAAACGCCGGACGGGCTGGAAATCCAGCCCCTTGGGGGCACCTCCCAGCGGTAGCTGGGGGAGTTTGAGGAGCGGGGTCCGGGGCGGAGCCCCGTGCGGGGTCGAAGGGGCAGCGCCCCTGGGGAGGGGACGGGTAGGGGGGCGGGGGCGCAAAACCCGGTGCAGGACCACAGACGACGACCCCGACACACAGGGACCACACCATGACGAAAGACCACGGCGGAGACGTCCGTCTCTCCGGGATCAGCAAGACGTACGGCTCCTTCACCGCCGTCCACCCGCTCGACCTCACCGTGCCGGAAGGTTCCTTCTTCGCCCTGCTCGGAGCCTCCGGCTGCGGCAAGACCACCACCCTGCGCATGATCGCCGGTCTGGAGGAGCCCACCGGCGGCACCGTCCACCTCGGCGACCAGGACGTGACGGCGCTCCCGCCGTACAAGCGGCCGGTGAACACGGTCTTCCAGTCGTACGCGCTCTTCCCGCACCTCGACGTCTTCGAGAACGTCGCCTTCGGTCTGCGCCGGCGCGGCATCAGGTCGGTGAAGAAGCAGGTCCAGGAGATGCTGGAGCTCGTGCAGCTCGGCGAACAGGCCCGCAAGAAGCCGCACCAGCTCTCCGGCGGCCAGCAGCAGCGCGTCGCCGTGGCCCGCGCGCTCATCAACCACCCCAAGGTCCTCCTCCTCGACGAGCCCCTCGGCGCCCTCGACCTCAAGCTGCGCCGCCAGATGCAACTGGAGCTCAAGCGCATCCAGACCGAGGTCGGCATCACCTTCGTCCACGTCACCCACGACCAGGAGGAGGCCATGACGATGGCCGACACGGTCGCCGTGATGAGCGCGGGCCGCGTCGAACAGCTCGGCTCGCCCACCGACCTGTACGAGAACCCGCGCACCACGTTCGTCGCCAACTTCCTCGGCACCTCCAACCTCATCGAGGCCGAGGTCGACTCCACGAGCGGCGACGACATCGTCCTCAAGGCGGGCGGCGGCAAGCTGTCGCTGCCCGAGGCGCGGTGTTCCGCTCCGACCACCACCGGCGGCAAGGTCCTGGTCGGCGTACGGCCCGAGAAGATATCGCTCGCGTACGCGGACGACGCCGGCGACATCCCCGCGAGCCGTAACCGCGTCTCGGGGAAGATCGCCGCGTCGAGCTTCATCGGCGTCTCCACGCAGTACGTCGTCGACAGCTCGGTCTGCCCCGAGTTCGAGGTCTACGTCCAGAACATCGACCGCGACCCCCGGCTCGTCCCCGGCGCGGACGTCGTCCTGCACTGGAACCCGGCCCACACCTTCGGCCTGGACGCGGGGCAGGACATCGACGCGGGCCTGGAGACGGTCGCGGAAGAGGCGGCCGTCTGATGGCGACCGTCACCGAAACCGAGGCGCCACCACCCCTCGCGCCGACCGCCCCCACCCGCAGGCCCCCGCGCCGACGAGGACGCCTCGTCCCCTACTGGCTGCTCCTGCCCGGCATCCTCTGGCTGCTGGTCTTCTTCGCACTGCCGATGGTCTACCAGGCCTCCACGTCCGTGCAGACGGGCTCCCTGGAGGAGGGCTACAAGGTCACCTGGCACTTCGCGACCTACTGGGACGCCCTGTCGGACTACTGGCCGCAGTTCCTGCGCTCGGTCCTGTACGCGGGCTCCGCGACGGTCCTGTGCCTGGTGCTGGGCTATCCGCTGGCATACCTGATCGCGTTCCGCGCCGGCCGCTGGCGCAACCTGATCCTGATCCTGGTGATCGCGCCGTTCTTCACCAGCTTCCTGATCCGCACCCTCGCCTGGAAGACGATCCTCGCGGACGGCGGCCCGGTCGTCGGCGCCCTCGACGCGCTGCACGTCCTGGACGTCACCAACTGGCTCGGCGTCACCGCGGGGGACCGTGTCCTCGCCACACCGCTGGCCGTGGTCTGCGGCCTGACGTACAACTTCCTGCCGTTCATGATCCTGCCGCTCTACACCTCGCTGGAGCGCATCGACGGGCGGCTGCACGAGGCGGCGGGCGACCTGTACGCGACACCGTTCACGACCTTCCGCAAGGTCACCTTCCCCCTGTCCATGCCCGGTGTCGTCTCCGGCACCCTGCTCACCTTCATCCCCGCGAGCGGCGACTACGTGAACGCCGACCTGCTCGGCTCCACGGACACGCGCATGGTCGGCAACGTCATCCAGACACAGTTCCTGCGGATTCTCGACTATCCGACGGCCGCGGCCCTTTCCTTCCTTCTCATGGCCGCGATCCTCATCATGGTCACGCTCTACATCCGGAAGTCCGGGACGGAGGATCTGGTTTAAATGGCCTTCGTACACTGGGTAAAGCGCCGTCTCGTCGTCATCGCGGGCCTGCTGACGCTCGGATATCTCCTTCTGCCGAACGTCGTCGTCACGGTCTTCTCCTTCAACGACCCCAAGGGCCGCTTCAACTACGAGTGGCAGAAGTTCTCCACGGACGCCTGGACCGATCCGTGCGGTGTCGCCGACCTGTGCGGCTCGCTGGGGCTCAGCCTGCAGATCGCGGCCTGGGCGACCCTCGGGGCGACGGTCCTCGGCACGATGATCGCCTTCGCGCTCGTGCGCTACCGCTTCCGGGCGCGGGGCGCCGTCAACTCGCTGATCTTCCTGCCGATGGCGATGCCCGAGGTCGTGATGGCGGCCTCCCTGCTGACCCTGTTCCTCAACCTCGGTGCTCAGTTGGGATTCTGGACGATCCTGATCGCCCACATCATGTTCTGCCTCAGCTTCGTCGTGGTCGCCGTCAAGGCGCGCGTCATGTCGATGGACCCGAGGCTGGAGGAGGCCGCGCGGGACCTGTACGCCGGTCCCGTCCAGACCTTCGTCCGGGTCACCCTGCCCATCGCGGCACCCGGAATCGCCGCGGGCGCGCTGCTCGCCTTCGCGCTCTCCTTCGACGACTTCATCATCACCAATTTCACCGCGGGCTCGACCGTCACGTTCCCCATGTTCGTCTGGGGCTCGGCACAGCGCGGAACGCCCGTGCAAATCAACGTCATCGGTACGGCCATGTTCGTCGTCGCCGTGCTGTTCGTCCTGGCCGGAATGGTCATCGGAAACCGCCGAACGAGACAGAAGGCCTGAGCGCCCTTTCCTCTGTGTTGACATCTGTAGGGAGTTGACATCATGGCCCCAAGCGCCATGACCCGTGGAAATCGCTGGACCGCATCGCTTTCCGAGGCCCAGCCGGTCCCGTACTGGCTGGAAGACCCCGGCAGGCCCCGGCCCCGGCCCGCGCTCACCGGCGCCGAGACATGTGATCTGCTGGTCGTCGGCGGCGGCTACAGCGGACTGTGGACCGCGCTCCTCGCGAAGGAGCGCGACCCCGGCCGGGACGTCGTCCTCGTCGAGGGCCGTGAGTCGGGCTGGGCCGCCTCCGGCCGCAACGGCGGCTTCTGTGCCGCCTCGCTCACCCACGGCCTGGCCAACGGCCTCGCCCGCTGGCCCGACGAGATCCACACGCTCCAGGAACTGGGCGCACGCAACCTCGACGAGATCGAGGCCGCGGTCGCCCGCTACTCGCTGGACTGCGACTTCGAGCGCACCGGCGAGATCGACGTCGCCACCGAACCCCACCAGGCCGCCGAGCTGAGCGCCTGGCACGCCGAGACCGAGCGCCGCGGCCTCGCGGACGGCGTCGAGTTCCTGGACACCGAGGCCGTACGGGAACAAGTCGACTCACCGACATTCCTGGCCGGCCTCCACGACCGCCGGGGCGTGGCCATGCTCCACCCGGCCAAGCTCGCGTGGGGACTCAAGCGCGCCTGTGTCGGCCTCGGCGTCCGCGTCTACGAGCACACCCCCGCCCTCACCCTGAAGCCGTACGGTGCCGGCATGGCCGTCCGCACCCCGTACGGCACGATCCGCGCCCGACAGGTCGCCCTGGGCACGAACATCTTCCCGAACCTCGTCAGACGCGTCCGCGCGTACACCGTCCCGGTCTACGACTACGCCCTGATGACCGAGCCGCTCACCCCCGGTCAACTGGCCTCCGTCGGCTGGCGGAACCGGCAGGGGCTCGGCGACAGCGCCAACCAGTTCCACTACTTCCGGCTCAGCGCCGACAACCGGATCCTGTGGGGCGGTTACGACGCGATCCACCACTACGGCGGCCGGGTGCGCGCCGAGTACGACGACCGGCCGGAGACGTACGCCAAGCTCGCCGGGCACTTCTTCACCTGCTTCCCGCAGCTGGAGGGCGTCCGCTTCACCCACGCGTGGGGCGGCGCGATCGACACCTGCTCGCGTTTCTCCGCCTTCTTCGGTACGGCCCACCAGGGCCGGGTGGCGTACGCGGCGGGCTACACGGGTCTGGGCGTGGGCGCGACCCGGTTCGGCGCGGACGTGATGCTGGACCTGCTGGCGGGGGAGCGCACGGAGCGCACCGAACTGGAGATGGTCCGCAGGAAGCCCCTGCCCTTCCCTCCGGAGCCCTTCGCCTGGACCGGCATCGCCCTCACCAAGTGGTCGCTGGCCCGCGCGGACGCGCACGGCGGACGGCGCAACCTGTGGCTGAGGGCGATGGACCGGCTGGGGCTGGGCTTCGACAGCTGACGAGCACGGCGGGCGGGCCGGTGAGTGGACCGGGCGGGCCGGTGAGGAGACCGGGCGGGTGGACCGGCGCACGGAGGCTTTCGCGCTCCGTCGCCGCACTCCCCGCGCCTCCCTGATGCACCGTTCACCACCAACAGTCGGCCAGAACCCGCGTAATGACCCCCCGGAAACCCTCTCCTTGCTGTTGGACGCGACCGGCGTCCATCAGTGGAACCACAGAGAGGAAGTTCCCGCCATGACAGGGGGTAAGACGGCGGCCGAATGGCTGGCATCCATCGCGCCGGATCCCGAGGCCTGCCGCTGGGAGTGGGAGCGCAACCCGCTCGGGGTCGCGCTGCTCCCGGCCGGCAAGGCCTGGGACGTACTGATCCTGCCGGGCGAGCTCGGCTATCCCACGCTCGACGTGCTCACCCGCTGCCTCGACCGGCCCGGGCCGGTGCTCGCCGACTTCGGCGACGACCGCATGGGCTTCTTCGTGCCTCCGGGCACCGCGAACCGGTGGCTCGGCACGGGCGTGCGCTCCGCGGGCCGCGGCACGTGGATCGTGGTGCCGTATCCCGGACAGCAGACCGGGGGTGTCCGCTGGCTGGTGCCGCCGGACGGCAGCGGCACGCTCACCGATCCGGCACTGCTGGAACTGGCCATGCACGAGGCGGCGGCCGGTCTGGCGTTACGGGACGAGGAGCCGTGACCGAGCGGCAGCCGAACGCGGCGTCGCGTGACTCACGGGGAGCGCCGGCCGTGTCGTCCGACGAACTGATGGACGAGCTGATGGAGGGACAGCAGCAGCACCGCGCACAGGCACCAGCCGGCCACCACGTCCAGTGGCCAGTGGTAGCCCATGCGGACCAGACCGAGGGCGACCCCGAGATTCAGCGCGAGCGCGACGAGGGGGACGAGGACGCGCGGGCCCGTGCCGCGCAGCCAGGGCCACAGCACCAGGACCGCGCCTCCGTACGCGACGGAGGCGGTGGCCGTGTGGCCCGAGGGGTAGTAGCCCGTGCCGGGGCCCATGATCGGTGGGCCCGGGCGGTCGATCAGCTCCTTGAGGGGGACCACCAGCGCCGGTACGAGGGCCATCAGGACGCCCGCCGCCACGGAGGGCACCCACCAGTGGTCCATACCGGAGCGGCGGGCGCGCAGGGCGACGTACACGAGCACCACGGCGAGGACCGGGACGGCGACCGTGACGTTGCCGAGGTCGGCCAGGAAGTCCGAGAAGCCGTCACGGTGGACCAGATCGCCGCTGAGGCGTTCGTCAGCGCGGGCGAGGGGGCCGTGGACGCCGACCTGCCAGGTGATCATCGCGAAAAGAAGGGCCGGAAGGCCCAGGAGGAGAAGGAGAAGGAGGAAGGTCGGCGACCCCGGAACAGGGGGGGTGGTTCCGAGGCCGCCGTCCAGACCGGTGTGCCGCACGCCCCGGGGGGTTTGGGGCGGGCGGCCATCCGATCGGTGAGGAGATCCGGAGCCGGAAGCTCCGAGTGTGTGCGCGAGGGCACGACCAGGGCGAAGCTGGGGAGGCCTCGACCCGGTGTCACCCACAGTCCCCTGTGGGCGGGGTGTATCTCTCATCTGGTGAAGAACCTACGGCAGGAGAAAGGACTGCGACAGGCGGAATCGGGTCCTCACGGCCACCTTGCACACGTTCTTCACTCCCTCTGAACCTTGTCACCGCGCACCGGAATCCGGCGGGGATTCCGGTTACGGGGAGCGTGTGACGTCGGGGGCGAACGGGTGATGGTCGCAGGGATTCCGGATGGTGCCGAGGAGATCGGCCGGGCACGCACGGGCCCCACTCGAACTCAGGAACCGGCGAACACGCGCTCAGATGCCCGCGAACGCCTCCTCGATGATGTCGAGGCCCTCGGTGAGCAGTTCCTCCCCGATGACCAGAGGCGGCAGGAAACGGAGCACGTTCCCGTAGGTGCCACAGGTCAGGACCAGCAGGCCCTCCTGGTGGCAGGCCTTCGCGAGCGCGGCGGTCGCCTCCGGGTTCGGCTCCTTGGTGGTCCGGTCCTTGACCAGCTCGATCGCGATCATGGCGCCCCGGCCCCGGACATCCCCGATGACCTCGAACTTCTCCGCCATGGCGGTCAGGCGGGCCTTCATCGTCGCCTCGATCGCCTTCGCACGGGCGTTGAGGTCCAGCTCCCTCATCGTCTCGATCGAGCCCAGCGCACCCGCGCAGGCCACCGGGTTGCCGCCGTACGTACCGCCGAGGCCGCCCGCGTGCGCGGCGTCCATCATCTCGGCGCGGCCGGTCACGGCGGCGAGCGGCAGACCGCCCGCGATGCCCTTCGCCGTGGTGATCAGGTCCGGGACGACGCCCTCGTCCTCGCACGCGAACCACTGGCCCGTACGGCAGAACCCTGACTGGATCTCGTCGGCGACGAACACGATGCCGTGGTCGGTGGCGAACTGCCGGAGCGCCGGCAGGAAGCCCTTCGCCGGCTCGATGAAGCCGCCCTCGCCGAGTACCGGCTCGATGATGATCGCGGCCACGTTCTCCGGGCCCACCTGCTTGGTGATCTGGTCGATCGCCTGCGCGGCGGCCTCCGGGCCCGCGTTCTCCGGGCCGGTCGGCCAGCGGTAGCCGTACGCCAGCGGCATGCGGTACACCTCGGGCGCGAACGGGCCGAAGCCGTGCTTGTACGGCATGTTCTTCGAGGTCAGGGCCATGGTGAGGTTGGTGCGGCCGTGGTAGCCGTGGTCGAAGACGACGACCGCCTGGCGCCCCGTGTAGGAGCGCGCGATCTTGACGGCGTTCTCCACGGCCTCCGCGCCGCTGTTGAACAGCGCCGACTTCTTGGCGTGGTCGCCCGGGGTGAGCTCGGCCAGTGCCTCGGCGACCTCCACGTACCCCTCGTACGGCGTGACCATGAAACAGGTGTGGGTGAAGTCGGCGAGCTGGGCGGTGGCCCGGCGGACGACGGCCTCGGCGGAGGCGCCGACGCTCGTCACCGCGATGCCGGAGCCGAAGTCGATGAGCCGGTTGCCGTCGACGTCCTCGATGATGCCGCCGCCGGCCCGCGCGGTGAACACCGGCAGTACGGAGCCCACGCCCTGCGCCACCGCGGCGGTGCGACGGGCCTGCAACTCCTGCGACTTCGGGCCGGGGATGGCGGTGACGACACGGCGCTCCTGCGGAACTGCGGTCATGAGGGGCTCCCTGATGATCTTGCGTACGGGGTGTCGGCGGTCGGCGGTCGGGTGTCGGCGGTCGGCTGCCGGCAGCAACTGTCGGCGGTCGGCTGTCGGCGGTCCGCTCCGACGCGCGTGGCTTTTTCGGACGCTTGCCTTCTTTTCTCGCAGGCTAGGACGGAGGAGCAGGGGTGGGCATGCTCCATGTGGGCGTTGTCGGAGCATCGGGTTGTCCGTGGTGGACAGGGAGGGGACCAAGAGGCGCAGGGGGGGCATGGATGTGCACCCCGGCCGCGTAAACGGTGAACTCCCCGGACAGGGGCGTTAGATTGACTCGCTGATGGTGGACGGAACGGCAGGCCAGGGGGCAAGGGCGATGGACAGCGACGGGACGCAGGACGCCCGGGGTACGCACGCGCACCCCGTACCGCGTCCGGCGGGGCCTGTGGAGGTGCCCGCGATGCCTCCCCGGCCGCCGCGGGCACCGGACACACCTCCGCGGCCGGACGGATCGGCCTTCCTCACCTGGCTGCGCGCACCGCGACCCGACGCGGCGCTCGGCGTCTGGCGGTTCGGGCACCGGCCGCGCCCGGCGGAGGAACCCGACGAGATCCCCACGCGCCAGCTGCTGAGCGGGGCCCTGATCGCGTTCCTGGTGGGGTGGCTGATCTGGTCGCTGCTGCAGAACGGTTACCTCGGCGCCTGGTGGTGGGTGCCGCTCGAACTGGTCACCCCCGACTCCTGGCGCGGCGGCGACAGCGCCCTCGGCGAGAACGGCACGTTCATCCTCTACCGGGGGTACGAGGCGCTCGTCGCTCTGGCGATCATGGTCGGGGTGGGCCGGCTCGGCCGCTGGGGAGAGGTGTGGCGCCGCTTCGTCGCCCCCCGCTTCCGCCGGCCGGAGCCCCAGGAGGCGCTCCCCGCGCCCGAGGACGACCCCGCCCAGTGGAACCAGCTCCGCGCCGCCGGAGCCGCCGACGCCGCCGAGCGGCTCGCCGCCGACGCCCGCACCGGGCTCATGCGTGACGTCGACCACGCCCGGATCCTGCGTGCCTGGCAGGGCGTGCGCAGCGGACGGCACAGCATGGCCACCTTCAGCTCCGCCGTGCTGCAGGACGGCGCCGCCGCCTGCCTCCACCCCTCCGGAGAGCGCGACCTGCCGGCGCGACTCTCCCGCCACGACCTGGTCACCGGGCAGGTGCGCCTGGGCACCACCGTGGACGACTCCCGCAACCCGTACACCTACCGAGGGTCCGGTCTCGCTCTCGGACCCGAACTGCTCGGCACCTCGCTCGTCGCCGTCGGCCCGGCCGGCTCCGGCAAGACCGGCTCCGTCGTCTGGCCGGTCGCCGAGTCGCTGTGCCTGCACGCGCTCGCCGGACGCGCCGCGGTCGTCGTGGTCGGCGCGGCGGGCGCCGGGCTCGGGCCCGCGGACGCCTACGACGTCGTCGTACGCATCGGGAACCCCGAATCCGTGTACGACCTCGACCTGTACGGCGGCACCACCGACCCCGACGAGGCGGCCGCCATACTCGCCGAGGCACTGGTCGGGGACCTCGCCGACCCGCACCCCGGAGGCGACAGCCGCCGCTCCACCACGGTGCTCGCCCAACTCCTCGGGCCGTACCGGGCCGTCCACGGGCGCTTCCCGTCCGTGCCCGAGCTGCGACAGCTCCTCGACGGCGCTCCCGGACCGCTGGGCGCCCTCCGCAAGGCCCTGCAGGAGTCAGGAGAGGAATCGCTGCTGCGGGAACTCGACGCACGGGAACGGCAGTCGGGGCACCACGGGGACGTGGGATCGGTGCTGGCGGACCGGGTGGCGCTGCTGGACAGGCCCGCTTTCGCTCCGTTCTTCGACACGTCCGGACAGTCCCGCCCCTTCTCCCTGAAGGCGCTCGACCACCCCGTCCGGGTCCGCATCGACCTGCCCGAGCGAGGGCACGCGGACGCCTCACGGATCCTGGCCCGGCTGGTCCTCGCGCAGTTCACCGCGAGCGTCGCGGTCAGGGAGGACCGGTCGCTGTTCGCCTGCCTCGTCCTGGACGACGCCACGGGCGTGGTGACCCCCGAGGCCGTACGCGGCGTGCAGCGCCTGCGGTCCGCGCACGCCGGCGTCGTCCTGACGCTGCGCACGCTCGACGACGTGCCGCGCCCGTTGCGCGGGCCGCTGCTCGGCGCGACCGGCTGCCGCATGGCGCTGTCAGGGCTCACCCCCTGGGACGGGCAGGACTTCGCCGAGGTGTGGGGCAAGGAGTGGACCGAGGCCCGGGACGTCACCGACCGGCAGATCATCGCCGAGACACCGGCCGGCAAGGCCCTGCACGTACTGCGGCGCGTGATCACCGGGCATGCGCCGACCGCGCGCGCCGTGACCGTACGGCAGGTCGAGCGGGAGCGGTGGTCGGCGTCCGAGCTGGCGCACGGGGTGCCGCCGGGGCACGCGGTGCTGTCGCTGACGAACGTGAAGGGGGAGCACGCCCCTCCGCTGCTGGTGGATCTGCGCAGCTGACTGACCGGCTCGGAGATGCGCCGCGCCTGGGCCGGTCGTGGGGCAAGGACCCGGCGCCCGGTCCTGAGGCCGGTCCTGGGGGGACTGCTACGGACCGGCGGAGTCGGCATAGGGTGCTCATACATCGCGGACAAAAGATCACACCGAAGATCACAGTGTTTGTGATCATTGAAGGATCTGTCCGTGTCCGAAGCGGATTCTGTGAACACCTGAAGGCCTCATGCCCCCCACCCTCGCCTCGCTCGTCCACCACTCCGCGCTCAAGCTGACCGTGCGCGCCGGCGCGGACCGGCTGGACGTGCCCGTCCGCTGGGCGCATGTGAGCGAGCTCGCCGACCCCGTGCCGTACATGGAGGGCGGGGAGCTGCTGCTGATCACCGCGCTCAAGCTGGACGCGGAGGACCCCGAGGCGATGCGGCGGTATGTGAAGCGGCTGGTGGAGGCAGGAGTCGTGGGACTCGGGTTCGCCGTCGGGATGAACTACGAGGAGGTGCCCGAGGCACTCGTCGACGCGGCCGAGAGCGAGGGGCTGCCGCTGCTGGAGGTGCCGCGGCGCACGCCGTTCCTCGCCATCAGCAAGGCGGTCTCCGCCGCCATAGCCGCCGACCAGTACCGGGCCGTGACCGCGGGGTTCGCCGCACAGCGCGAGCTCACCAAGCAGGCGCTGAACGACGCGCCCGAGGGCCTGCTCGCCGTGCTCGCCGCGCAGGTCGATGGGTGGGCGGCGCTCTACGACGCGTCGGGCGCCATGGTGGCCACCGCACCCGAGTGGGCGGGACGCAGGGCCGCCCGGCTCACCGCGGAGGTCGAGCGGCTGCGGGAGCGGCCCGCGCCCGCGAGCGCGGTGGTCGGCGGTGAGGACGGTGACGGTGGCGGTGGCGACCGGGTCGAGCTGCACTCCCTCGGCACCGGACGGCGGCCACGGGCCGCGCTCGCCGTGGGGACGGCCGCGGCGCTCGGGACAGCCGAGCGGTACGCCGTGCACTCGGCCATCGCTCTGCTGACGCTCACGACGGAGCGGTCGCGGTCGTTGCACGCGGCCGAGCAGCGGCTCGGGGCGGCCGTGCTGCGCATGCTGCTGGCCGGGGAGCCGGACCACGCGCGGGCCGTGGCCGGGGATCTGTACGGGGATCTGCTGGACGCTCCCTTCAGGATGATCCTGGCGGAGTCGTCCTCGGTGTCGCAGCCCTTCGGCGCCGACGCGTCCCTGGTGACCGGCAAGCCCTTGCCGGCCGATACCGACGGCGCCCCGCTCGGGCAGTTGGCCGAGGTGGTGGAGGGCGCGGCGGCCCGGGCGGGGGAGTCCGTACTGGTGGTGCCCGACGGGGAGCGGCTGGTCATGCTGGCCGGGGACGGGGGCGCGGCGGTCGCCGCGTGCGGGGAGTTCGTGCTGGGGCTGGAGGCGGCGCGGGCCGCTGCCGCGATGTCGGAGGCGGGTGTCGCGGGGGTCTCCGGGGGCTCTGGGGGCTCCGGTCGTGAGGACGACGAGCTTGTCGTCGGGCTGTCGGCGCCGGCCGGGCCGATCGCCGCGTCGGCCGCGTACAAGCAGGCGGAGCAGGCGTTGTCGGTGGCCCGGCGCCGGGGGCGGTCGTTCGTGGAGCACGAGGAGCTGGCGGCCGGGTCCGTGGTGCCGTTGCTGGCGGACGACGCGGTGCGGGCGTTCGCCGACGGGCTGTTGCGGGCGCTGCGCGAGCATGACGCGACCGGGCGGGGGGACCTTGTGGCGTCCCTGCGGGCCTGGCTGTCACGGCACGGGCAGTGGGACGCGGCGGCGGCGGACCTCGGGGTGCACCGGCACACGTTGCGGTACCGGATGCGGCGGGTCGAGGAGATTCTGGGGCGCTCGTTGGACGACCCGGATGTGCGGATGGAGTTGTGGCTGGCGCTGAAGGCGACGGCGGGGGTGGGGGAGTAGGGGGTTTGTTTCGCCCCCGCCGCCCCTACCCGTCCCATCCTGTTCCTGGGGGCTGCGCCCCCAGACCCCCAGGGGTGGGGGGTGTCTGGGGTGGGTTTGTTGGGTGCGGGTGGGTGGGGGCTGGTCGCGCAGTTCCCCGCGCCCCTGAAAGCCGTGCGGTTGCCCGCGGCCGTGAAAGTCAGCCCCGGCCGGGAAGATTCAGCGCCGCCCCGCATCATCCCGCGCCGTCCCCACCCCTCGGCGTCGCCCGCACCACCAGCCCCTGCCCCGCGCCCTCCAGCCCCTCCGGCGTTCGAGGAGCGGGGTCCGGGGCGGAGCCCCGGGGAGGGGACGGGTAGGGGCGGCGGGGGCGAGGAAAACCGCCCAGCGCCCCTCCGTAACCCCTCAGTCGTCCGAGTCACCCTGGTCGTCCGCGGAGCGGTCCGCCACGACCTTGGCCGTGGTCAGGCTCACGTTCCACTCGCTCTCCGCACCATCGGCACCCGTGGTGTCGACGTCCCAGCCACGTCCGGACCCCTCGTCGTCGAGCTCCACCGACGTCACCGTGCCCTTGGCGGCGGCGGCCTCCGCGGCCTCGGCGGCCGAGACGGAGCTGCCCTTCAGGGCGGCACGGGCCTGGTCTGCGTCCTCGGCGTCCTCCTTCTCGGTGTGGGAGCCGAGCACCTTGCCGGTCCCCGGGTCGATCTGGACCGTGTGCCAGGTGTTCCCGGAGGCCAGGACGTCGACCTCCCAGACGAGGTTCGTGCCCTCGCTGTCGAGGTCGGCCACGACCGCCGTACCGGACTTCTCCTTCAGCGCGGCCGTGATCGCGTCGGCGGCCGTGACCTTCGCCGCCTTGGCCTCGGCGGCGTCCTCGGCCTTGTCGCTCTTCTCGTTCCTGTCGCTCTTGTCGCTCTTGTCGTCGGCGGCGTCGTCCGCGTCGTCGCGGTCGTTCCCGTCCCGGACCTGCACGCTCGACCGCTGAGCGGGCGCCTCGTCGTCGCCCGAGACCGCGAGGGCGGTCGCGGTCCCGCCGCCGACGAGGGCCGCGGCCGTGATGGTGGCGATGACGATGTTGCGCTTCATGAGGTTTCCTCCCGATGACGACTGATGCGACGGCTTCCGACTCGTTGCGGTCGCTTTCGACGGGAACCACACTCGCTGAGGGACGCTGAAGCCGGCCTGAAGCCCCCTGAAGGGTTCTTCAGCTTCGGTTTGCGACGCTGTTCGCATGCGCCTGTTGATCGTGGAGGACGAGAAGCGGCTGGCCCTTTCGCTCGCGAAGGGGCTCACGGCCGAGGGCTTCGCCGTGGACGTCGTGCACGACGGCATCGACGGGCTGCACCAGGCCGGCGAGGGGACGTACGACCTCGTCATCCTCGACATCATGCTGCCCGGCATGAACGGTTACCGGGTGTGCGCCACCCTCCGCGCCGCCGGCCACGACGTACCGATCCTGATGCTCACCGCGAAGGACGGCGAGTACGACGAGGCCGAGGGCCTCGACACGGGCGCCGACGACTACCTGACCAAACCCTTCTCGTACGTCGTCCTCGTCGCCCGCGTGAAGGCGCTGCTACGTCGCAGAGGGCCCGCCGGGGGCTCACCCGTGCACGTGGTCGGCGACCTGAAGGTCGACACCGCCGCACGGCGCGTCTTCCTCGGCGACGAGGAGACCGTCCTGACCGCCAAGGAGTTCGCCGTTCTGGAGCAGCTCGTCGTACGGGCCGGCCAGGTCGTCTCGAAGGCCGACATCCTGGACCACGTCTGGGACTTCGCCTACGAGGGCGACCCGAACATCGTCGAGGTGTACGTCAGTACCCTGCGGCGCAAGCTCGGCGCCGAGCTCATCAGGACCGTGCGCGGGGCCGGATACCGGCTGGAGGCGAGATGAGGCGTCGTCTGGCGTCCGTACGGGCCAGGGCCACGCTCGCCGCCACCCTCGTCGTCGCGATCGCCCTGGTGGCCGCTGGGACGGCCGTCCTGCTGGCTCTGCGGACCAACCTCATCGACCAGGCCGACGCCCAGGCCGAGAACGAGGCCCGGAAGGTGGCCGTGGACCTGGCGTTCGGTGTCCCGCACCGCGAACTGGACCTGCCCGACGCCGAGGACAACCCCGTCCAGGTCCTCGACCCGCGCGGGCACGTGGTCGCGGCGGACGAGGACGTGGAGAGCATGAGCCCGGTCGCTGCGGCCGGGGCGGGGCGGGCGGAGGGGACCCCGGCCACCGCTGACGGCGACGACGATGCCGACGCCGGTGATGGGCACGGGGACGCGGACCAGGACGAGGGCACCCCGGCCGCCGGGGAGATCTCCGAGGAGGCGCGGATCATTCCGGGCACCGCGACCGTCGACGGCCACACCGGCGACTACCGCTTCGCCGAGGTCGAGGTCACCACGTCCCAGAAGGTCACGCTGACCGTCTACGCGGGCGCCTCCCTCTCCGCCGAGAAGGGCGCCGTCGGCACGGCGCAGACCACCATGCTCATCGGTCTGCCGCTGCTGCTGGTGACGGTGGGCGGCGCCACGTACGTCGTCACCCGCCGCGCCCTGCGCCCCGTCGAGGGCATCCGCGCCGAGATGGCCGCCATCACGGCCTCGGAGGACCTCTCCCGGCGGGTGCCCGAGCCCGACACGCACGACGAGATCGCCCGGCTGGCGAGCACGACCAACGAGACCCTCGCCGCCCTGGAGACGTCCGTGGAGCGCCAGCGCCGCTTCGTCGCCGACGCCTCCCACGAACTCCGCAGCCCCATCGCCTCGCTTCGCACCCAGCTCGAAGTGGGCGCCGCGCACCCGGAGCTGCTGGACGTGGAGGGGGCGGTCGAGGACACCGTACGACTGCAGCGGCTCGCCGCCGATCTGCTGCTGCTCGCCCGGCTGGACGCGGGGGAGCGGCCGCAGGACGCCCGCTTCGACCTGGCGAAACTGGTCCGGGAAGAGGCCGGCGGGCGCGACCGGGTGCACCTCGACGGTGTGGACGCCGTCGAGGTGACCGGATCCCGGAGCCAGCTGGCCCGCGTCCTCGGCAACCTGCTCGACAACGCCCGGCGGCACGCCCACGACCGCGTCGATGTCACCCTGCGCACCGACGGCGCCTGGGCGGTGCTCCAGGTCGCCGACGACGGCTCGGGCGTCCCACCGGAGGAACGTGAACGGATCTTCGAACGCTTCGTCCGACTGGACGAATCCCGCAGCCGCGACGACGGCGGAGCCGGCCTGGGCCTGGCCATCGCCCGGGACATCGCGGTGCGACACGGCGGCACGCTCGGGGTCGGAGAGGCGCCGGGAGGCGGAGCACTGTTCGGGCTGAGGGTGCCCAGGGCCGCGCCCCTTGAAGGGGCGCGGGGAACTGCGCGACAAGCCACAACCGACCCGCAGTGAACCACCGACACACAGTCCCCCCACCCCGCTCTCAGCGGAGCGCTACGGCTTGCCCCGATGCCCCCGCAAATGCTCGGCGATCGGCGTCAGTGACTTGTGCAGCTGCTCCATCGCCTCGGGCTGCAGCAGATCGATGAAGTGCCTGCGCACGGACGCCACATGATGCGGCGCGACCTTGCGCATGGTCTCCATGCCGTGCTCGGTGAGCACCGCGTACAGCCCGCGGCGGTCCGACTCGCAGTTCTCGCGCCGTACCAGGTTCGCGTTCTCCATGCGGGTGATCTGGTGCGAGAGGCGGCTCTTGGACTGGAGGGTGGCGGACGCGAGGTCGCTCATCCGCATCCGCAGGCCCTCCGACTCGGAGAGGTTCACCAGGATCTCGTAGTCGTTCATTGTCAGGCCGAACGGCTGCAGGTCCCTCTCGAGCTGGTGCGTCAAGAGCCTGTTGACGTCCAGGTGGGTGCGCCAGGCGCACTGCTCCGCATCGGTCAGCCAGCGCGTGGCCGTCTCGGTCTCCATGAATGAAGTCTACCTAAGAGGTTGAAAGGCGAACTAATGAGGGTTTTGTGGCTGGGCGTGTGACGGGGTGCACGCGTTCGATGTCACACTCCGCAGACTACCGCTCACAGCCCGAAGCGACGCTGGAGGTCCCCCAGCTGTCCGGGAAGACGCGGTGTGCCTGCCTGCTGCCCATGCTGCCCGTGCTGACCGGGTGCCCCTCCGGAGCCCGGTACACCCGGCTCGTGCGGGACGGCTCCCGTGGCCTGCTCGGCCATGAGGGTCTCCGAGGACTGCAGGAGCACGGTGCCGACACCGACGAACTCGAACTGGTGCTCCTCCCCGGAGGCCCCGCCGAGGCCCGTCATCGCACGTAGACCGCCCATCACGCCCGTCATGTAACCGTGGTCGTAGTGGTGGCAGGGAGAGGGGCAGTCCGCCCAGCCGACCAGGGCCTGCGGGTCGACCCGGATCGGCGGTTCCATGAACACCACCGGACCGTTCGAGGCGGCCACGAACTTTCCGGTTCCGATCAGCGTCAGGAAGCCCGGCACGATCGACTGCTTGAGTGACAAGGTTGGCTGGAAAGCAAGCAAGTTGCCTGAGCGAATGGTCAGATTGCCCTCGTCCAAGTCGTACGAATTCACGTCGAAGGCCCGGTCGGCGAGGAGCATCTTGCCCGAGCCCTCCGCCACGACCCAGTCGCTCGCGTGCAGAGGCGAATGGAAGGACGTACGGACGAGGCGGTCCAGTCGGCCGTGTCCGATCCCGTTGAAATCGATCGACCCGTAGTAGGCGATCATCTTCCCCTTCTGCAGGAACCACTGGCTCCCCTTGAGCTCCACGCAGAAGGTGTACTTGTTGACGCTGTCATCGCTCGGCAGCGTCATCGGGTCGTGGACCACCGGGCCACCCGTCACCCCGTACGTGCTCACAGCTTCTCCTCCGAGGCCTGGACGTACACCGCGCCACTGCCGCTCAGCTCCAGCTGGAACGCCTCGCCCGAGCCGCGGCCCACCATGTCGCGCCAGCCGAGCGCGGTGGACAGCTTGTTCCGTACGTCGCCGTGGTGTGCCACGTACGCCTGCGGGTCGACGTGGACCGGGCGCTGCGGGGTGATCGGCACCTCGATGACCCCACCGTGCGCCATGACCGCCACGGCCCCCTGCCCCTTCAGGGTCGTCGTGAACAGCCCCTGCCCCGTGACCTGTCCGCGCACCATGCCCATGACCCCGCCCTGCGATCCCATGAACATCGTGCCCTGCTGCAGCGTGCCGTCGAAGGCGAGCAGGCGGTCCGCCTCGACGTACAGGGTGTCCCCGGTCAGCTCGATCACCTGGATGTGGTGACCGCCGTGCCCGAAGAGCACCGTGCCGCTGCCCTCCACGGTCATCAGCGGTGTGGCCTCGTTGGCCACCCGGCGGCCGATCATCGACATGACGCCGCCCTGACCGCCCTGCATGTTGGGCGTGAAGGACACCTCGCCCTTGTAGGCGAGCATCGCCCCGCGCTGACTGAACAGCCGCTGCCCCGGGGCGATCGTCGCCTCGATCATCTTCGAGTTGATCTCACGGAAGGGCATGTCACACATCCCCCGCGATCGTGTTCCGCTCACTCGGCTGCACGTACACCAGCCCGTCCCCCTCGAACCGGATCTGGAAGGCCTCGCCGCCGCCCTCACCCATGAAGGTGCGGAACGTCACGCCGGACTGGAAGGACTGCCGCACGTTCCCCTGGTGCGCGATGTACGCCCCCGGGTCGACGACCAGCGGATACTGCGCGCTCACCCGCAGCACCACGGCCGGCCCGTCGGACATGATCGCCGCCTGGCCGTGCCCTTCCACGGTGGTCGTGAACAGCCCGTTCCCCTGTGAGGCCCCGCGCAGCCCAGTGAAGGACGTGCCGGTCCTCAGCCCCGCGTCCGTCGCGAGCAGGTTGCTCGACTCGACGTACAGCGTGTCGCCCTGGAGATTCACGAGATTGATCTCGGAGGCCCGGTCCGCGAACCAGCACGTCCCGTGCCCCTTCACCTCCATCATGGTCATCTGCTCGCCGGTGAGACGCCGGGTCACCATCCCCCGGATCCCCTCCCCGCCGCCGCTCATCTTCTTGAAGGCCATCTGCCCGTCGTACGCGACCATCGAGCCGTTCTTCGCCTTGACGGCGTCCCCGGTCATGTCGACGGCGAGCACCTTGCTGCCCTGAAGTCGGAACATCGCCACGGAGTGAAGGTAGCCGCAGGCAGGGTGGACAGGACAGAGTCCGGGGGTGGATCCGCACCCCGATACGACCCTTAGGGGTGACGGCCACCGTGACGGCCACCCCCTGCCCGGCCGCACGGGCCGGTGATGCCACAATGGGAGCGCTTGTGCTTGCGTTCACAAGGCTCGACGACTCTCCCATCGAAGGTGACCCGTGGACATAAAGACCGCCTCCGCCCTCCGCCGCCTGCGCCTCGTCTCCGCCCCCGAGGCGGTCTCGTTCCTGCTCCTGCTCGTCTGCTCGGTGCTGAAGCGGACCACGGACTTCAACGCGGTGCCGGTCATGGGCATGATCCACGGCATCCTCTTCATCCTGTACGTGATCTTCTGGGCCGACGCCTGGAACCGTACGAAGTGGTCCCTGAAGACCGCCGCCCTCTACTTCGTCCTCTCGGTCCTGCCCACCGGCGGCTTCTTCGCCGAGCGCAAGCTGCGCCGCGAGGCCGAGGACGCGGTGATCGCCTCGCGCGCCCGCAAGGAAGGGGTCGTCAGCGCATGATCGTCGCCTTCTCCGTGACGCCGCTGGGTGTCGGTGAGGACGTGGGGGAGTACGTCGCCGACGCGGTCCGGGTGGTCCGGGAGTCCGGGCTGCCCCACCGCACGGACGCGATGTTCACCTCGATCGAGGGTGAGTGGGACGAGGTGATGGACGTGGTGAAGCGCGCGGTCGCCGCCGTCGAGGCGCGGGCGCCTCGTGTCTCGCTGGTCCTCAAGGCCGACATCCGGCCCGGCGTGACGGACGGTCTCACGTCGAAGGTGGAGACGGTGGAGCGACACCTGTCCTCTTGACGCGGCTACTCGTCTGCCGGGTTCTGTCTGTAGGCGGCTGCGGGTCCGTCGTGGCTTGTCGCGCAGTTCCCCGCGCCCCTGAAAAGCCTCGCCGCCCCCCCCCGACGCCGCAACGCACCGAAGGCAACGCCCGCCCCCACGTACCCGCAGCCGCGCACGCGCCGAAGGGGGTGGGCCGGGAGGTGTCCGCCCACAGCGGCCGGCGTCCGCCGCCGGGCAGCTGAACGCCCCACATCAGCCGCCGGACCGAGGACGGAGACCTCCCGGCGCGCCCCCGACCCACGAACAAACGCGTAGGCGCCCCAGCCACAACGGCACCGCAGCCACCCAACAACCCTCAGGGGACGCGCCCCCAAGGGGCGCGGGAACGCGACCAGCCACGGACCCACCCGCAGCCGCCCACCAGCACCAGCCCGGCACACGAGAACGCCCCCGCCCAACCGCCGGAGGCGGACGCGCCCAGCCCGATATGCACCAAAAAATCCACTTTGTATGGATATCGTGCAGATCGACTGGCTCGATCCCTGGAGGGCGCCGTGCGGCCGGAAGGCTACGACTACGACACCCACAGCCGGCTGGCCGGAGCGCTCACGGAGCCGACCGGGGCGTCGGGCTACCGCGTGCAGTACGCGAGGCTCCTCGCCCGCGAGCCCCACCGCAAAAGAGCTGTCCTGCTGATGACGCTGGCGCCCCTGCTCACGGGCGCGCTCCTCGTCTACCTCGTCTGGCCCACCCACTGGGTCGAACGCGAGGGCGCCGACGCCTGGCTGGTCGGTCTCGACATCACGATGCTCGTGTCCATCGGCCTGGTCGAGTTCTTCATGCTCGTGAACGTCGTCTCGATCGCCCACGCCACCATGGTCGCCCGCGACCCCGTCCCCGTGGTCCCCGAACAGGGCACCCGCGTCGCCTTCCTCACCACGTACGTCCCGGGCAAAGAGCCCCTCGCCATGCTCCGCGCCACCCTCGAGGGAGCCGTCGGCATCCACCACACCGGCCCCGTCGACGTCTGGCTCCTCGACGAGGGCGACGACGAGCAGGCCAAGGCCCTGTGCGCCGAGCTCGGGGTACGGCACTTCACCCGGCGCGGCGTCCCCGAGTGGAACCTCCCCAAGGGTGCCCACAAGGCCCGCACCAAGCACGGCAACTACAACGCGTGGATCCAGGCCCACGGCGACGACTACGAGTACTTCGCCTCCGTGGACACCGACCACGTACCGCTCCCCGTCTATCTCGAACGGATGATGGGCTACTTCCGGGACCCGGACGTCGCCTTCGTCGTGGGGCCCCAGGTGTACGGCAACTACACCAGCCCCGTCACCAAGGCCGCCGAGTCCCAGCAGTTCCTCTTCCACGCCCTCATCCAGCGCGCCGGCAACCGCTACCGCGCCCCCATGTTCGTCGGCACCAACAACGTCGTACGGATCTCCGCGGTCCGGCAGATCGGCGGCCTGTACGACTCCATCACCGAGGACATGGCCACCGGCTTCGAGCTCCACCGGCGCCGCAACCCCGAGACGGGCAGGTACTGGCGGTCCGTCTACACGCCGGACGTCCTCGCCGTCGGTGAGGGCCCCGCCTCCTGGACCGACTTCTTCACCCAGCAGATGCGCTGGTCGCGCGGGACGTACGAGACGGTCCTCAAGCAGTACTGGAAGGCACCGTTCAGCATGCCCCCGGGCCGCTTCCTCTCGTACACGCTGATGCTCGTCTACTACCCGATGTCGGCCGTCAACTGGTTCCTGGGCGTCCTCAGCTGCGCACTGTTCCTGTGGTTCGGCGCGTCCGGCACCCAGGTCGCCGCCTCCGTGTGGCTGATGCTGTACAGCGACGCCGCCGCCCTCCAGGTCGGGCTCTACCTGTGGAACCGGCGGCACAACGTCTCGCCGCACGAGCCGGAGGGGTCGGGCGGCCTCGCCGGGATGGCGATGTCGGCGCTCTCCGCGCCCATCTACCTCAGGTCCCTCGGCGCCGCCATGGTCCGCAGGCCCTGCCGTTTCGTCGTCACTCCCAAGGGTGACGACGCCAGCCCGGACCGGCTGCTGACGTTCCGTGTCCACCTGTTCTGGGCGGCGGTCCTCGCGTCCTCGCTGATCGCGTCGGCCTTCCTCGACCACAGCCACGTGGCCCTGCACACCTGGGCCGTCCTCGCTCTGGTGATCTCCCTCTCGCCGGTCACGGTGTGGGCCTGGGAACGGCGCGTGGCCCGCCGGGCGGACGGCGCACCTCAGGAGCGGCACGCCCTCGCACACGTCCCGGAGGCCCCGGCGCCCCCGCGCACCACCGCGCCCCCGATCACCGTCCCCGGCGCCGCCGTCTCCGTCGACTCCGTCCCGGGCGCCGCCCTGCCCGGCACCACGGTCTCGAGCTCCACGGTCTCCAGCTCCACGACAGGGGGCACCTGATCCATGACCCACAATCCTCTGCATCGGACCGTCCTGAAACGGACCCTTCTGCAACGGGTCCTGCGGACGAGGAACAGGGAGAAGACGAAGAAGACACTGCTGGGCATCGGCGGCGCCGGGCTGCTCCTCGGGCTCAACGCCCCCGCCGTGGTCGGCTTCGCGCAGGAGAGATACCACGACTGGAAGATCGCGCAGCCCGGCTACCAGGCCAGGTACGGCTCCTGGTCCCAGGTCGACATCCCCGGCGAGTACCGCACGAACGCCATCCACGCGGCCCTCCTGCACACCGGCAAGGTGCTGATCGTCGCCGGGTCGGGGAACGAGCAGAGGAAATTCGACGCGGGATCGTTCGACACCGTCCTGTGGGACCCGGTGAAGAACACCTTCAAGAAGATCCCCACCCCCGTGGACTTCTTCTGCGCCGGACACGCCCAGCTCCCCGACGGCCGCCTCCTGGTGGCCGGCGGCACCGCCCGCTACGAACTGCTCGACGGCGAGGTCAAGCGGGCCGGCGGCGGCATGCGGATCAAGAACGAGAGCCCCGACAGGGCCGTGGTGCTGAAGAAGGGGACCCGCTTCCGTTCGCCCTCCGGCGTCGAGTACGTCAGCCGGTTCGACGTGACCGTGCCGAAGGCCAGACGCACCTTCGACGTCACGTACGACGAGGACGGCGTCATGCGGCCCTGGAAGACGAAGGTGACCGCGAGCGAGGCCCGCGTGTTCGTGGAGGCCGTCAAGGAGGGGCGGCGTTCGGTCACCAACAAGCAGACGCAGTACGAGATCGTCGGCCTCAAGGGCAGGGCCGCGGCCAACACGTACGGCCTGTCCGAGAAGATCACCCTGGAGAAGCAGGACTTCCAGGGGATCAGGGCGGCCTACGAGTTCGATCCGGCGGCCGAGAAGTACGTTCCCGTCGCTCCCATGGACAAGGCCCGCTGGTACCCCACCCTCGTGGGGCTGCAGGACGGGCGTGTCCTCGCCGTCTCCGGGCTCGACGACGTCGGTGTGGTCGACCCCGGCGACAACGAGATCTACGACCCGGAGACCAAGAAGTGGGAGCCCGGCCCCAAGCGGTACTTCCCGACCTACCCCGCGCTCTTCCTCACCAAGGGCGGCAAGCTCTTCTACCCCGCCTCCAACGCCGGGTACGGACCGGCGACGATGGGCCGTACGCCCGGGCTGTGGGACCTGAGGACCAACACGTTCGAGCGGGTTCCAGGCCTGAAGGACCCGGACCGGACGGAGACGTCGTCCTCCCTGCTCCTGCCGCCCGCCCAGGACCAGAAGGTGATGATCCTCGGCGGCGGAGGTGTCGGGGAGTCGAAGAAGGCGTCGCGGCGCACGGCGGTCGTCGACCTGACCAGGCCCCACCCCGTGTTCGAGAACGGGCCCGACCTGCCCCAGGGCACCCGCTACCTCAACAGCGTGATCATGCCGGACGACTCCGTCTTCACCACCAACGGCTCCCGGGACTACCGCGGCCGCAGCGCCAGCAACATCCTCAAGGCCCAGTTCTACGTCCCGAGGACCAACTCGTTCCGCGCCGCCGCCGATCCCACGGTCGGCCGCAACTATCACTCCGAGGCGCTGCTCCTGCCCGACGGCCGGATCGCCACCTTCGGCTCCGACCCGCTCTACGACGACCAGCAGAACACCAAGCTCGGCCACTTCGAGCAGCGCATGGAGGTCTACACCCCGCCCGCGCTCCACAGGAACGGCGGGAAACGTCCCGTCCTCGGCGCCGGGCCCCCGGAGGCCGACGGGCACGGCCGTGCCACCTTCGCCGCCCGGCACCCGGAGCGCATCGCCAGGGCCCGGCTGATGCGGCCCAGCGCGGTCACGCACACCACGGACGTGGAACAGCGCTCCGTCGCCCTCCGACTCACCCGGACCAAGGGCGCGATCACGGTGGAGGTGCCGAAGGACCGCACCCTGGTCCCGCCCGGCTGGTACATGCTCTTCGTGACGGACGCGCGGGGCACGCCGTCGGTGGCCAAGTGGATCCGGGTCGGGTAGAGAGCGGCCCGGAGGGCGGAGCGGCCCTGCGGGAGGTCCCGGACTATGCCTCGGAGTCGCGGGCCAGCGCCAGGGCGTAGTCCGGCCACCACGTCCCGGCCGGCGGGCCGCCCCCGCACTCGCCGTCCGACTCGCCGGGGCGCTTGATCCACAGATAGGCGTCGAGGGCGGGCTCGCCGGTCTCGGTCGTCGGAGGGGTGCCCAGCGCGCGGCCCGGCGGATTGCACCAGGCCGTGCCGCGTGCGCCGTTCAGCGGGCCGTTGCCGTTGCGGCTGCTGTCGACGACGAAGTGCTTTCCGCCGAGCTCCTCGGACAGCCGCAGGCCGTACGCCTTGGTGGCCTCGTCCGTCTGGAAGTTGGAGACGTTGAGGGAGAAGCCGTCCGCGTGGGCGATGCCGGCGCGCCGCAGCGGCTCCGCGAGCTTCCAGTGCTCCCGGATCCAGGCCGGGTTGCCCGCGTCCAGGTACACCTTGGTGCCGGGCTGCTGCTTCAGCCGGACGACCGCCTCGCTCAGCAACTGCTCGCGCTCCGCGTGGTACTCGCGCGGCGTGCACCCGTCCACGATGTGGGCCACGGCGTCCGGTTCGAGGACGACCAGTGCCCTGCTGTCGCCGATGGCGCCGGCGAACCGGTCGATCCAGTAGCGGTAGGTGGCCGCGTCGTACGCGCCGCCCGCGGAGTGCTGGCCGCAGTCGCGGTGCGGGATGTTGTACGCGACGAACACCGCCGTGCGGCCCTCCTGCTCCGCCGCCTGTGTGGCCCTGGTGATCGCCGGGACCGGGTCGTCGCCCGCGGGCCACAGCGCGGCCGGCTGGTCCGCGATCCGCTTCAGTAGCTCGGCGTCCCGCGTCCGGCCGTCCCGCAGCCACAGCCGGATCTGCTCGGCCGCCGGGCCGGCCGGGTCGACCCAGAACGGCGACCCGGGAGCGGGAGTCGTCCTCCTGGCGGCCTTCTCGGTGGTGCCGTCGGCCATGGAGGCCCCGCCGTCCCCGGAGCCGGACGAGCAGCCCGCCGCGAGTCCGAGCGCCGCGAACGCCGCGAAGATACGGATCAGCCGGGACATGCTGCTCCCTCGGTTCCCTGAGATAGTGAGAATCTGTGGCGATCAATGACAAAAAGTGACGATCAGTGACTCATGGTTCCACAGGGGGACGGATCGACCCGGATACGACACCGGTGGTGCGCGCGGGAAACGAGGGGAGGGTCCGGGGAATGAAGGGGAATGATGAAGGGGTGGGAGGCCGGGGATCGAAGGGCGAGACGGGGCTGACCGCCATATGACCGGCCGGTAAGGTCGGTGCCGTGCCGAAGCCGCTCAGCCTCTCCTTCGATCCCATCGCGCGCGCCGACGAACACTGGAAGCAGCGCTGGGGAAACGTGCCGTCCATGGCGGCGATCACCTCGATCATGCGGGCGCAGCAGATCCTTCTCGCCGAGGTCGACGCGGTCGTCAGGCCGTACGAGCTGACCTTCGCGCGCTACGAGGCGCTGGTGCTGCTCACCTTCTCCCAGAAGGGCGAGCTGCCGATGTCCAAGATCGGTGAGCGGCTCATGGTGCACCCCACGTCGGTCACCAACACCGTGGACCGCCTGGTCAGGTCGGGTCTCGTCGACAAGCGGCCCAATCCCAACGACGGCCGCGGAACGCTCGCCTCCATCACCGACAAGGGCCGCGAGGTCTGCGAGGCGGCCACCCGTGACCTGATGTCGATGGACTTCGGGCTCGGCGCGTACGACGCGGAGGAGTGCCAGGAGATCTTCGCGATGCTCCGGCCGCTCCGGGTGGCCGCGCACGACTTCGCGGAGGAGTAGGCCCCGGGCGTGCGGCCTCCTCGGGGGCGCCCGAAGATCGTACGAAACCGGTGGTTACGCTCGGAGCCATGAAAAAGAGCGTGCTGACCCGCTACCGCGTCATGGCCTACGTCACCGGTGTACTGCTGGTCCTGCTGACCCTCGGTGTGATCGCCAAGTACCTGCTGGAAATGGACGGGGCCGCGGACTTCACGCGCGTCGTCGGTATCGCGCACGGCTGGCTGTACGTCCTCTACCTGGTCTTCGCCTTCGATCTGGGCTCCAAGGCGAAGTGGCCGGTCGGCAAGCAGCTGTGGGTGCTGCTCGCGGGTACGGTTCCGACGGCCGCGTTCTTCGTGGAGCGCAGGATCAGCCGTGAGCTGGAGGGGAAGATCGCGGACGACTCCCCCGCGGTCGCCAAGGCGTAGCCTCCACCGCCGTACGGTCACGCGTGCGGCGGTCAGCCGTCGACATTTACTTGGACGTCCTAGTAAATTGGAGGCATGGACGCTGACGCCATCGAGGAAGGCCGCCGACGCTGGCAGGCTCGCTACGACGCCTCGCGCAAGCGCGAGGCCGACTTCACCACGCTCTCCGGTGACCCCGTGGAGCCGGTGTACGGTCCCCGGCCCGGGGACACCTATGAGGGCTTCGAGCGGATCGGCTGGCCCGGGGAGTATCCCTTCACGCGCGGCCTGTATCCGACCGGCTATCGAGGGCGGACGTGGACGATCCGGCAGTTCGCCGGGTTCGGCAACGCCGAGCAGACCAACGAGCGCTACAAGAAGATCCTCGCCAACGGCGGCGGGGGCCTGTCCGTGGCCTTCGACATGCCGACGCTCATGGGGCGCGACTCCGACGACCCGCGCTCCCTCGGCGAGGTCGGGCACTGCGGGGTGGCGATCGACTCGGCGGCCGACATGGAGGTCCTGTTCAAGGACATCCCGCTCGGCGACGTCACGACGTCGATGACGATCAGCGGCCCGGCCGTGCCCGTCTTCTGCATGTACCTGGTGGCCGCCGAGCGCCAGGGCGTGGACCCGACGGTGCTGAACGGCACGCTGCAGACCGACATCTTCAAGGAGTACATCGCGCAGAAGGAGTGGCTCTTCCAGCCCGAGCCGCATCTGCGCCTCATCGGCGACCTGATGGAGCACTGCGCGTCCCACATCCCCGCGTACAAGCCGCTCTCGGTCTCCGGCTACCACATCCGCGAGGCCGGGTCGACGGCCGCGCAGGAGCTGGCGTACACGCTGGCGGACGGTTTCGGGTACGTGGAGCTGGGGCTGTCGCGAGGGCTGGACGTGGACGTCTTCGCGCCGGGCCTCTCCTTCTTCTTCGACGCGCACGTCGACTTCTTCGAGGAGATCGCCAAGTTCCGCGCGGCGCGCAGGATCTGGGCGCGGTGGATGCGGGACGTGTACGGCGCGACGTCGGAGAAGGCCCAGTGGCTCCGCTTCCACACGCAGACCGCCGGAGTCTCGCTGACCGCCCAGCAGCCGTACAACAACGTGGTGCGCACGGCGGTGGAGGCGCTCGCGGCGGTGCTGGGCGGGACGAACTCGCTGCACACGAACGCGCTGGACGAGACGCTGGCGCTGCCGTCGGAGCAGGCGGCGGAGATCGCGCTGCGCACCCAGCAGGTGCTGATGGAGGAGACCGGCGTCGGCAACGTGGCGGACCCGCTGGGTGGTTCGTGGTACGTCGAGCAGCTGACGGACCGGATCGAGGCGGACGCGGAGAAGATCTTCGACCAGATCAAGGAGCGGGGCCTCAGGGCCCACCCGGACGGGCAGCACCCGATCGGGCCCATCACGTCCGGCATCCTGCGCGGGATCGAGGACGGCTGGTTCACGGGTGAGATCGCCGAGTCCGCCTTCCGGTACCAGCAGGCCCTGGAGAAGGACGAGAAGAAGGTCGTGGGCGTGAACGTCCACACCGGCTCGGTCACCGGGGACCTGGAGATCCTGCGGGTCAGCCACGAGGTGGAGCGGGAGCAGGTGCGGGTGCTGGGGGACCGCAAGGGCGGGCGCGACGACGCGGCCGTGCGGGGAGCCCTGGACGCCATGCTGGCGGCCGCGCGGGACGGGGCCAACATGATCGGGCCCATGCTGGACGCGGTGCGCGCGGAGGCCACGCTGGGCGAGATCTGTGACGTGTTGCGGGACGAGTGGGGGGTCTACACGGAGCCGGCGGGGTTCTAGGCGCGGTTGCGTGCGGGGTGGCGTGGGGCTGGCTGGTTTCGCCCCCGCCGCCCCTACCCGTCCCATCCTGTCCCCGGGGGCTGCGCCCCCAGGCCCCCGTGGGGTGGGGATGCCCGGGGTGGGTGGGTTGTGTGCGGGTGGGTGGGGGCTGGTCGCGCGGTTCCCCGCGCCCCTGAAAACCGTGCGGTTACCCGAGCACATTCAGGTCCGGCTCACGCCGGTCTCGTGCCCGTCAGGCCCAGCAGCAGTATCTGGGCGAACCCGCGGGCCCAGTCCTCGGTCACCGGCTCGGCGCTGACCAGGGTGCGATGGACCACCGCACCGGCGACCATGTCGAAGATGAGGTCCGCGGTGCGGGAGGCGGAGACGGGGTCCTCCTCGGCGGGGAGCTCGCCACGCGCCTGTGCACGGACGCGCCCCTCCAGGACCAGGCGCTTCTGGCGGTCGACGATCGAGGCCCGGATGCGGGCTCGCAGGGCGTCGTCGCGGGTGGCCTCGGCGATCACCGCCATCAGGCCGCTCTTGGCCTCCGGGCGGTCCAGGATGGCCGCGAACTGCAGGACCACGCCCTGTATGTCGGCGGCCAGGCTGCCGCTGTCCGGGAGCCGCAGCTCGTCGAAGAGCTCGGCCACCGCGTCCACGACCAGTTCGTTCTTGCCCGCCCAGCGCCGGTAGAGGGTCGTCTTGGCGACGCCCGCCCGGGTCGCCACGTCGCCGAGCGTCAGCTTGGACCAGCCCAGCTCCACCAGGGCCGCGCGGGTCGCCTCCAGGATCGCCGCGTCCGCCGCGGCGCTGCGCGGGCGGCCCGTGGCACGGGGAGCGGGGGAGCGGCTCTGCACCCGTCGACCATATCCGGCCGTTTCCGAGAAGTGTGTTTCCTGTGAGGCAGTGAGGGAGATCACCGTTTCGTGGTGTCGCGTCGACCTCCGGTGCAGTTACGCTACGGGTCGTATCGAAAGAGCGAGGGCGGGCGACGACCACGCCGGTGCCGGGTGGGGACCAGGCGCCGAACGTCACGCGGTGGGACAGGCTTTCACGACGCTTTTCACACGGGCGCGCGGAGGGGGGAGGATGTACGCATGCAGCCACGGAACATGTCCATGAGCGGAGTCGTCGACCTCGCCGCGGTGAAGGCGGCCCAGGAGGCCAAGGCGAAGGCGGAGCAGGCACGCGCCGAAGCCGCCCGGCAGGGCGGGGGAGGGGCCGTCTCCCCCGCTGACCTCGTCATCGATGTCGACGAGGCCGCCTTCGAGCGCGATGTCCTTCAACGGTCCACCGAGGTGCCCGTCGTCATCGACTTCTGGGCCGAGTGGTGCCAGCCCTGCAAGCAGCTGAGCCCGGTGCTGGAGCGGCTCGCCGTCGAGTACAACGGGCGGTTCGTCCTCGCCAAGATCGACGTCGACGCCAACCAGATGCTGATGCAGCAGTTCGGGGTACAGGGCATCCCGGCCGTCTTCGCCGTCGTCGCGGGGCAGGCCCTGCCCCTTTTCCAGGGCGCGGCGCCGGAGGCCCAGATCCGCGGCACCCTCGACCAGCTCGTGCAGGTGGCCGAGGAGCGCTTCGGTCTGACGGGCCTCGCGGTGGACCAGGACGCCGAGCCGGCGGGTGCCGAGCCGGCGGAGCAGGTCCCGGCCGGTCCGTACGACCACCTGCTGGAGGCCGCCGTACAGGCTCTGGACGCGGGCGACTTCAGCGGTGCGGTCCAGGCGTACAAGAACGTGCTGAGCGACGACCCGGGCAACACGGAGGCCAAGTTGGGCCTCGCCCAGGCCGAGTTGCTCCAGCGGGTGCAGGGCGCCGACCCGCAAGCGGTGCGCAAGGCCGCCGCCGAGAACCCCCTGGACGTACCGGCCCAGATCGCCGCCGCCGACCTGGATCTGGTGGGTGGTCACGTGGAGGACGCGTTCGGACGGCTCATCGACACGGTGCGGCGTGCGGCCGGGGACGACCGGGACGCCGCGCGGTTGCGGCTGCTGGAGTTGTTCGAGGTGGTGGGCGCCGAGGATCCCCGTGTGACCGCGGCTCGGCGGGCGTTGGCTCGGGCCTTGTTCTGACCAGTCCCTAAACGCCGGGGCTTGTGATGCCCAGGTGAAAGAATTGCCGACAGAGCGACACCGCGGCCGCGCTTTACCAAAACTTGGTAATCGCGGCCGCTGTTACTGCCAGTAAGCTGTGAGCGTCGTTCTGTCGGATTCTGTCCATGGATCAACTGGTCTGTCGACTCACTTGCGGCGACCCTGGGTTGTCACCCGGTGTCGGTGGGTCGTACATCGGTTATCCGTCCGTTACTAGCCAGTAACGAACCCCCTTGCGAGGGCGGCGAGAATGCACCACGATCGGCCACGCTCGGTCCATTCCCCGTGCCCCGTCTGCCAGTCGGGTCAACGGGTTTTCTTGGGTCCCCACCGAGTAGAGCCGGCGGCAGTGGCGCCGGCTCTCGGACAGGGGGGTCTCCGCCCAACCGGTGGAGCCTGTCCAGCAGGTTGTGCGTGATGCGTGTCAGGCGCGACCAGTGGTTGTCGCTCGGGGGTGATCGCCGGTGATTCGGGCGCGGTTGATGCCTCCGAGTTCGGGCGCTCTCCTTCCCGAGGACGTAGCACTTCTCCCATCCCTGCCTGGCTGAGTCGCCGTCAAGGTGCGAGCCGGGGCCAGGAGATGTACGTCCGAGAAGGAGGAAATATGGAGTCCCAGGTGCGTGGCGGGACCAGATGGAAGCGGTTCGCTGTGGTCATGGTGCCCAGCGTCGCCGCGACAGCAGCGATAGGTGTCGCCCTCGCGCAGGGCGCTCTGGCCGCTTCGTTCAGTGTGTCGGGGCAGTCGTTCAAGGTCACGGCAGGCCAGCTCGACGGTACGGGCTTCTCTCAGTACGGGGCCATCGACCAGGGCTACACCCTCAAGGGTGAGAAGACGGCCCACCCTGTCGCGGTCTCGGCGTTCAAGCACGCCGAGATCAGCAACATGTGCCAGTCGGTGGTCACGCCGGACATTCCGCTCATCGGCTCGGTCAGCCTCAAGCTGACCGCCGGTACGGGCGGCACGAAGGTCGAAGCCGACAACCTGTACATCGACGTCGAGGAACTGGGCGCTGACGCCACGTTCAAGAACATCGACATCGGTGTCGCGGCGAAGGACGCCACCAAGGGTCCGGGCATCGCCAAGGGCGACCAGGCCAACCCGTACGGGTTCGCGCAGCAGGCCGACTCGGCCTCGCTGACCGACGTCAAGCAGACGGCGTGGGCGACCACTGCCGGAACCTTCAAGCTCAGCAACTTGAAGATGTCGCTGCACAAGGGCGTCAACGAGTGCTACTAGGCGCTCACCGGGCGGGTGAGGGGGTCTCGGCTTCTTCGCCCGCCCGTCCCTTCCCAACTACGTGAACTCTTTCGTGCGTGAACCGCGTAGCAGCGCTTCCCGTACGTGAATCACAGCAACGCCGTTCCAGGGAGCTGTTGTCCATGAGCGCCGAGTCAACGGGGCAGAACGAGCACTATCTCCGCGTCTTCCGGCGGCGATTCCAGGCTTGGAGGGGCACTCGTCCATTCTGGGCGGGGCTGTTCGTGCTGCTCAGCGGCTTCCCGATCATGTACTTCCCGTACGCGAACCTCCAGATCGGCCACCTGACGCTGGCGATGGCCACGACGGGCGGCGCGGGGTCTCTCATCATCGGCGTGCTGCTGGTGGTTCTCGGGTTCAGCCTCTGGTTCCAGCGGCACGTACGGACCTTCGCGGGCGTCGCGGCGATCCTCCTGGCGCTCGTGTCCATCCCGGTCTCCAACCTCGGTGGTTTCGTGATCGGTTTCCTGCTCGCCCTCATCGGCGGCGCGATGGCCGTCTCCTGGGCGCCCGCCAAGGAGGAGCAGCCGGTCGTGGCCGCCCAGCAGAACACCGCCGGAGCCCCGCAGCCGGCGGCGGCCGGAGCCACGAACGGGGCGGGCGGCGAGTTCGACGATCTGTCAGGTACCACCCCGAACGGGACGAACGGGAGGCACAGTGCCGGCTGACGAGGAGACCCGCGGGGCTGCGGTGGGAGAGTCCCGCGCGAGATCCGGACCGCGGCACGCGGCGCCCAAGAAGCCCCTTCTCACCCGGATCCAGGTGCCCGCGGGCAAGGCGATAGCCGTGGCGGCGATGCCGACGGCGGTCCTCATGGGCATGGGGTTCACCTCGACACTCGCCCGGGCCGACGACAAGCCGTCGGCGAAGAGCCTGAACGCCGACGAGTACAAGGACTGTGTCGACGCGCTGAAGGCCGCCGACGAGGACAAGGAGGCGTCGCCCTCGCCCTCCGACTCCGCTTCGGACGACAAGTCCGGAGACAAGTCCGGAGACACGTCCGACGGCACGTCCGACGGCAAGAAGGAGCAGGACTCCGACGGCTCCTCGGGCAGCGGGACTTCGGGCGGGGGCTCTTCGTCGGATTCAGGTTCCGACGACAAGACCGAGCCCGCGCCGTCCCCCTCCACGAGCGCCCCCGCCGAGTCCTCGCAGGACGACTCCTCCGCGGCGGCCCCCTCGCCGTCCGAGAGCAGCGACAACCTGCTCGACACCATCGGCGACACCCTCAAGGACGTCTTCACGCCCAAGGACCAGGCGTCCACGGACGACACGGCGACGCCGTCCCCGTCGGCCTCGGCCACCAAGGACGCCTCCGACGCGGTCAAGGACGCCGAGGACAAGGCCACGTCCGCCGCCAAGGACACCGAGGACTCGGTCAAGGACACGGCCAAGGACGTGACCGACGCGGCTTCCAAGGCGGCCAAGGACACCACGGACAAGGCGGCGGACGCGGCCGACGAGGCCACCGCGACCCCCAGCCCGTCCGCGAGCTCCACCACGGACCCGGAGGACTGCCCGACCGCCACGGACGAGGAGGGCGGCGTCGAGACCGGCATTCCGCCGCTGGCCGACGACCCCTGGTACCTGGAGGCCAGTTCGCTGCTGCTCAAGGGCGCCGACTACCAGGGCATCGTCAAGGTGAAGACGGCCGACGGATCGGTCAAGAAGGTCCTGAAGTACGTCATCTCCGACGGCTCCGACATCGGTGACCTGCACCAGACCGTCAAGGACAAGCAGGCCGGCAAGACCTACCACGTACAGGCGGGCAAGGGCACCACGTCCACCATCCGTGACGGCAAGACGGTCATGTACACGGAGAGCATCTCCGGCAACCTGCTCGGTCTGATCCCGATCACGTTCGACCCGGAGCACCCGCCGCCGCTGAACATCCCGCTGATCTACTTCACCAACGTGACGGTCGTTCAGGCCGCCCAGTTCGGCGGGACGCTGACCGTCCCCGGGATGCACCAGTACACCACCGGCTGAGAAGCCCCCAGGGCCCGTTCGGGAGCCGCACACGACGAGGGCGCCCCCTGCCGCGCAGGGGGCGCCCTCGTCGTCGTACAGCGCCGTCAGCGGACGCCCCAGAGTCCCTGGGGCGTCCGTACGGGGTCAGTCGCGGTCGCCGCCGCCCAGGTGGTGCACCCGGACCATGTTGGTGGTGCCGGGGATGCCGGGGGGCGAGCCCGCGGTGATGATCACGATGTCGCCCTGGTGGAACTTGTTGATCCTGATCATCTCCTGGTCGACCATGTCGACCATCTCGTCGGTGCTGTTCACGAACGGCACGACGTGCGAGTCCACGCCCCAGCTGAGCGTGAGCTGGTTGCGGGTGGACTCGTCGGTGGTGAACGCGGTGATCGGCTGGGCCGCGCGGTAGCGGGACAGCCGGCGGGCCGTGTCGCCGGACTGGGTGAACGCCACCAGGCCCTTGCCGCCGAGGAAGTCGGCGATCTCGCACGCGGCGCGGGCCACCGAACCGCCCTGGGTGCGCGGCTTCTTGCCCGGCACCAGCGGCTGCAGGCCCTTGGAGAGGAGCTCCTCCTCGGCCGCGGCGACGATCTTCGACATCGTCCTGACCGTCTCCAGCGGGTACGCGCCCACGGACGACTCCGCGGACAGCATCACCGCGTCGGCGCCGTCCAGGATCGCGTTGGCGACGTCGGACGCCTCGGCGCGCGTGGGGCGGGAGTTGGTGATCATCGACTCCATCATCTGGGTCGCCACGATCACCGGCTTGGCGTTGCGGCGGCACAGCTCGATGAGACGCTTCTGCACCATGGGGACCCGCTCCAGCGGGTACTCGACGGCCAGGTCGCCACGCGCGACCATGACGCCGTCGAACGCCATCACGACGTCCTCCATGTTCTCCACGGCCTGCGGCTTCTCCACCTTGGCGATGACGGGGACGCGGCGGCCCACCTCGTCCATCACCTTGTGGACGTCCTGGACGTCGCCCGCGTCGCGCACGAACGACAGCGCCACCATGTCGCAGCCCATCCGGAGCGCGAACCGCAGGTCCTCGACGTCCTTCTCGGACAGGGCCGGCACGTTCACGGCCGCGCCGGGCAGGTTGATGCCCTTGTGGTCCGAGATGACGCCGCCCTCGATGACGACCGTCTTCACCTCGGGACCGTCGACCTCGACGACCCGCAGCTCGACGTTGCCGTCGTTGATGAGGATCTGGTCGCCCGTGGCGACGTCGCCCGGCAGGCCCTTGTACGTCGTCCCGCAGATGGTCTTGTCGCCCGCCACGTCCTCGGTGGTGATGGTGAACTCGTCACCGCGCACCAGCTCGACGGGACCCTCCGCGAAGGTCTCCAGACGGATCTTCGGGCCCTGAAGGTCGGCGAGGACGCCGATGGCCCTGCCGGTCTCGGCGGAGGCGGCCCGGACACGGTCGTAACGGCCCTGGTGCTCGGCGTGCGAGCCGTGGCTGAAGTTGAAACGGGCCACGTTCATGCCCGCCTCGATCAGGGCGACGAGCTTCTCATGGGAGTCGACCGCGGGGCCGAGAGTACAGACGATTTTCGAACGGCGCATGGGACGATCCTATCGGTTTGTTTCGCTACGGAATATTCCGTCTGGCGGAAGATACAAATGGGCGGGTATGCGCTCAGGTGTGGCGCGACTCACTCGCCGGCCCGCTCGCTCACCGTCTCACTTCCGTGCGACCAGTGCGAAGGTCTGAGTGGCGATCTCCAGCTCCTCGTCGGTGGGGACGACGGCGACCGCGACCCGCGAGCCCGCGGGCGAGATCAGGCGCGGCTCGTCGCTCCGTACGGCGTTCAGGGCGGCGTCGACCGCGAGGCCCAGTTCCTCCAGGCCCGCGATCGCCGCCTCGCGCACCGGGGCCGCGTTCTCGCCGACCCCGGCCGTGAAGGCGACCGCGTCCACCCGGCCGAGGACCGCGTAGTAGGCGCCGATGTACTTCCTCAGCCGGTGGATGTAGATGTCGAAGGCCAGTTGAGCCTGTTCGTCACCCTCGTCGACACGGCGGCGGATCTCCCGCATGTCGTTGTCCCCGCACAGTCCGACCAGACCGCTCCTCTTGTTGAGGAGAGTGTCGATCTCGTCCGTGGACAGGCCGCCAACGCGCGCCAAATGGAAGATGACGGCCGGATCCAGGTCACCGGACCGCGTACCCATCACGAGTCCCTCCAAAGGCGTCAGCCCCATGGAGGTGTCCACGCACCGCCCCTTCTCGACGGCGGACGCCGAGGCCCCGTTGCCGAGGTGCAGCACGATCACGTTCACGTCCTGCGGCGCCCGGCCGAGCAGTTCGGCGGTGGCGCGGGAGACGTACGCGTGCGAGGTGCCGTGGAAGCCGTAGCGGCGGATGCGGTGCTCGTCCGCGGTCTTCACGTCGATCGCGTAGCGCGCCGCCGACTCCGGCATCGTCGTGTGGAACGCGGTGTCGAAGACGGCGACCTGGGGCAGGTCGGGCCGCAGCGCCCGAGCCGTCCGTATGCCCGTCAGGTTGGCCGGGTTGTGCAGCGGCGCCACGGGGATCAGGCGCTCGATCTCCGCGAGGACGGCGTCGTCGATCACCGTCGGCTCGGTGAAGGACTTCCCGCCGTGCACCACGCGGTGCCCGATCGCGGCCAGCTCGGGCGAGTCCAGCCCCAGCCCGTCCTTGGCGAGTTCCTCCGACACGGCCTTGAGCGCGGCCTCGTGGTCGGGGATCGGGCCGGTCGACTCACGGCTCTCACCACCCCCGTGCAGCGGCGTGTGCTTCAGCCGGGAGGTCTCCTCGCCGATGCGCTCGACGAGCCCCACGGCCAGCCGGCTGCTGTCGCGCATGTCGAGCAGCTGGTACTTCACCGACGACGAGCCGGAGTTGAGGACGAGGACACGCGTGGAACTCACTGGGCGGTCGCCTTCTCGACGGAGGCCCGCTCGACGGGGGCCTGGGCCTGGATCGCCGTGATGGCGACGGTGTTGACGATGTCCTGGACGAGGGCGCCCCGGGACAGGTCGTTGACGGGCTTGCGCAGACCCTGAAGGACCGGGCCGACGGCGATGGCGCCGGCCGAGCGCTGGACGGCCTTGTAGGTGTTGTTGCCGGTGTTGAGGTCCGGGAAGATCAGCACGCTGGCCTGGCCGGCGACCTCGGAGCCCGGCAGCTTGGTGGCCGCGACGGTCGGTTCCACGGCCGCGTCGTACTGGATCGGGCCCTCGATCCTCAGGTCGGGCCGACGGGAGCGCACCAGCTCCGTGGCCTGGCGCACCTTGTCGACGTCGGCGCCGGAGCCGGAGGTGCCGGTCGAGTACGACAGCATCGCGATCCGCGGCTCGACACCGAACTGCTCGGCCGTGGTGGCCGACTGGATGGCGATGTCGGCGAGCTGCTCGGCGTTCGGGTCCGGGTTGACCGCGCAGTCGCCGTACACCAGCACCTTGTCGGCGAGGCACATGAAGAAGACGGACGAGACGATGGAGGCGTCCGGCTTCGTCTTGATGATCTCGAACGCCGGGCGGATCGTCGCGGCCGTGGAGTGCACCGAGCCCGAGACCATGCCGTCGGCGAGGCCCTCCTGGACCATGAGGGTGCCGAAGTAGTTCACGTCCGAGACGATGTCGTGCGCCAGCTCCACGGTGACGCCCTTGTGGGCGCGCAGCAGGGCGTAGTCCTCGGCGAACCTCTCCCGCAGCTCGGAGGTCCGCGGGTCGACGATCTGCGAGCCGCCGAGGTCGATGCCCAGATCGGCGGCCTTCTTGCGGATCAGGTCGCCCGGCCCGAGCAGCGTCAGCTCGCACACGCCCCGGCGCAGCAGCACCTCGGCCGCGTGCAGCACACGCTCCTCGGTGCCCTCGGGCAGCACGACGCGCCGCTTGTCGGAGCGGGCCCGCTCCAGCAGCTTGTGCTCGAACATCATCGGCGTGACCCGGTCGCTGCTGGGCGCGGAGACCCGCCCGGCCAGCTCGGTGGTGTCCACGTGCCGCTCGAACAGACCGAGCGCGGTCTCCGCCTTGCGGGGCGTGACCGCGCTCAACTTGCCCTCGATCGCGAACAGTTCGGATGCCGTGTCGAAGGAGCCGCTCTTGACCGCGACCACCGGCGTGCCGGGCGCCAGACGGGCGGCGAGGGTGAGGATCTCCTCGCTGGGCCGCTCGTTCAGCGTGAGCAGCACACCCGCTATCGGCGGGGTGCCCGCGCTGTGGGCGGCCAGCGCGCCGACGACCAGGTCGGCGCGGTCGCCGGGGGTGACCACCAGGCATCCGGGCGTGAGGGCGTTGAGGAAGTTCGGCAGCATGGCGCCGCCGAACACGAAGTGCAGCGCGTCGCGCGCGAGTCCGGAGTCGTCGCCGAGGAGCACCGTGCCGCCCAGCGCGTGGGTGATCTGTGCGACGGTCGGCGCGGACAGCGCGGGCTCGTCGGGGAGGACGTACGCCGGCACGTCCAGGCGGGACGTGAGCCCCACCTGGATCTCCAGGCGGTCGGCCGGGGCGACCCGGTTGGTGACCATGGCCACGACATCGCAGCCGAGCCCCTCGTACGCCCGGTGGGCGTTGCGCGTCTCGGCCAGCACGGACTCCACGGTCTGCCCCCGCCCGCCGACCACCGGGATCACGGAGGCGCCGAACTCGTTCGCCAGCCGCGCGTTCAGGGACAGCTCGTCCGGGAACTGGGTGTCGGCGAAGTCGGTGCCGAGGACGAGCACGACGTCGTAGTCGCGGGCGACCCGGTGGAAGCGGTCGACGAGCGTGGACACCAGCTCGTCCGTGCCCTGCTCGGCCTGCAGGGCGGACGCCTCCTGGTAGTCCATGCCGTACACGGTGGCCGGATCCTGGGAGAGCCGGTAGCGGGAGCGCAACAGCTCGAAGAGCCGGTCGGGGGTGTGGTGGACGAGTGGGCGGAACACCCCGACCCGGTCGACCTGGCGGGTCAGCAGCTCCATGACCCCCAGTTCCACCACCTGGCGGCCGTCGCCGCGGTCGATCCCGGTCACGTACACGCTGCGCGTCACGCGTCATTCTCCGTTCCGTCTTCAGGTCCGTCTTCAGGGGGTCTTCAGCGGTGTTTCGGCGCGCCGTTTCGCGTCCCGCGAAGATCACCCAGCCGTGGCGGGCAGAACCCTCTTGACAATACCCCTGAGGCTGGATAAGGCGCCCGTCAAGGTGGGGCTGTGGCCGCGGGAGCGTACCGGCCGTACGGGGCCGGAGGGACGCAGTCCACAGCGCCCTGTGCGCCGTGGAACAATCGGATGGACTCACAAGTACCACCACGCACCATGAGCGAGCATCTACCCGGCACCGAGCAGGAGACACAGCACGATGCGTATCGGAGTTCTCACCGCAGGCGGCGACTGCCCGGGTCTGAACGCAGTGATCCGGTCGGTCGTGCACCGAGCGGTGGACCACTACGGCGACGAGGTCATCGGCTTCGAGGACGGTTACGCCGGCCTGTTGGACGGCCGCTACCAGGGCCTCGACCTGAACGCGGTCAGCGGCATCCTCGCCCGTGGCGGCACCATCCTCGGTTCCTCCCGCCTGGAGCGCGACCGCCTGCGCGAGGCCTGCGAGAACGCCTCCGACATGATCCACGAGTTCGGCATCGACGCCCTGATCCCGATCGGCGGCGAGGGCACGCTGACGGCGGCGCGGATGCTCAGCGACGCGGGCCTGCCGGTGGTCGGCGTCCCGAAGACGATCGACAACGACATCTCCTCCACGGACCGCACCTTCGGCTTCGACACGGCCGTCGGCGTCGCCACCGAGGCCATGGACCGTCTGAAGACCACGGCCGAGTCCCACCAGCGGGTGATGGTCGTCGAGGTCATGGGCCGGCACGCCGGCTGGATCGCCCTGGAGTCCGGCATGGCCGCCGGCGCCCACGGCATCTGCCTCCCCGAGCGGCCCTTCGACCCGGGCGACCTGGTCAAGATGGTCGAGGAGCGTTTCTCCCGGGGGAAGAAGTTCGCGGTCGTCTGCGTCGCCGAGGGCGCGCACCCCGCCGACGGCACCATGGACTACGGCAAGGGCGAGATCGACCAGTTCGGCCACGAGCGCTTCCAGGGCATCGGCACGGCCCTCGCGTACGAGCTGGAGCGGCGGCTCGGCAAGGAGGCCAAGCCGGTCATCCTCGGCCACGTGCAGCGCGGCGGCACGCCCACCGCGTACGACCGCGTCCTCGCGACCCGCTTCGGCTGGCACGCCGTGGAGGCCGCGCACCGGGGCGAGTTCGGCAGGATGACCGCGCTGCGCGGCACCGACATCGTGATGGTGCCGCTCGCGGAGGCCGTGACCGAGCTGAAGACGGTCCCGAAGGACCGGATGGACGAGGCGGAGTCGGTCTTCTAGGCCACTCGGCGCGGGTCGGCGCGGGTCAGTACGGGCTGGTGCTCTCCACCGTCGACCAGAAGCGGTCGACGATGTGGTCCAGGAAGTCACGGCCGGCCTCTCCGGCGTCGGTCGCGGCCGTGCCGCCCGCCCAGGTGAGACCGGCCGTCCGTATCCCCTGGTACACGACGTGCAACTGGCGGAGCACGTCCTCGACATGCCGCCGGTCCAGGGGCAGCAGCTTGGCCGCCGGGCGGACGTAGCCCTGCCAGCGCGTGGTCACGGCGTTCCGGAGCAGTTCGGCCAGTTTTCCGTTCCTCCCCGAGACGGTGACGAGGTCCGGCAGCGAGAGGCCGAGCAGTTCGGCGAGGGCGGCGGACTGGCGCTCGGTGCCGCGCCACCGCTCCGTCTCCTCCATGCGCACGTACGCGAGGAGTTCGAGGCCGACGGTGCGGGCGACGTCCTCGGCGGCGAGACCCCGGGCGGCGCGGTACTCGCGCAAGGTACGGGGCGTGCCGACGAGGTCGCCCACCGAGCACCACAACACACCCGCGAGGGCGGTGAGTTCGGCGCCGGTGGGGGCGGCGGTGCCGCGTTCCCAGTCGATGACCAGGTCCGGAGTGACGTGGGGGAGTCCGTACGAGGAGCGCATCCCGTATGCCACGTGCTCGGGCTCCATGCCGAGCCCGGCACGGAGTTCGCGGGCGGCCGGGGAGTTGAAGGGGGGTGTGGGGGGTAGGGGCTGCGCGGCCTGTGACCAGTGCGAGGGCTGCGCGGAGTGCTGGGCTCGAGCTCGTGGTCGGTGCACGCGGCCACGGTAGGGGCGTGGGGCTGCGGTGACTACGGTCTGTTCGGCCACAATCACGGGTTGTGCGAGCCCGCGGTCGCGCCCCGGAAGGCTGGGTTCCGCGGGTTGTCCGGGCACTGTGGGGCCGTTGGGACCCAGGAGTCCCAGGAGACCGACTGGCATGGGAGCCACGCGCCGGTCCAGGATGGCGGAATACGATCAAGCAACGGCTGGAAGGCACTGACCTCATGACCGAGGCCGACCGCAGGGACACCCTGGACGGGCACATCCGGGAGCGGCTGCTCGCCCCCAACTTCTGGCATCTGGCGACCGTGGACGCCGACGGCGCGCCCCAGGTGTCGCCGATGTGGGCCGACATCGAGGACGGGTACGTCATGGTGAACACGTCCGTGGGCCGCGTCAAGGAGGACAACCTGCGGCGCAACCCGTACGTCTCCCTCTCCCACCACGACCCCGAGAACCCCTACGACCGGGCGGAGATACGGGGACGGGTCGTGCGGTTCGTGGAGGGTGAGGAGGCGCTCAAGGGCATGGACCGGCTCACGAAGAAGTACATCGGCCAGGACCGGTACCCGTGGCTCCTCCCCGGGGAGCAGCGCCTGATGATCCTCATCGAGCCGACCCGGGTGCGCAGGGTCGTGGGCGTGGAGCCGTTCCGGGCGGGGGTGTTGCCGGAGGGGGAACCCGGGAGCGAGGGCTAGCCGGTCGGCACCGGCTCCGCCGTGCAGCACGGGCACGGGTACGCACCCCCCCGGCGGCGCCGGGGCGTCAGGAGTTCTTCAGGTATGCCGCCAGCTTGCCGATGAGCCGGGCCGCGTCGTCCAGGCCGCGGGCCGTCTCGCCCAGGTCGCCGGCGAGCAGCTTCTCCAGGGCCCGCCCGGCTTCCTGCCCCTCCCCCTCACCGGGGGCGTCCGACCAGGGGCCGGGGACGGTCGTACCCCGGTAGCCGACGACGTCGCCCCCGCGTGATGCGCGGTAGCCCGTGAAGTCGGCGGCACCGTGCGTCGGCCCGGCCGCCGGAGCCCCGGCGGTGAGGAACTGGACCCGGGAGAGCTGGGTCTGGTCGGAGCCCAGGTTGCAGGTGATGCTGAGGCGGTAACGGGCGTAGGGCGCGGGGGAGGCGACGGAGTACTCCTTCGTCTCGTGGCGCTTCCGGAAGCGTTCGCCGGTGCGGGAGTCCACCGTCGTCCAGTGCGTGCCGTCGTGCGATCCCTGCAGCTCCCAGTCCTCCGGATCGCGGTCGGCGGCGTCGTTCGCCGAGGTCAGCCGGTACGCGGCGACGGCGGCGGGGTGCTCGAAGGCGAAGTCCAGCTCGGCGGTGTCGTCGTTCGCCAGCCACTTGCTCCGGGACTTGCTGAGCAGGTTCTCCGCGACCTCGCCCACGATGTCGAACTCGTCGCTCGCCTCGACGTCGGTGACCTTGTGGGTGATGTCCAGCAGCTCACCGACGGGTTCCGGCACGTCGGGCCCGCCGGTGGAGCTCAGGACCACCGAGGCGGTGGTACCGCGCCGGTCGGTCCAGGACACGCGCTCCACGGGCGCGCCGCCGTCGTCGAGCAGCAGCCGCAACTCGCCGGAGGGGGACCAGACGCCGTCGTGCCCCTCCTCGGTGGAGAACCGGTGCAGTGGAGCTCCGGCCGTGCCCTCGGGGTAGGCCCAGCGGTCGGCGAGCGTGCCGCGGTACTCGGTGACCGCACCGTCGGCGGTCCTGCGGTGGCCCAGGAAACCGGACAGGTCCGCCCGCAGCCCGATCGCCGCCTCCGACCCGTCCGCCCCGCGCCAGGCGAGGTGGGCGGGCAGGGCGCGCTCGCCGCTGTCGATGTGGAAGAGCAACTGGGCAGCGGTCTGCCAGGTGGTGGCGCCCGGGGCGCGGAACTCGGTGCCGAAGGCGACGACGGACCGATGGGCCGCCCGGGCCGCCATGGCGCGCTCCGACCGGTCCCGGTCGTGCGCGGGGTCCACGGTGACGGCACGCAGCCGCAGCAGTCCTTCCGCGCCCTCCGGATTGCGTACCTCGAGAAGGTTGTCACCGGCGGTCAGGAGTTCACCCGGCGCGGTGAGCACGGTGACCTGCGGGTCGCTGTGCCCCCCGTCCCCCGGTATCGCCAGCTGCTCCGCCAGGGCCTTGCCGTTGAGCAGGACGTCCATCGGAGCGCTCGCACCGAGAACGGCCACCGTGACGACCGTCTCGGCGATCTCCTCCCGCTCGCCCACCGTGAAGTCCACCTGGATGTGTCCGCCGGCGCCCAGCGCGAGGTGCGAGGGGGCGATTCCGCAGCGGTGGTGGGCGACCACGGCGTTCGACAGCTGGGCCGGGTTGGTGGAGAAGTCGGCGAAAACGGGTTCCATGCGTGTCCCTGTGTCGTCCGGGCGTACCGGTTGTACCGGTCGCGATGTGTGCGGGGTGGCCTTGCGGCCCGTGGCGCTTGCCAACGTACTGAGGACCACTGACAACACGGCGCAGCCTCACGGGACTTGGCGGGTCGGAGAGACCCGGTGCCGTAGCCACTACCGACGACGAACCTGCTGGACGAGGCACGGCAACGCACGGGAGCGCCTTGATGTCGCGGATGAGGGAGCGGAGCGCTTGGCGGGTGTCGGTGAGGTAGGTGTCTTCCTGGCCGGCTTCAGCCAGCAGCGTCACCTTCACGGTCTTCGTGTCCTGCGAACACCCGGGTGAACGCCCTGGCTCGAGGAGTAGTTCGACTCATCGATAGCCTTCGCCACCATGATGCGCGCCTGGATCCTGCCGATGCTGTTCGTGCTCTGCGGCTCAGTCGTCGCGACTGGGCAGATCTTCCAAGGGAACCTCGGCACAGCTACAGCACTCCTGCTGGCGTTCCTGGCGCTCGCAGGTGTGAGTTCGCCCCTGATCTTCCCGAAGACGATCGGTACGCGGGAGGCACAACGCCGCAGCGCGGTCGACGGTCGGCCGGTCGTCTTCTGGCGTCCGGGCTGCACGTACTGCGTGCGACTGCGCATCCGACTGGGCCGCAACGCTCGCCAGTTGCATTGGGTCAACATCTGGCGTGACCCGGCGGGAGCCGCAGCGGTGAAGGCAGCCAACGACGGCAACGAGACCGTGCCGACCGTCGTCGTGGCGGGCCAGTCGCACACCAACCCCGATCCCGAATGGGTACGCGAACAGCTCATGTGACACTCTGCGCTGAAGTGTCACATCCTCACGGGCCGAGGGGCCTGTGCGCCGTGAACCTCAAGGTGTTCTTCGCCCTGCCGTTGCCGTACGCCGCTCACCCCTTCACCGCCCCACCCAACGCGAACCCCCCACCCAACCGCCGTGCCACCAGCACGTACAGCACCAGCACCGGCGTCGAGTAGATCACCGAGAACGCGGCCAGCTGCCCGTACACCACCATCCCGCGGTTCCCGAAGAACTCGTTGATGCTGACGGCGGCGGGCATCTGGTCGGGCGTCAGGAGCAGCATGAACGGCACGAAGAAGTTGCCCCACATCATGACGAAGCAGAACACGGTCACCACGGCCACGCCCGGGCCCATCAGGGGCAGCACGATCCGGACCAGGGACTGAAGCGACGACGCGCCGTCCGTCCAGGCGGCCTCCTCCAGTTCCCTCGGGACGCCGTCCATGAAGTTCTTCATCAGCCAGATGGCGAACGGCAGTTGAGAGGCCGCGAAGAAGAAGATCGTGCCCTGCAGGGTGTCGATCAGGTTCACCCGCACGAAGAGCGCGTACACCGGGACCATGATCGCGGTGATCGGCAGGCTCGTCGCGAAGAGGACGGTGAGCAGGAAGGGGCGGTTGAGGCGGGAGCGGAAGCGGGACAGGGGATAGGCCGCGAGAGCCGCGCACACCACCGTCAGGACGGTCCCGCCGCCGCACAGGATCAGGCTGTTGAGGAGCGGGGTGAAGGTGATGTCCGGGGTCAGGACGGCGTCGAAGTTGGACAGGGTCAGGCCGCCCGGCACCTTCACCCTCAGGTCCGCGTCCGGGTCCAGGGCGGACAGGACCACCCAGGCCAGCGGGAGGGCGAAGGCCGCGGCCACGGCGAGGAGGCCGGCGTCGGCGGCCAGGCGGTGGGCCGTGCGGCGGCTGTTCAGGGTGCGGGGCATGGCGGCTCAGACCTCCGTCCGCAGCAGGCGCAGGTAGATGACCGAGAACAGCGATCCGATGAGGAGCAGCAGGAGGGCCACGGCCGTGCCGTAGCCGATCATGCTGTTCTGGAAGGCCTGTTCGTACATGAAGAGGGGGAGTGTCTGGCTCCTGTCGCCGGGGCCCCCGCGGGTCATCACCCAGATCAGACCGAAGACGGACAGCGTCTGCAGGGTGTTGAGCATCAGGTTCGTGCCGATGGAACGCCGGATCATCGGCAGCGTGATGTGCCACAGCCGGCGCGGGCCGCTCGCGCCGTCGACCTCCGCCGCCTCCGTGATCTCCTTGGGTATCTCGTTCAGGGCCGCCGAGTACACCAGCATCGAGAAGGCCGTGCCCCGCCAGACGTTCGCGAACGACACCGCCAGGATCGGGAGCGTGAACAGCCAGTTCTGGGACGGCAGATGGAGCCAGTCCAGGATCGCGTTCAGGGTGCCCTCGCGGCGGAAGAAGGCGTACAGCAGGAAACCGGCGACGACCTCAGGCAGCACCCACGCCGTGATCACGATCCCGCCCACGAGCGTACGGACCGGCTTCGACGCCCGCTGCATCAGCGACGCCAGCGCCAGCCCCAGCGTGTTCTGCCCGAGGAGCGAACTGAGCACCGTGAACACGAGCGTCAGCCATACGGCGTTGAGGAACGCGTCGTCCTGGAACGCCGTACGGAAGTTGTCGAAGCCGACGAACGACTCCCGGGCCTGGCCGGTGAGCTGGAGGTCGGTGAAGGCGATGTACGCGCAGTAGACGATCGGGCCCGCGAGGAAGAGGACCAGGAGGACGAGGGCGGGCGTGACGGGCAGCGCGCGGCCGAGGCCTCGGAGAACGGGGCGCGGGGCCTTGCGGACCTGAACGGGGCGCGGAGCCTTGCGGACTTCCTGGTGACTCACCTCGCGATCACTTGGCCGTCCGTGACCGACTTCAGGGTGTCGTCGTAACCGCGCGCCGCCTCCTCGACCGACACATCACCGGTCGTCACGCCCTCCATGGCCTCCTGGACGGCCGTCGAGACCTTCGGGTACGCCGGGTACGCGGGGCGGTAGTGGGTGCTGGGGACCAGGTCGGTGAAGAACTTGATGCCGGGCTGGGCCTTCACGTACTCCGGGTCCTCGGCGACGTCCTCGCGCACCGCGATACCGGAGTTGGCGATGTACCACTTCTGGGCATTGCTCTTCGTCTGCATCGTCTTGATGAACTCGAAGGCCAGGTCCGGGTTGGCCGCCTTGGCCGGGATCGCCCAGGTCCAGCCGCCGGACATGCTCACCTTGCCCGGGGCCTGGCCGTGCTGGGTCGGCATGTACGCCAGCCCCAGCTCTTTCGACCAGGTCGGCCACTCGTGCCCGGCGCCCTTCTGCCAGTCCTGCGGGAGCCAGGAGCCGTCGAGGTCGATGGCCAGCTTGCCCTTGGGCAGGAGGTCGCCGCGGACGATGGTCTGGATGTTCGGGTCGAGGGCGACGGAGACGTCGGGGCCGAGCTTCTCCTTGTAGACGGTCTCCACGAAGCCCAGGGCGTCCTTGAAGCCCTGGCTCCCGGCGATCCACTTCCTGCTCGCCCTGTCGTACAGGGGGTCGGACTTCCCGTCACCCGTCCCGCTGCCAGTTCCGTCGCCCGTCCCGTACAGCAGCATCTCGAAGCCCTGCATGGTCGCGGCCTCGCCCGCCGGTTTGCCCGTGTAGACGTTCAGCGGTGTGACGCCGGGGACCTTCCTCTTGACGGTGCGGGCGGCGGAGAGGACGTCCTCCCAGGTCTTCGGCTGCCAGTCGGAGGGCAGCCCGGCCTTGGCGAAGATGTCCTTGTCGAACCAGAGTCCGCGGGTATCGGTGCCGTCCGGGATGCCGTACGTCTTGCCGTCCTCGGCCTTGGCCGCCGTCTTGGCGGAGTCGATGAACTGCTCCCAGTCCTTCCACTTGGCCAGGTACGGGTCGAGGGGTTTCAGATAGCCGCTCGTGATGTCGGAGTTGATGAGGAAGGTGTCCTCGTAGACCAGGTCGGGGGCTGTCTTCGGCGAGCGGAGCATCTGCTGGACCTTGGTGTAGTACTCCGAGTCCGGGGCCTTGATGGGGACGAGTTCGACCTTCTTCCCCGGGTTCTCCTTCTCGAACTGCTTCTTGACGCCGGCGAGGAAGGTGTCCATGACACGGACCGAGTTGTCCGTGGACTGTTTGAAGGACACCTTCAGTGTGTTCGCGTCGCTTCCGGAACCGCCGCCGCACGCGGTGAGGGCGGCAAGCGCGACGAGGGTGGTGAGTAAGGCAGTGGGGCGGGTGCGGACGGCGGTGGGGCGCACGGGCAACGACCTCCTGCGGGCCTACGTCGTTGTGGCCAGGGGTTTGCTGCCCAGTGAACGTACGAGGGGTCGTCCGGTCAGGTCAATGTGTCTGCACGGGCCTGGCCTCGGAAGACTTCCGTGAGCCCCGGCTCGTGCGCCCTATGGCTGGCCCTTCACCCACCGGTACTGCAACTCCGGTCTTCCCACCGTCCCGTACTGCGGGCTCCGTGCCGCCCGGCCCGCCTCCACCAGGTGCTCCAGGTAACGGCGGGCCGTGATGCGCGAGATGCCGACGGTCTCGGCGATGCCGGCCGCGGTCATGCCGTCGGCGCAGTCGCGGAGGGCCACGGTGACGCGTTCCAGGGTGGGGGCGCTCAGGCCCTTGGGCAGGGCGGCGGGGCCCGGAGCCCGGAGGGAGGCGAGGGCTCTGTCCACCTCGTCCTGACCGCTCGCCTCGCCCGCCGCCGCGTGGTACTCGGCGTAACGGACCAGACGGTCGCGCAGCGTGGCGAAGGTGAAGGGCTTGAGCACGTACTGCACCACGCCCAGCGACACCCCCTCCCGGACCACCGCCAGGTCACGGGCCGACGTCACCGCTATCACGTCCGCGTGGTAGCCGGCGGCCCGCAGCGAGCGGGCGAGCTGGAGACCGTGCACGTCGGGGAGATGGAGGTCCAGCAGGAGCAGGTCCACGGGCGTGCGGTCCAGCGCGCGGCGCGCCTCCGCCCCGGTGTGCGCCTTGCCGACCGCCGTGAAGCCGGGGACACGGCCGACGTACAGGACGTGCGCGTCGGCGGCCACGGGGTCGTCCTCGACGACGAGGACGCGGATGGGTTCGGTCGTCATACGTGGCCTCCAGGCACTGCTCTGTGCACGGTGGACCGATCGGTCTCCGTCTCCGCGGCGGCGCGTGCGGACCCCACCGTAGGCAATGGCAGCCTGACCTCGAACTCCGCCCCGCCCCCGTCGGCCTCCGTGACCGTGAGGGTGCCCTCGTGGCGCCGTACGGTCTGCCGGACCAGGGCGAGACCGAGGCCGCGGCCGCCGGGGCCCGCCGGCTTGGTCGAGAAGCCCCGTTCGAAGACCGCCTCCGCGTGCGCGGGGTCCACGCCCGTGCCCGTGTCGGCGACCCGGAGCATGAGCACGGCGCCCGCGTCGGAGTCCGCCGTGTACGCCGTCACCGTCACCCGCGCCCCCACCGACCCCTGCGCCGCGTCCATCGCGTTGTCGATCAGGTTGCCGAGGACGGTGACCAGGTCGCGGGCGGAGAGGGACTCCGGGAGCAGGCCGTCGTCGATCCGGGTGGCCTCGGAGACCACCAGCTCCACACCTCGCTCGTTGGCCTGGGCCGCCTTGCCCAGGAGCAGGGCCGCGAGGACCGGTTCGCTGACCGCCGCGACCACCTGGTCGGTGAGGGCCTGGGCCAGTTCCAGTTCCGCCGTCGCGAAGTCCACCGCCTCGTCCGCGCGGCCGAGCTCGATCAGGGAGACGACCGTGTGGAGGCGGTTCGCGGCCTCGTGCGCCTGGGAGCGCAGGGCCTGGGTGAAGCCCCGCTCGGAGTCCAGCTCGCCCATCAGGGACTGGAGCTCCGTCACGTCGCGCAGGGTCACGACCGTGCCGCGGCGCTGCCCGCCGGAGACGGGGGAGGTGTTCACGACCAGGACGCGGGTGGCCGTCAGGTGCACCTCGTCCACGCGCGGCTCGGAGGCCAGCAGGGCGCCCGTGAGCGGGGTGGGCAGTCCCAGGTCGGCGACCGAGTGGCCGACCACCGCCTCGCTCACATCGAGCAGCTCCTGCGCACCGTCGTTGATCAGCGCGACACGGTACTGGCCGTCCAGCATCAGCAGGCCCTCGCGCACGGCGTGCAGCGCGGCCTGGTGGTAGTCGTGCATGTTGCTGAGCTCGGCGGCGTTCATACCGTGGGTGTGCCGGCGCAGCCGGTCGTTGACCACGTACGTGCCGAGGCCGCCCAGGGCGAGGGCGCCCGCCGCGACACCGATCAGCGCGGTGAGCTGGTCCTGGACGCGGGCGCTGATCTCCTCGATCCTTATCCCCGCGCTGACCAGGCCGATGACGTGGCCGTTCTCCTCGATGGGGGTCACCGCGCGCATGGACGCGCCGAGGGTGCCCGTGTACGTCTCGGTGAAGGTCTCGCCCTTCAGCGCCCGGTCGATGTGACCACGGAAGTGCTTGCCGATCTGGTTCTCGTCGGGGTGGGTCCAGCGGATGCCGTCCGGGTCCATGATCGTGATGAAGTCGACCTCGGCGTCGCGCTGCACCTTGAGCGCGTACGGCTGGAGCGCCCTCGTGGGGTGCGCGGTGTGGATGGCCTCGCGCACCGAGGGGGAGTCGGCGACGGCGCGGGCCACGGCCTTCGCCTGGCGGCCCGCCGCCTCCTCGGCCTGGCTGCGGTCGCTGACGTACGTGAACACCGCGTACCCGACGACCACGACCGCCAGCAACACGGCCTGGACGGCGAAGAGCTGGCCTGCCAGGCTTCGGGGGCGCAGGAAGCGGGGTGCGCGGGGGGCGCGAGGGAGGCGCATGCGAACAGTCTGCATCCAGGGATAAGCGTGAACTAAATGAACGGAAGGGTGACCGCCCTCACAGGGCGGGACACACTCACCCAAGTGCGATGGAGCGAACACCCCGTCGCAAGGGAGCGCCACTCCCGACCCGGGACCGCGCTCCCGAGCCGCAGGGAGCACGTCTCCCAGCCCCTGGGAACCCCCACTCCCACGACCCCCGGGGGCGGTCTCCAGCCAGGGAGTCCGTTTCCCCTTTTTTGAATCCCCCGGACGTGAGCCGCACGCCGGAAGAGCCGACGACGTCGTCGACGAGGAGGGCAGCCGTGGCCAGCACCACCAATACGGCACCTACCGCACCCGCCAAGCGGGACCGCACGCACTACCTGTACATCGCCGTGATCGCTGCCGTGGCCATCGGCATCGCCGTGGGCCTCATCGCTCCCGACTTCGCGGTCGAGCTGAAGCCCATCGGCACCGGCTTCGTGAACCTCATCAAGATGATGATCTCCCCGATCATCTTCTGCACGATCGTCCTGGGCATCGGCTCCGTACGGAAGGCCGCCAAGGTCGGAGCCGTCGGCGGTATCGCGCTCGGCTACTTCCTCGCGATGTCGTTCGTCGCCCTCGGTATCGGTCTGGTCGTCGGCAACATCCTGGAGCCGGGCACCGGCCTCGCGGTGACCGACGCGATCAAGGAGACCGGCCACGCGCAGATCGACGCCGAGGCCAAGAACACCACCGACTTCCTGCTGGGCATCATCCCGGCCACGCTCGTCTCCGCCTTCACCGAGGGCGAGGTCCTGCAGACCCTGCTCATCGCCGTGCTCGCGGGCTTCGCCCTCCAGGCCATGGGCCCCGCCGGCGCCCCGATCCTGCGCGGCGTCGAGCACATCCAGCGACTCGTCTTCCGCATCCTCGCCATGGTGATGTGGGCGGCCCCGATCGGTGCCTTCGGCGCCATCGCGGCAGTCACCGGTTCCGCGGGTCTCGACGCCCTCAAGAGCCTGGCCGTGCTGATGATCGGCTTCTACATCACCTGCTTCCTCTTCGTCTTCGTCGTCCTCGGCGCGCTGCTGCGGATCATCGCGGGCCTGAACATCCTCACGCTCTTCAAGTACCTGGGCCGTGAGTTCCTGCTGATCCTGTCCACCTCCTCCTCCGAGTCCGCGCTGCCGCGGCTCATCGCGAAGATGGAGCACCTGGGCGTCAGCAAGCCGGTGGTCGGCATCACCGTTCCGACCGGCTACTCCTTCAACCTCGACGGCACCATGATCTACATGACCATGGCGTCCCTGTTCATCGCCGACGCCATGGGCACGCCGATGTCGATCGGCGAGCAGATCCCGCTGCTGCTCTTCCTGCTGGTCGCCTCGAAGGGCGCGGCCGGTGTGACGGGCGCGGGGCTCGCCACCCTCGCGGGCGGCCTGCAGTCCCACAAGCCCGCGCTCGTGGACGGTGTCGGTCTCATCGTGGGTATCGACCGCTTCATGAGCGAGGCCCGCGCGCTGACCAACTTCGCCGGCAACGCGGTCGCCACGGTCCTGATCGGTACCTGGACGAAGGAGATCGACAAGGAGCGGGTGGAGCAGGTGCTCGCCGGGCAGCTGCCGTTCGACGAGAAGACGCTGCTGGACGACCACGCCGAGGCGGGCACGGACTCGGACTCGGACGCGTCGCAGGGCGGTGACAAGGAGCTGGCGAAGGCGTAAGCGCTCCGCTGGCAGGCCGTACAAAGAACGCCGAGTCGAACGCCCCCCCCACAAACCCCGAGCGGTCGGATCCTCCCCCCGTGGATCCGGCCGCTCGGTCATGTGCTGTTCCCGGGCGCTTACCTTTCGGTGAGTATCTGACAAAATAGTCGGTACTTGTGGGGAGTTGTCCCCGCGTCAAGCATGGTCGTCATGCGAAACGACGTTGCGAACACAGCAGTTGAAACGGCCTCTGTTGAGAAGACCTCCGTGGCCGTCCTGGGCCTGGGAGCCATGGGCAAGGCCCTCGCCGCCGCGTTTCTGAAGGGCGGGCACCCCACGGCCGTCTGGAACCGGTCGCCCGGCAAGGGTGAGGAACTGGTGGCGCAGGGCGCGGTCCGGGCCGGGACCGCCGCCGAGGCGGTCCGCGGGGCGGAGCTGGTCGTGGTCTGCGTGGTCGACCACGGTGCCGCGCAGGCCGTGCTCGACGCGGCCGCTGACGACCTGCCCGGCCGCGTCCTGGTCAACCTCACCTCCGACACCCCGGAGCACTCCCGCGCCACCGCGGCCTGGACGGCCGAGCGAGGCATCGACTACCTCGACGGCGCGATCATGGTCCCGGTCCCGGCGATCGGACAGCCGGAGGCGCTCGTCTTCTACAGCGGACCACGGCCGGCGTACGACAAGTACGAGGGGACCCTCCGGGCGCTCGGCGGCCGGCCCGTCCACCTCGGCGAGGACCACGCACTCGCCGCCGTGTACGACCTCGCCCTGCTCGACTACTTCTACGCCGGCATGTCCGGCCTCGTGCACGCCTTCGCGCTCGCCGGCGCCCACGGCGTCCGCGCGACCGACCTGGCGCCCTACCTCGGCACCATCACCGGCATCATGCCGCCCATCACCGCCTACACCGCCGAGCACATCGACGCGGGCTCCTACCCTGGCGAGGCCGCCCCCCTCGCCATGATGGCCGCGGGCGCCGCCCACGTCCTGGAGGCCGCCGAGCAGCGCGGCCTCGACGTCGGCGTCCTCCGTGCGATCAAGGACATCACCGACCGCGCCCTGGCCCGCGGCCACGCGGCCGACGGCTGGGCGAGCACGGTCGAGGCCGTACGTGGCGGGTGACCGTAAACCCTTTGACCCGTCCGGCGGTTCGGCCCACGCTTGACGCGCCGCGGCGCAGGACGGGTAGGACCGTCTGCCGCATCCCCGAACGGTCGTTCTAGGAGGACTCCTGTGCCGGATGAGCCGGAAGAGACCATGCTCACCCACATTCCGCCCGACGGAGTCGCCCCGGGTAACGGGTACAGCCATGTTGTGGTGGGAGAAGGCCGACTGGTCGTCATCTCAGGGCAGGTCGCCCTGGACGAGAAAGGAAACGTGGTCGGGGAGGGCGATGCCGCCGCCCAGGCCCGCCAGGTCTTCGAGAATCTGCGGCGTTGCCTGGCGGCAGGAGGAGCGACATTCGCCGACGTGGCCAAGTTCACCTTCTACGTCACCGACGTCGCCATCCTGCCGGAGGTACGCGTCGCCCGCGACGCCCACATCGACACCGCGCGCCCGCCGGCCAGCACGGCCGTACAGGTGGCCGCCCTCTTCCGGCCGGAACTGCTGCTCGAGGTGGAGGCCCTGGCCATCATCCCTTGGTGACCCGGTCGGCCCGCCCTGGTGACCCGGTCGGGCAGTGGGCGGGTGTTGCCTTGACCTCGACGTCAAGGAATACCGTCGCTCCATGCGAATCGGCGAGCTGGCGGCCCGGGGCGGGACGACCACGAGGGCGGTGCGGTACTACGAGTCGCTGGGGCTCCTGCCCGGGCGCCGCAGCGGCAACGGCTACCGCACGTACGACGAGGACGATCTGCGCCTGCTGCGGCAGATCCGCACGCTGCAGGACTTCGGATTCGGCCTGGAGGAGACGCGCCCCTTCGTGGAGTGCCTGCGGGCCGGGCACCCGGAGGGCGACTCCTGCCCCGCCTCCCTCGTGGTCTACCGCCGCAAGCTCGGCGAACTCGACGCGCTGATCGGCGAGCTGACCGCCGTACGCGCGCAGGTCGCCGATCAGCTCGCGCGGGCCGAGAGGGCGCGGGACGAGCTGGCGGCCGAGGCGGGGGTTCCGGGCGGTCCGGAGCCCGAGTGCGAACTGGGAGGACGGGCGAAGTGAGCAGAGCAGCCACAGTGGCCGAGGTGACGGACGCGGACTTCGACGCGGAGGTGATCGGGGCGGAGCTGCCCGTGCTGGTGGAGTTCACCGCCGACTGGTGCCCGCCGTGCCGGCAGATGGGGCCGGTGCTCAGCGCCCTCGCGGCAGAGGAGGGCGAGCGGCTGAAGGTGGTCCAGCTGGACGTCGACACCAATCCCGCCACCACGAACGCGTACAAGGTGCTGTCGATGCCGACGTTCATGGTCTTCCGGGGCGGTGAGCCCGTGAAGGCGATGGTGGGAGCCCGGCCCAAGCGGCGGCTGCTGGAGGAACTGTCAGAGGTGCTCTGACCCGCCCCGACGCCCCCTGTCGCGGTAACGAAGAAATCCCCCGAGCAATTGCGCTCGGGGGATTTCTCTGCGTATATTGAGTGGTTCGCGACTTCAGGGAATTGGCCGCGAAGAAGTTCAACTAACACGCAGTATATCCGGCCGGGAGCGGAATTGTCAAACAGGGACTCGCACAAAGAATTCTCCGACGATGAATTGCGGCGTGAGCAGGAATTCATCGACGGGCTGTACGCGCGCGTGGACGCCCTGCGCGGGGACGCCGAGGTCTCCGTCTCGGACGCGCTCGCTCAGGGCCACACGCCCCAGCAGGCGCGGCTGGAGCGCGACATCCTCGTCGCCGAACGCTCCGGCCTGCTCGCCGCGCTGAACGCCGTGGACGGCTCGCTCTGCTTCGGCCGGATCGACCTGACCTCCGGCGTCAGCCACCACATCGGCCGTATCGGCATCCGCGCCGACGACGCCGACCTCACCCCGATCCTCATCGACTGGCGAGCCGACGTCGCCCGCCCCTTCTACCTCGCCACCGGCCACACCCCCATGGGCCTGCGCCGCCGCCGCCACATCACGACCGACGGCCGCGACGTCACCGCCCTGCACGACGAGATCCTCGACCTCGGGGACCACACCCGCACCGGCCACGAGGACCCCACCGGCGACGCCGTCCTCCTCTCCGCGCTCGACGCGGCCCGCACCGGCCGCATGCACGACATCGTGCAGACCATCCAGGCCGACCAGGACCGCATCATCCGCGCACCGCACCGGGGCGTGCTGGTCGTCGAGGGCGGCCCGGGCACCGGCAAGACGGCCGTGGCGCTGCACCGGGCGGCCTACCTGCTGTACGAGCACCGCGAACTGCTCGCCAAGCGCGCCGTCCTGATCGTCGGCCCCAACCCCGCCTTCCTCGGCTACATCGGCGAGGTGCTGCCCTCCCTCGGCGAGACCGGAGTGCTTCTCGCGACGGTCGGCGAACTGTTCCCCGGAGTGAAGACCACCGCCACGGACACCCCGGACGCGGCCCGCGTCAAGGGCCGCGCCGACATGGCCGACGTCCTCGCCGCCGTCGTACGCGACCGGCAGGCCCTCCCCGACCCCGTGATCGCCATCGAGCACGACCGGGAGATCCTCATGCTCGACGACGACCTCGTACGGGTCGCCCGCGAGCGCACCCGCGAGGCGAAGCTCCCGCACAACGTGGCGCGCGAGCACTTCGAGGGCCACATCCTCAACACGCTCACCGACATGGTCGCCGAACGCATCGGCACGGACCCCTACGACGGCTCCAACCTGCTGGACCCCAGCGACATCACCCAGATCCGTGACGAACTCGCCGAGAACCCCCAGGTCTGGTCGGCCATCGGCCAACTGTGGCCCCGGATCACCCCGCAGCGCCTCGTCGCCGACTTCCTCGCCGCCCCCGAGGGCCACGTGTCCGACGAGGACGCCGCCGCCATCCGCCGCCCGGTGACCCGCGCGTGGACCGTGGCCGACGTCCCGCTGCTCGACGAGGCGGCCGAACTCCTCGGCGTGGACGACAGGGTGGCCCGCGCGGTCGCCGAGCGCGAGCGTGAGGAGCAGATCGCCTACGCGCAGGGCGTGCTGGACGTGTCGTACGCGTCCCGTACGTACGAGTTCGAGGACAAGGAGGACGGCGACTCCGACGGGTCCGAGGTGCTGTCCGCGCACGACATCATCGACGCCGAGCGGTTCGCCGAACGGCAGGAGGAGGACGACCACCGCAGCGCCGCCGAGCGCGCCGCTGCCGACCGGACCTGGGCGTTCGGGCACATCATCGTCGACGAGGCGCAGGAGCTGTCGCCCATGGCGTGGCGGCTGCTGATGCGGCGCTCGCCGACCCGCTCGATGACCCTGGTCGGCGACCCCGCGCAGACCGCCGAGGAAGCGGGCGTCGGGTCCTGGGACGGCATCCTCCAGCCGTACGTCGAGGACCGCTGGGAGCACACCCGTCTCGGCGTCAACTACCGCACCCCGGCCGAGATCATGGAGCTCGCGGCGGGCGTCGTACGAGCCGAGAACCCGGACTTCGAGCCGCCGAGCTCCGTCCGCTCGACAGGTGTACGGCCCTGGGTGCGCCGGGCCCTGGGCGACCTGCCCGGCGAGGTGGCCAAGGCCGTCGCCGAACTCACCCCCGCCGAGGGGCGCCTCGCGGTGATCGCGCCACGCGACCTGCACCGGGCGCTCGCCGCACGGCTGGACGGCGTCACGGCGGGCGGCGAACCGGACCTGACGCAGACGGTCGTCCTGCTCGACCCGCGGCAGGCCAAGGGGCTGGAGTTCGACTCGGTGCTGGTGGTGGAGCCCGGCCGGTTCGGCACGAGCGACCTGTACGTGGCGCTCACCCGCGCGACGCAGACACTGGGTGTCGTCCACGAGGGGGAGGTGCCCCGAGTGCTGCTGAAGGACGGGGAGTGACGAATCACCGCATCCCCCACCAGGGATCACCAACCCGTAACAGTTCATGTCACCGTCACCGCACGTGAGCGTGCCATGCGGTATGCGTGGTCGTCATGGAATCTCATGCGTTCGCCGCCGCCCCCGCCGGCAGCCCCAGGCTCGAGTCGCTGCCCGTGGAGCCGCTGCTGACCTCGGAGTTCGACGCGGATCCGGGCAGCGTCTACGAGCGGCTGCGGCGCACGCACGGTCCGGTGGCGCCGGTGGGACTGATGGGTGTGCCGGTGTGGCTCGTCCTCGACTACCGCGAGGTCCTGGAGGTGCTGCGCGGCGAGAGCACCTGGCGTCGGGACGTACGGCACTGGCGGGCGCGGGCCGAGGGGCGGCTGCCCAAGGACTGGCCGCTGCTCGCGGGGTACGAGGTGCGGCAGACGATGTTCCTCGACGACGACGAACACCGGGCCGCGCGGGGGACGTACCACTCGGCGATGCGGCCCTTCCAGGACGGCCACACCCCGGTGGGCTGGGAGATGCGGGCGGCCGTCGCACGCTACGCGGACGAACTCATCGCCATGCTGGCCGCGGAGTCCGGGACCACGGGCTTCGCGGACCTGGCGGCGCAGTACACGCGGCCGCTGCTGCTCATGGTCACCACGAAGCTGTTCGGCTGCCCCGTCGAACTCGGTGACGAAATGGTCATGGACCTCTGGCGGATGCTCGACGGGGGGCCCGACGCGGGCCCGGCGACCGCGCGGGCGTCGGCCGCGATGACGCGGCTCGCGGCCCATCGGCGGGCAGTACCCGGCGAGGACCTCACCTCCTACATGCTCCTGTCCGACCCGACGCTCTCGGACGAGCAGCTCGGGCGGGAGCTGTTCATGAACGCCGTCTACCTCAACGACATCACCGGCAACATGGTCTGCAACACGCTGCTGGAGGTGCTGCTGGGCAACGCCACGGTGCGGCGCAGTCTGTCGGCCGGCCTGATCGGCGAGACGGTCAACCGGGCGGCGCTGGTGAGTCCGCCCGTGGCCAACCTGTGCTTCCGGTTCGCGGCGCGTGACGTGCGGCTGGGGAACTACTGGGTGCGGGCCGGGGACATCGTGTCGCCCTCGGTCGCGGCGGCGCACCACGACCTGCTGGCGATCGGTACGTCCCACATCGTCGACTCCACGATCAGTACGCGGGCGCACCTCGCCTGGGGAGCCGGGCCTCATCAGTGCCCGAGTGCGGCCCGCGAGCTGGCGAGCATGATCGTGTCCACGGCGGTGGGCCGGGTCTTCGACCACTTCACGAAGGCCGAACTGACGCTTCCTCCCGACCAGTTGCCCTGGCGCTCCGGCCCGGTGGTCCGGGGGCTGCGCCTGCTCCCCGTCCGCTACGAACTGAGCGACCAGAGCTCCGCGCTGCGGCGGGTTCCGGCTCCTCGGCGGGGCGAGGAGCCGGTGCCGTCGGCCGGGGATGCGGGAGATCGGCAGGCGAGCGGGTTGCTCGCGGCGCTGCGGCGGTTGATGTTCGGGGCGCGGCGGGCCCACTGAGGGGGCGGCGGGGGGAGGGGGGATTCGCCCCCCGCCGCCGCAACTGCACGGTCTTTAGGGGCGCGGGGAACTGCGCGACCAGCCCCCACCCACCCGCAGACAACCCACCCACCCCAGCCGCCCCGGGGGTCTGGGGGCGGAGCCCCCGGGGTTGGGACGGGTAGGGGCGGCGGGCGAGAACCCCTACGCCGGGCGGAGCCAGACCGTGGAGAGCGGCGGCAGCATCAGACGGATCGACGCAGCCCGACCATGACACGGCTGTGGCTCCGGCTTGACCGGATGAGGGTTGCCGACACCACTGCCGCCGTACACCTCCGCATCCGTGTTCAGCACCTCGTGCCACGCCGGCACATCATCAGGCACCCCCAGCCGGTAGTCGCTCCGCACCACGGGCGAGAAGTTCGACACCGCCAGCAACGGCACCCCGTCCGCCCCGAACCGCAGGAACGCGAACACGTTGTCCTCCGCCGCGTCCCCCACGACCCAGGCGAACCCCGAGGCGTCGGTGTCCCGCTCCCAGAGGGCCGGAACCTCGCGGTACACGGAGTTGAGGTCGCGCACGAGGTCCCGTACACCCCGGTGGTCCGCCTCCGCCCCGTACGCCGGGTCCAGCAGCCACCAGTCCGGCCCGTGCGCCTCGGACCACTCCGCCCCCTGGGCGAACTCCTGGCCCATGAAGAGGAGCTGCTTGCCCGGGTGCGCCCACATGAACCCGAGGTACGCGCGATGGCCGGCGCGTCGCTGCCACCAGTCGCCCGGCATCTTCGACACCAGCGAGCCCTTGCCGTGCACGACCTCGTCGTGGGAGATCGGCAGCACGTAGTTCTCGCTGTAGGCGTACACCATCGAGAACGTCATCTCGTTGTGGTGGTACTTGCGGTGCACCGGCTCCTTGGACATGTAGTCCAGCGAGTCATGCATCCAGCCCATGTTCCACTTCAGCCCGAAGCCGAGGCCGCCGAAGCCACCGGGGCCCATGTGGTGCGTGGCCCGCGTGACGCCGTCCCAGGCCGTGGACTCCTCGGCGATGGTCACCACACCGGGCGCGCGCCGGTACACCGTCGCGTTCATCTCCTGCAGGAACGACACCGCGTCCAGGTTCTCGCGGCCCCCGTGCTCGTTCGGCCTCCACTGACCCGCCTCGCGGGAGTAGTCCAGGTAGAGCATGGACGCGACCGCGTCGACACGCAGGCCGTCGATGTGGAACTCCTCGCACCAGTAGACCGCGTTGGCCACCAGGAAGTTCCGCACCTCCCGGCGCCCGTAGTCGAACTCCAGCGTCCCCCAGTCCGGGTGCGCGGCCCGCCGCGGGTCCTCGTGCTCGTACAGCGGACGCCCGTCGAACTCCGCGAGCGCCCAGTCGTCCCGCGGGAAGTGCGCCGGCACCCAGTCCATCAGCACGCCGATGCCCGCCTGGTGGAGCCGGTCGACGAGGTACTTGAAGTCGTCCGGAGTGCCCAGCCGGGCCGTGGGCGCGTAGAAGCCGGTGACCTGGTAGCCCCAGGAGCCCCCGAACGGGTGCTCGGAGATCGGCAGCAGCTCCACGTGGGTGAAGCCGAGGTCCCGGACGTACGCGGGCAGCTGCTCCGCCAGCTGACGATACGTCAGCCCCGGGCGCCAGGACGGCAGGTGCACCTCGTACACCGAGAACGGCGCCTCGTGGGCCGGGCGGTCGGCCCGGTGCGTCATCCACTCCGCGTCGCTCCACTCGTAGTGGGACGCGTGCACGACGGAGGACGTCTCCGGCGGGGTCTGCGTACGGCGGGCCAGCGGGTCCGCCCGCAGACTCCTCGTCCCGTCCGCCCGGGTGATCTCGAACTTGTACAGCTCACCCTCACCGATCGACGGCACGAACAGTTCCCAGATCCCCGAGGAGCCGAGCGAGCGCATCGGATAGCCCGTGCCGTCCCAGAAGTTGAAGGTGCCGGCCAGGCGCACACCGCGCGCGTTCGGCGCCCACACCGTGAAGCGGGTGCCGGTCACGCCCTGGTGCACCATCGGCTGCGCGCCCAGCGCCTTCCACAGCTCCTCGTGCCGTCCCTCACCGATCAGGTGCAGGTCCAGCTCACCGATCGCGGGCAGGAAACGGTACGCGTCCTCGGTGTCCTGCACCGTCTCCTCGTACGCGACGAGCAGCCGGTACGACCCCGGAACGGCCCTCAGCGGCAGGACGGCCGAGAAGAACCCGCCCCCGTCGTCGTGCAGTTCGGCCCGCAACTCGTCCGTGACGACCGTGACCCCCAGCGCGTACGGCCTGAACGCCCGGAACACCACGCCTCCGGGCGCGGGGTGCGCCCCGAGCACCGCGTGCGGCTGATGATGCGTACCACTGAGCAACCGCTCCCGGTCCTCGCCGTCCATCGCCGGCGAGAAGGGCACCCGCGGCTCGGGGATGGGCGGCGCCGGCCGGCCGGGGCCCTGTGCGGCGCGGGGTTCGGGGATGGACGGGACGTCCGCCGTGGTGGTGGTCGTGGTGGTGGCCGGCGGCTCGGGGGCCGTCGGCTCGGGAATGCGTACGGCGGTCTCGGCGGCGGTGGGTTCCGGCGCCCGCGGCGCGGAAGCCCTGGGAACGACCTCGGCCACCTTCTTCGACGCGACGGCCTTCTTCGCGACCGCCTTCTTCGCGGCGACCTTCTTGGCCGTCGTCTTCTTGGCGGCTGTCTTGGCGGCCGTCTGCGCGGCGGTCTGCGCGGCGGTCTTCTTGGTGGCTGTCCTGGCGGCGGGGGCCTTTGCAGCCGGGGACTTTGCCGCGGTGGTCTTCGGGGCAGTGGCTTTTGCCGCGGTGGTCTTCGGGGCGGTGGTCTTTGTCGCGGTGTCCTTCGTGCTGGTCGTCTTCTTCGCCGCGGCCTTCTTGGTGGTCTTCTCGGCCACGGCCTTCTTGGTGGTGGTCTTCTTGGCCACGGTCGTCTTGGCGGCAGCCGTGTTCGCCGCAGTCGCCTTCGCGGCCGTCTTCTTGGCGACGGCCTTCTTCGCGACGGTCTTCTTCTCCCCGATCTTCTTCGCGGTCTTCTTCGCCGCCGTACCCTCACCCGCCTGCGCGCCCGCGCCCGTGCCCTCGACGACCTTCACCGCGGCCTTCGCGGGGCTCTTCTTCGCCGGGGTCTTCTTGGCGACCGCCTTCTTCGCCGGCGCCGCCTTCTTCGCGGCAGCCGTCGCCTTCTTCGCCCCCGCCTGTTTCGTGGCCCTCTTCCTCGCCGCCGGTGTCGTCTCCGCGGTGGCGGCTTCGGCGGTGTCGTGTTCGGTGGCGCCGTTCTGGTTCGTACTGTCGTCGGACGGGGGACGGGGGGTCACGGGCACGGCCTCCTCGGCACAGGCACAGACGGGGACGGGTGGGGCAAAGGGCAGGACAGGGGCGGAAGCGTCAGGGGGTGTCGTCGTTCGCGGCCAGCCGGCGTATCGCGGCCAGCGGTACCGGCAGCCAGTCGGGACGGTGCCTGGCCTCGTAGACGACCTCGTACACCGCCTTGTCCGTCTCGTACGCCCGCAGCAGCACGGGGTCGGTCCGTGGGTCGCTCCCGGAGATCTCCGCGTACCCGGCGCAGTACGCGGCCCGGCACTGGGACGCCCAGCGCGTCTCCGGGGGGTGCTGCGAGTGGGCCGCGTAGTCGAAGGAACGCAGCATCCCCGCGACGTCCCGCGCGACCGGCTGGGGCATGCGGCGCTCGGCGAGCGACTTGGAGGGTTCGCCCTCGAAGTCTATGAGCGACCACTCGCCGCCGGGAGAGCGCAGGCACTGGCCCAGATGCAGGTCCCCGTGGATGCGCTGGGCCGTCCAGGTGGTGCCCTCGGCCGCCAGGTCCGCGAGCGCCGCGAAGGCCGAGCGCAGTGCCGGTGCGTACGGTCGCAGCGCGGGCACCGTCTGCACCGCCGCGTCCAGCCGCTCGGTCATCCCGGCGACGAGCAGCTCCAGCTGGGACCGCCCGAGGGTGACCGTCGGCAGCGCCCGCGCCAGCGCCGTGTGCACCTCGGCCGTCGCGCGCCCCAGTGCCCGCGCCTCCGCGGCGAAGTCCTCCCCCTTGGCGAGCTCCTGCAGCGCCAGCTCCCAGCCGTCGGTCGCGCCCTGCACGAAGGGCTGCAGCACACCCAGGACGTACGAGTCGTCGGAGGAGGCGAGGTCCGCCGTGAGCCAGCCCGCCGGAGCCGGCACCCGTGGGCACCCCTCGCGCGCGAGCATCAGCGGCAGCTCCAGATCCGGGTTCGTGCCGGGCACGATCCGCCGCAGCAGCTTCAGAATGAACGTATCGCCATACACGACGGACGAGTTGGATTGCTCCGTCGTCACCAGGCGAGGCACCAGCCCGGCTCGGATCTCCTGCCGCATGTCCCGTTCGAAGCGCAGCTCACCCACGCGCGCCCGCGAGCGCAGCGCTTCCAGGAGCACGTCGGCGGGCCGGGGGTCGTACAGCGCCTCGTACACCGTGCGCCCCGCCAGCGGTCCCTCGTCCAAGTGCCCGATCAGCGCGGGCGCGAGCCGTGGCGGCAGGGTCTCGCGCACCCCGATGAGCAGTTGGTAGCAGTCGGCGGGGTGGGCCGCGGCGGTCTGGAGGGGCACGAGCGGCTGATGGGCCCGTACGAGCAGGTGGAGCAGCCCCAGCTTCGAGCTCACGGGCAGCAGTTCGGTCGCCGCGACCAGGGTGAACCCGGTGACCGGCCGGCCCTTGCCCGCGAACCAGCGCTGCCTGGGCAGCCACTCCCGCAGCAGTGGATCCAGAGACGCAAGAAGGCTGGGACCGGCCGTACGGGCGAAGTGCGCGGAGGGCGCGGAGTGCGTGACCGCCTCCGACGTCGCTGCCGACGTGGCTTCCGACATGGCGTCGCGTCCTTTCCCCAGTGACCCGGAGGACCAGAAGACCAGGGGAGTCGGGGTGTTACTGATGCGTGCCCAGGGCGGGGCGGTGGAAACCGCCCCGCCGGGGTTCTAGGCGGCGTCCTTGCGGAGCCGGAACCAGTAGAAGCCGTGGCCCGCGAGGGTGAGCAGGTACGGCAGTTCCCCGATGGCGGGGAAACGGACTCCGCCGATGAGCTCCACGGGGTGACGCCCGCTGAACTCGCGCAGGTCGAGTTCGGTGGGCTGGGCGAAGCGGGAGAAGTTGTGCACACACAGCACCAGGTCGTCCCCTTCCTCCTCCGTCGGAGGAGCCTCGCGCAGGAAGGCGAGGACGGCGGGGTTGCTGGAGGCGAGTTCGGTGTAGGA
>NZ_JBEYXP010000065.1:0-64211 GCF_040704615.1 Streptomyces sp. NPDC046862 | reverse complement strand
TCCCGGGGGGGGCGTTTACCCCGGCCCGGGAAAACACACGCCCGCCCGGTGGCCGCCACGCGTTCGGGTGCCGTCCACGGGCCGTGGGGCCGGAGGTGGGGTGCGCTGCCCTCAGGGTTTGCGGGCGACCCCGCCGAGGGCGATCACCTCGCCCCGCGCGGGCGCGGTCGTGGCGTCGGGGCGCCAGTCGGTGATGGGGACGACGCCGGGGTCGAGCAGGTCCAGGCCGTCGAAGAAGCCCGCGAGTTGCCGCGGGCCGCGCAGATGGTAGGCGGCGGCGCCGGTCTCGTTGTAGAGCCGGGTCGCTTCGGCGTTCGCCCGGTTGGTGTCCACGCTGTCGTTGAAGGCGAGGTAGCTGCCCGACGGCAGCGCGCCCATCAGCGCGCCGACGATGGCACGGGCCTGGTCGTAGTCGGCGATGTGCCCGCTGACCTGCATCAGGGTGAGCGCGACCGGCTGGGACAGGTCCAGCGTCCTGGCCGCTTCCCGCAGCACGGTGTCGGGGTCGTGCAGGTCGGCGTCGACGTAGTCGGTGACGCCCTGGGGCGTGCCGGCGAGCAGTGCGTGGGCGTGGGTGAGTACCAGGGGGTCGTTGTCGACGTAGACGACCCGTGCCTCGGGGGCCACCCGCTGGGCGATCTCGTGGGTGTTGTCCGCCGTGGGGAGTCCGGTGCCGATGTCGAGGAACTGGCGGACGCCGGCCTCGCCGGCCAGGTGGCGCACGGCGCGGCCGAGGAACGCCCGCGAGTCACGGGCCAGGTCGGTGATACCGGGGAAGACCGTGCGGAAGGCGTCTCCCGCCTTGTGGTCGACGGGGTAGTTGTCCTTGCCGCCCAGCCAGTAGTTCCAGATCCGGGCCGAATGCGGCACCGTCGAGTCGATCTTCGCTAACGCCGCCGTGTCCGGGGCGGACCGATCCTGCGACACCCGACAACCTCCTTGGAGCGAACCGTTGCTGACGTTGGAAGTACCAGTGGCATACTCCCAACCTCCGCCGGAACGCGTCCAGTTGAGGGAACGTCAGGATGTCAGCGAGATACGCAGTCCGACCGTGCCCTCCTTGCCGCGGCGGATCCGGCTGCCCAGGAGGCTGAGGCGGCCGACGAGTCCGTACTTGCGGGCGAGGAGCCGGCGGTAGTGCTCGGCCGTGGCGGGGTCGACGATCTCGGCCCGGCCGGGGACCTGGTCGCCGGTCGGCTTTCCGCGCAGGTCGCAGGGGCCCACGAGAACATCGGCGCGGTTGCGGATCCTCTTGACCTTCCCGGAGTCGGCGACCGTCCAGACGCCGAGCGTCTCCGCGTCCCGCACCACCCACACCGGGGTCGCCACGGGCGTACCGTTTCTGCGGTAGCTGGTGATCAGCAGGTACTTGCCGGCGCCGAGCGTGTCGAGCGTGATCTCGTTCATGACGCGAGTGTAGGAGTGCATGCGGGCGGGCGGGCCGGGCCGTCTCCCGGCCCGCTCGCCCGCACTCCTCGCGGTCAGGACAGCTGGCCGCCGTAGTCGGGCAGCTTGAAGGTGCGCTCCGCGTGCCCGCCGACGAGGTCGCTGTCGTTGTTGCCGATGTTGGCGATGATCTTGTAGCCCTTGGCCTCGATCTCCGCGCGCTTGCTGGTCTTGTAGGCGCTGACCTCGTCGAACAGATCCGGGAGATCACGCACGTAGAGACCGGAGACGGGGTAGCCGACGGTCTTGAGGTTCCACTCGGTGAGGCTCTCGATGATGCCTGGCCGGGCGGTGACGAAGAAGATGTCGACGCCCCGGGAGCGGGCGTAGGCGGCCAGGTCGAGCGAGGGCTTCAGCGCCGGGGTGGGCAGCTGGTACCAGGGGTGGAAGTCGGTCTCCAGCGTGGTGTTGTCGATGTCGAAGACGAGGGCGAGTTTCTGTCCCGCGGTGCCCTGGGTGCGCTGCTGGACGTAGGGCTTCGCCTGGTCGATGACGGCCTTGACGTCGCGCTGCCAGGTGTCGTAGTCGACGTCGGCGGCGGCCTGGGCCGCGGTCACGCTCGCCGTGGTCCCGGCGGGGGCCGCGGCGGCGGACCCCGCGGTGCCGACAGCTCCCCCGGCACCCAGCACCACGACCACCGACACCGCACCCATCCGGCGCGCCACACCGCGTGTTCTCATGCCCGTCCCCTTCTGCGGTTGGAAGCGGCGACGGGTCCCACCGTCGCCGCGCTCGTCATGGTCATGCCCATCGATGGCGCGGAGTCAACGTGGAAGTTACCGATTGGTAGACGGTGGCTTGTGGATCAAGCCCGCGGGTCCGTCTGTCCACGGTTTTCGCCCCCGCCGCCCCTTTTCCCAGCCGGAGGCTGGGGTTTCAGGGGCGCGCGAGGAACTGCGCGATCAGCCCCCACCCGCCCGCACACGACACACCGACCCCTCAGATCCAGGCCGCCCACCTGTGAAGATCCACGTTGTGCCACCGGACGGCAACGCTCCGCTCTACATTGCGCGTTGACACACGCACCACACAGCACCTCAGGAGCCGCGCCCGTGACGCAGACCCCGCCCCTCTCGCACCGCCCCTCCGAGTCGACGACGGCGATCGAGTGGGTGAAGCTCCACCTGGACGTCGACGCCTTCGACCTGGCCCGCTTCCAGCCGTACGTCGACCGGTGCCGCACCTCCGGCATCCGGCTGACGACGCTCTCCGAGCTCGGTGACACCCCTGAGCACCGGCGGGCCCTGTACGAGCTCAACAAGGAATGCTCGGCGGACATCCCGCAGCGGGGCGAGTTCTTCACGTACGAGGAGTTCCACCGGCGGCGCTTCGACGCGCCCGGCTTCGACCCGCGGGGCGTCGTGCTCGCTCTCGACGGCGACGCCTGGATCGGGATGGCGGCCACGTCGGACCATCGGGCCTCGGGGTTCGTCTTCAACGAGATGACCGGGGTGCGGGCCCCCTACCGCCGGCGGGGCGTGTCGGTGGCGATGAAGACATACGGCATCGGGTTCCCCGGACTCTGCGGCGTGAGCACGGTCCGTACGTTCCACCATCCGCTGAACGTGTCCGCGATCGCCATGAACCGGGCGATGGGATACGTCGACGCCACGTGGTGAACGCCCGGGCCCGGCCGCACGTATGAAGGGAGGGCACTCAACGACGGGAGCCCTGGCGGTGGTTGACGCCGTTCGGCGCGGGGTTCGGGAGCCATGGAATGAGGCACGCACGACGACGGGTCGTCCGGCGAGTGACGCGGCTGGCGGCCGTCGGCGGACTGCTCTGCGGAGGACTCATGGTCACGCAGGCGGCCATGGCGAGCGAAACATCCCCGACGACCGCTCCCCCGACGAGTACGGCCCGGACCGTGGCCGACACCGGGGCGGGGCTCGCGTCCGAGCTCGGTGACTCCCGCTCGGCGGGCTCGTGGATCGGGTCCGACGGAGAGCCGGTCGTCGCGGTCACCGACGAGGAGGCGGCGGCCGAGGTGAAGGCCGCGGGCGCGCGCCCCAAGAAGGTCCGTTACAGCATGGACGACCTCAACTCGACGACGAAGAAGCTCAAGTCGGCGCCGCGCGTCGCCGGCACCTCGTGGGCCATCGACCCCTCGTCCAACGAGGTCGTGGTACGCGCCGACAGCACGGTCTCCAAGGGCGACTGGTCCCGCATGACCCGCATGGCCGAGGAGATCGGCGGCTCGGTGCGGATGGAGCGCACCGACGGCACGTTCACCACCCGGCTCAACGGCGCCCAGCCGATCTTCTCGACCGGCGGGCGCTGCTCGGTGGGCTTCAACGTCACCAACGGGCAGGGCAAGTTCATGCTCACCGCCGGGCACTGCGGGCCGGCGGGCTCCGTGTGGTTCGGCGACACCCAGGGCAACCAGCAGCTCGGCCGGACCATCACGTCCAACTTCCCGGGCGCCGACTACTCCCTCGTGCAGTACGACAACGACGACCAGAGCGAAGAGTCCAACGTGGTGGCGATCGGCCAGGGGCGCGGTGTGCGCATCACGTCGGTGGCCGATCCCACGGTCGGCCAGAAGGTGTTCCGCAGCGGCAGCACCAGCGGACTGGCCGACGGAGAGGTGACCGCGCTCAACGCGACGGTGAACTACCCGGAGGGCACGGTCACGGGACTGATCGAGACCACGGTGTGCGCCGAGCCGGGCGACAGCGGTGGTCCGCTCTTCTCGGAGAGCGTCGCGCTGGGGGTGACGTCCGGAGGGAACGGGGACTGCAAGTCCGGTGGTACGACGTTCTTCCAGCCGCTCACCAAGGCACTCACGGCGCTGAACGTGAAGCTGGCCGGGGTGTCCGGCTCCCCCTCGGGTCAGTCGGGGGGCGCGTCCCAGGGGGCCGTGCCGCCCGGGTCGGCGGAGCCTGGCGCGGTGCAGGACGTGGACGCGTCGGAAACGGTGACCACGCTGCTGGAGCGGCTCGCGGATCCGATGAACGTGGGGCCCGGGTTGCTGTTGATCGCGGGGAGTCTGGTGGCGCTGGTCGCGACGAGGTACATCCGTACGGAGGCGGAACGGAACGCGTACCGTCGGCAGTATGCGCGGAGTTGGGGCTGACGGGTTCAACAACTGACGGACCTCGCCTGCCGGGCGGGGTCCGTTGCCGTGTTCGGGTTGTTTGTGGCTGGTCGCGCCCGCGCGGCGGAGCCGCAGAACGTCACAGCCCCGCGCCCCTGTCGGGGCGCTTTCAGCTGGCCGCTGCCCACTCCAGCACCAGGCGCTGGTACTCGCGCCTCTGGTCGCCGTTGAGCGTCCCGCCGGTCCGGGACCACAGGGCCCGGATCTCCTCGTTGACCTCGGCTGCTGTTCTTTTCGGTCTTTCCAGGACGGTTTCAGGACTGGTGGACATGTTGTGAGCCTACGGTGTCGGGCGTGAGGTCCAGGTGAGTAAAGGCGACGCTTCGGACATTACGGAACGTGAAGCTGCTCACTCTGCGTTCGCACCGCCGGCCTGGGCCGTGCCGAGCACCAGCACCTGGATGGCGAGGACCGCGGCTCCTCGCGCCCAGTCGTGGAAGTCCGAGACCTTGGTCTCCAGGGGGACCGGGTCGGCGAGCGGGTGGCGGTGGGCGCGGATCGTCTCCCACACCGTGTCTCCGGCCACGTCGATGAGGCCGACGCCCTCGCCGGCGAGCACGATCTTCTGCGGCATGACGAAGTTGGAGATCTGGGCGAGCAGTGTGCCCAGCGCACGCGCCGCCTCGTCGATGACGCGGGCGGGCATGGGCTCGCCCGCCGCCGCCGCGCCGAGGATCTGCTCGTACGTGAGGTCGCGGCCGGTGGCGGCCCGGATCTGGTAGCGGATGCTGGGGATGGTGAGGAGGGAGACCGCGCTGCCTCGGGCGCCCTCGGGGGTGAGCGGGCCGTTGGGGTTCACGATCCAGTGGCGGCCGAACCCGCGGTCCTCCTCGGCGCAGGGCACTCGCCTGCCGCCGAGGACGAGACCGTAGCCGATGCCCGCCCCGATGGTGAGGACGACGAAGCGCTCCAGGCCGCGTCCGCCGCCGAACCAGGTCTCGGACTCCACGAGTGCGGCGACGTCGTTCTCGACGACGACCGGCAACCCGGTGCGCTCCTCGACGAGTTCGGCAAGCCTCACGTCGCGCCAGGAGAGGAAGGGTGACTCGTCGACCACGGCGCGGTCCTGGACGAGGCCGCCCACTCCGATGCCGATTCCCGCGAGGCCGGGGTGAGCACGAGCCAGTTCGGCGATCATCTCGCCCAGCTGGTCGGCGACGCGGTCCGGGTCGTGCGTGGTGAGCGGGCGGTCGTAGCGGGCGACGATCTCGCTCCTGAGGGTGGTGACGACCCCGTAGACCATGTCCTCGGTGATCTTGAAACCGGCGAAGGAGCGGGACTCGGCGACGATGTCGAGCGGCTGTGAGGGGCGCCCCTGCCGGACCTCGGCGAGCGGGGCGCCCTCGGGAACCTCGACGAGGAGGCCCGATTCGAGCAGTGGCTTGGTCAGCCGGGTGAGACTTCCGGCCGAGAGGCTGAGTCGCCTGGCGATCTCGGCGCGGGACAGCGGGCCGTGCACGAGCACCTCGAGCGCCACCGCGCGCTCCCCCGTGCTGAGCGGCAGCCAGCTGGCGGTACCTGTGGTCATGGACGTCAGACTCCCACATGGGTGTTTGTTTCATGATGGAAGTAACGCTCTCACTCTAGGCCGCGATCCTCGCCAGGGAAACAATCTGCGCCAAAGTCTTGACGCCACAATTGTTTCGCGCCAAAAGTAAGTGCCACCGAGGACGAGCCGCCGATGAGGGAGCCTCCCGATGACCGTCGCCTCCAGCAGCCCACCATCACGCCTGCCATTGAGCGGTGCCGAGGCCATGGCACCCGCAAGGAAGGCGAAGTCTCGCCCCGGCGGTGACGGCGCCCTCGCGGCCGTCTTCATCGCTCCGGCGATGCTGGGCTTCCTGGTGTTCCTGCTCTGGCCGACGCTCCGCGGCATCTACCTGAGCTTCACCCGCTTCAACCTGCTGACCCCGGCGGAGTGGGTGGGCCTCGACAACTACGTCCGCATGGTCAACGACCCCATCTTCTGGGACTCGTTGAAGGTCACCGTCGAGTACGTCGTCATCAACATCGGCATCCAGACGGTGGCGGCGCTCGCCATCGCCGTGCTCCTCCAGCGGCTGACCCAGTCGGCCGTGCTGCGGGGCATCGTGCTCACCCCGTATCTGATGTCGAACGTCGTCGCCGGCCTGGTCTGGCTGTGGATCCTGGACACCCAGCTCGGCATCGGCAACGAGATCATCAACGCCATCGGGTTCGACCGCATCCCGTTCCTCGCCGACGAGACCTGGGCCATCCCCACCATCGCCCTGATCAACGTCTGGCGGCACGTCGGCTACACCGCCCTGCTGCTCTTCGCGGGCCTCCAGGCGATACCCAACGACATGTACGAGGCCGCCAAGGTGGACGGCGCGAGCGAGTGGCGGACGTTCTGGCGGATCACCATGCCGCTGCTGCGCCCGGTGCTCGCGGTCGTGCTGATCATGACCGTGATCGGGTCCTTCCAGGTGTTCGACACCGTGGCGGTGACCACCGCGGGCGGCCCCGCGAACGCGACCAACGTGCTCCAGTACTACATCTACGGATCCGCCTTCGGCCGCTTCCAGTTCGGCTACGCCTCGGCGATGTCCGTCGCCCTGCTGGTCGTGCTCAGCGCGATCACCGTCCTGCAGTACCGGCTCACCCGGGCCGGCCAGAGCGACCTCGGCTGACGGAAAGGAGACACCGACATGGCTGCCGTGACCACCGCGACGACCACACCGCCGACCGTACGACCCGTCAGGCGCAGGCTCTCCCTCGGGCGAGCCGCCGCCTGGACCGTGATGGGGCTCATCCTCCTCATCACCCTGCTGCCGTTCTACTGGATCCTGCGCACCGCGCTGTCCACCAACGCGGGTCTGAGTTCCGACCCCACCAGCGCCCTCCCCGTCGACCTCACCGGCAGCGGCTTCGAACGCGCCCTCGGACTGCAGTCGGCGAAGGAGGCCATCGCGCAGGGCGGCGCCGGCGGCGGGCTCGACTTCTGGCGCTACCTGCTCAACTCGGTGGTCGTCTCGACGCTGATCACCGGCTGTCAGATCTTCTTCTCGGCGATGGCCGCGTACGCCTTCGCACGCCTGCGCTGGCGCGGCCGGGACAAGGTGTTCGGGCTGTTCCTGGCCGGACTGATGGTGCCGACCATCTTCACGCTGCTGCCGAACTTCGTGCTCATCAAGCAACTCCACCTGGTGGACACGCTGTTGGGGATCGCGCTGCCCAGCCTCTTCATGACCCCGTTCGCGGTGTTCTTCCTGCGGCAGTTCTTCATGAACATCCCCACGGAGGTCGAGGAGGCGGCGCTGCTGGACGGCGCCGGGAAGGTCAAGATCTTCTTCCGGGTGGTCCTGCCGATGGCGTCGACGCCGATCATCACGCTGTCCGTGCTGACGTACATCACCGCCTGGAACGACTACTTCTGGCCGCTGATGGTCTCCTACAGCGACAGCTCGCGCGTGCTGACCGTGGCGCTGGCGATCTTCCGGGCGCAGACCCCGGCGACCGGCGTCGACTGGTCCGGGCTCACGGCGGCCACGCTCATCGCCGCGCTGCCGATGCTGGTGCTCTTCGCCTGCTTCGCCCGCCGCATCGTCAGCTCCATCGGCTTCACCGGGATCAAGTGAGGGAACAGAAGATGCGACTGCGACTTCGTACGCTGACCGCGCTGGCCGGAACTCTGGCACTGTCCCTGGTGACCGGCTGCGCGAAGGGCGACTCCACGGGAGCGTCCGCGAACACGATCACGTACTGGCTGTGGGACGCCAACCAGTTGCCCGCCTACCAGGCCTGCGCCAAGGGGTTCGAGAAGGAGAACCCGGGGCTGAACGTCAAGATCACCCAGCTGGGCTGGAGCGACTACTGGACCAAGCTCACCGCGGGCTTCATCGCCGGCACCCAGCCGGACGTGTTCACCGACCACATCCAGAAGTTCGGCCAGTTCGCCGATCTGAAGGTGCTGGAACCGCTCGACGACCTGGACGTCAAGGCCTCCGACTACCAGCCGGGGCTCGCCGCCAACTGGATCGGCCAGGACGGCCACCGCTACGGCGCGCCCAAGGACTGGGACACCGTCGCCCTCTTCTACAACGAGAAGATGGCGAAGGACGCTGGCCTCACCGCCCAGCAACTGGGCGACCTCTCCTGGAACCCGAAGGACGGCGGCACCTTCGAGAAGGCCATCGCCCACCTCACCGTCGACCGGAACGGCAAACGGGGCGACGAGCCGGGCTTCGACAAGAAGCACGTCAAGGTGTACGGCCTGGGCACCCAGGGCGGCGGCTACGCCGACGGCCAGACACAGTGGAGCCCCTTCACCGGCTCCGCCGGGTGGAGCTACACGGACAAGGCGCGCTGGGGCACCAAGTACCAGTACGGCAGCAAGACCTTCCAGTCGACCATCAAGTGGTACTTCGGCCTGGCGAAGAAGGGCTACATGGCTCCCTTCTCCGACTACAACGTCCAGTCCAACCAGGGCAACACACAGATGGCCGCGGGGAAGGCCGCCGCCGTGTTCGACGGCGCGTGGATGATCTCCACGTACAACGGCTTCAAGGGCAAGGACATCAAGACCGCCCTCACGCCCGCCGGCCCGACCGGCAAGCGCGCCACCATGATGAACGGCCTCGCCGACTCCATCACCAAGGCCTCCAAGAACAAGGCGGGCGCCCGGAAGTGGGTGAAGTACCTGTCCTCCGACCAGTGCCAGACCGTCGTCGGCAAGTACGGGGTCGTCTTCCCCGCCACCCCGGCCGGCACCGAGGCCGCCATCGCGGCCTACAAGAAGAAGGGCATCGACGTCTCCGCCTTCACCGAACCCGTGGCCGACAAGAAGGACTTCCGGACCTTCTCCTACCCGATCACCAACTACGCGGCGGACGTGCAGGCGCTCATGCAGCCCGAGATGGAGGCCGTCTACGGCACCGGCAAGCCGGTGAGCAGCCTCAACGAGACCAACGACCAGATCAATCTCATCCTCGACCAGTGAAGGGCTCGCCTTACATGACGTTCTCCCTCGGCATCGTCGGCGCCGGCCAGTTCTCCGGCCAGTTCGCGAAGCTGTTCCTGGCCCACCCCGGGGTCAGCGACGTGTACGTCACCGACCTCCTGCCGGAACGGGCCGAGCAACTCGCCGCCGCCGAAGGCCTGACCGGCACCTTCCCCTCGTACGAGGCGATGCTGGAGTCGGCGGCCGTCGACGCGGTCGCCCTCTTCACCCAGCGCTGGACGCACGGCCCGCTGGTGGTGCGGGGCCTGAACGCCGGCAAGCACGTGTACTCGGCCGTTCCCATGGCGATCACCACGGAGGAGATCGCCGCGATCATCGACGCCGTCAAGGCGACCGGGCTGACCTACATGATGGGTGAGACCAGCCAGTACAACCCGGCGACCGTGCACGCCCGCAACCAGATCGCCCAGGGCGCCTTCGGGCGGATCTTCTACGCCGAGGGCGACTACGTCCACGACATGGACCTCGGCTTCTACGAGGCGTACCAGTACAGCGGTGGTGAGAACTGGAAGGCCACCGCCAGCTATCCGCCGCTGCTGTACCCGACGCACTCGGTGGGCGGGGTACTCGGGGCCTGGCAGACGCACGCGGTGAGCGTGTCCGCGATCGGGGTCGTCGACGGGCGCGGGGACGGTGTCTTCGACAAGGACGTCAGCCAGTTCGGCAACGACGTCTCCAACGCCACCGCGCTGTTCGAGGTCGCGGGCGGCGGCTCCTTCCGTACGAACGAGTTCCGGCGCGTCGGCTATCCCTCGCACATACGAGAGTCACGTTTCCGGTTCTTCGGGACGGAGGCCAGCATGGAGCAGCTCGCCACGGTGGCCCTGTGGCAGGACAAGAAGGGGGTGAACGACATCAGCGAGCTGCTGGAGCCCAAGCCCACCCTGTCTCCTGACGACCCGTCTCTCCAGCACATCGCGCCGGACCTGCGGGCCGCCTTCACCTCCGGGTCGGCGCCCGTGCACGACCGCTCGCGCCTGCCGCGGGAGTTCGACAACCTCCACAACGGGCACGAGGGCAGCCACCACTTCCTCGTGGACGACTTCGTGACCGCGGTCAACACACGGACGCTGCCGTCGGTGAACGCATGGGTGGCCGCCCGCTACACCCTGCCGGGCATCGTCGCGCACGAGTCCGCGCGGCAGGGCGGGGCGAGGCTGGAGATCCCCGACTTCGGGGACGCGCCCGAGGCGTGACGCCCCCGTCCGGCGTGGAGAACGACCTCGCCGGAGTGAGCCGGGTACCTGTGTCCGTCAGGTGCCCGGCTTGCGGCCGTACACGTAGACGTCGTCGCCCGTCTTCAGCAGCGACCAGTACTTCTTGGCGGCGGTCTTGGTCATGTTGACGCAGCCGTGCGAGCCCGGCGGGTTCCACATGCTGACGCCGACCGAGTGGAAGGCCTGGCCGCCGTCGAAGAACTGGCTGTAGGGCATGGGCACGTTGTAGATCGACGAGACGTGGTCGATGTCCCGCCAGTAGATCTTCTTGAGCCCGGTGCGGGTCTCGTAGCCGTCACGGCCGGTGCGCACCGGTACCGGTCCGTACACGAGCCGGGCGCCGTCCTGGACCCAGCTCAGCTGGAGCGTGAGGTTGACGCAGGCGATGCGGCCCTTGTTGACGGGGCACCTGCCGTCCCTGTTGGGGTTGGTGCCGACGGCCTTCTGCTTGAGCATGAGGTCCATGACGCCCCAGGTGACGGAGCCCGCGTAGCCGATGTTCGGCGTGATCCCGTGCTTGGTCTGGAACGCCTTGATCGCCTGGCAGTCGGTGGCGGACTGCCTGCCGTCGACGGGCCGGCCGAGGAACTTCTCGACCTGCTTCTGGTACGGGCCGGTCGACGTGGTGCAGCTCGCGGCCTGCGCGGGCGCGGTACCCAGTGCGAGTGTCAGCGGTGCCACCAGTCCGGTGATTCCGAGTGCGACGGCGCCCCGTCTGCGTATGTCCCCCATGGCGGACCTTTCTCTGCGTGTGGTCAGTGCCCGATTCTGCTTCCTAGACACGCCTCCCCGGGAGGGGGTTGTGGGAAGGCTCACGCTGAGACGAAACGGTGACACGTCGCGATGATCACACTGCGGGGAATTCACTCGGTTTTCCGTTCGGGCACCGCATCGCGGGGATAGAGTTCTCCTCATGACCAACAGCGATTCCATATCCCGCGTGGCCCTGAAGAAAATCACCCCCGATGTGTCCGGATCGATGGGCTCCCTGCATGCCGCGGCTGTTTCCGCTGCCCAGGACGCGAAGGTCGAGCCGGAACTCCTGGAACTCATCAGGATTCGCGCGTCGCAGATCAACGGCTGCGCGTTCTGCCTCGACATGCACACCAAGGACGCCCGCGCCCAGGGCGAGACCGAGCAGCGGATCTACGCCCTGAACGCCTGGCGGGAGACCCCGTTCTTCAACGCGCGGGAGCGCGCCGCCCTGGCGCTGACCGAGGCGGTGACCCTGGTGCACGACGGGCACGTGCCCGACGCGGTGTACGCGGAGGCCGCGGAGGTGTTCGACGACCAGCAGGTCGCCGCGCTGATCTGGGCGGCCACGGTCATCAACGCGTACAACCGGATCGCGATCGCCACGCGGATGGTTCCGGGGGCCTACCAGCCCGTCCCGAAGAAGGACTGATTCCCTCAGCCGGAATCTCGGGCAGAAATTTTCCGTTATTCGGGCACGTTTAATCGCGCCGGGCCGTGTTGAATTCGGCCCGGCGCTTCTTTGTCCCCTCGGGTTCGGTTTGAATTCAGCCGCCCGGATTCAGTGGTCCGGCAACGGATCCATCATGTCGTCCAGCCACTGCTGCCATTCCGGGGCGTGCGCAGCGGGGCCCGCGGTCATCGGGCGGCCGCACCAGGCGCTCACCGGACGGATCCCGTGCAGGGCGTTGACGAGCCACACCTCACGGCCGTCCAGCTCCGCCAGGGTGCGCTCGTGGTGGGCGACCCGGATGCCGGTGCGCGCGGCCCGTTCCTGGACCAGTGCCGTGGTCACCCCGGCGAGGACGGGCAGGCGTGGCGGCGGCATGCACAGAGTGTCGTCCTCCCACCACAGCAGGCTGGAGTTCGCCGCCTCCAGCACCACCCCGGAGGGCGCGATCAGCACCGCCTCGTCCGCGTCCACCCCGGCGGCCCGGCCGCGGACCCGGGCCAGCGCGTCCAGGTCCGGTCCCTTGCGCCGGGGCACGGTGCGTGGGTCGGCCTGCCCCGCCGCCCACACCCGTACGTCCGTGCGGAGCGGCGGCGCGTGGCGCAGCAGCAGCCGCAGCTCCAGGGAGCCGGCCGCGAGCTCCACGCGGGGGAACCACTTCCCCGTGCGCGGCAGCGCGGCGGTCATGTCGTGCCAGAACTCGATGAGCCGCCGCAAGGGAGGCGCGCCGCACTCGCCGCAGGCCCGCAGGAAGCGCTCACGGTGCCGCTCGAAGCCGCGCACCCGCCCGTCGCTGACCAGCCAGGAGTCCGCGACGAGCAGTCGTCCGCCCTGCGCCGGTGCGGGTGTCAGACCGCGGTTGGGTGACCACGCCAACAGTCCCTCCGCGATGGCAGGTTGTGTCAATGGGGTTCCCTTCAGTACTTGCGGCCGGCGGCGGCCGGAGAGCCGTGCCGGGGTCCGTAGGGTGCGTGCTCCAGCCAGGCCCCGCATCGTGGCACGACGGGGGCGAGGGCCGCCGCCGCGCGCTGCTTGACGCGCACGATGCGCCGGTGGGGCCGCAGGTGCTCCAGGGCCGTCCCGGCGGCTTCGCTGTTGAACAGACCCGCCTGGCGCCGGAGTTCGGCGAAGGAGGCGACTGCCTCGGGCGTGCCCTCGGCGACGGCCCGCGCGGCGGCGGCCGCGTCCGCGATGCCGCTGTTCATGCCGCGCGCCCCGAAGGGCGGGAAGAGGTGGGCCGCCTCCCCGACGAGCAGCACCCGGCGGGCCGGATCGGTGAAGGAGGCCGCGACCTTGCGCAGGAAGCGGTACGTCGACACCCACAGGATCCGTTCGTCGTACCCGTCGCCCACGACGGAGGGCAGCCAGCGCCGTACGGCGTCCTCGGTGCCGTACTCCTCCTGCCGGTCGTCGTCGCGGCACTGCAGGTCCACCTGGAAGCCGCCGGTGAACGGCACACGCATCACGCTGCGGCCGTCCAGGCCGGGGTGCTCGTAGTGGAAGACACGCTCCAGCGGCAGCTCGGCCCCCGGGATGTCGGCCACGTCCACGACGACATGGAAGCCGTCACCGTGGGTGCCCTCCATGGCGATGCCGAGTTCGCGCCGTACGGTCGAGCGGGCGCCGTCGGCGGCGACCGCGTGGGTGCCGGTCCACACGCGGCCGTCCTCGTCGGTGAGAGCGACCTCGTCCTGGGTCGCGCGCACGCCCGCGATCCGGGCGCCCCACACGAACTCCACGCCGGCGTCCTCGCAGGCGGTGAGCAGGAACCGCTCGGTGTCCACCTGGCGCAGGCTGGTGAAGGGCGGCAGGCCCGTGGGCGGTGGGAAGGTGCGGGCGTACACCTCGCGCCCCCGGTAGAGGGTGCGTTTGGTGTGCCAGGTCTGTCCGTACGCGGTGATCTCGGCGGCGAGTCCCGGACGCATCCCGTCGAGGAGTTGAAGGGTCTCGCGGTGCACGAACAGGGCGCGGCTGCCCGGCCGTTCGCGGCCTTCGGGGTCCGCCTCCAGGAGCGTCACCTCCAGGTCGTGGGCCCTCAGGGCGAGGGCCGCCGACAGACCCACGGGTCCGGCGCCGACGACGAGGATCCGGCTCATGCCACCGTGCTCTCGGCCAGCATGCGGGTGATCTCGACCCGCTTCACCTTCCACGTGGACGTCATCGGCAGGTCCTCGAACTTCCACTGACGGGGCTCGGCCATCGAGGGCAGGTCGGCCGTGGCCTCCTGCCAGCGGTCCATGTCGAGGGGCCGCTCGCCGCGCACGCACACCACGGGGACGGGTTCGCGGTCCGCGCCCGGCACGATGACGACCTCGCGCAGTTCCTCCAGGCGGGACATCAGTGTGTCCTCGACCTCCAGGTTGCTGTGCACGGAGTCGATCTGGTCGATCTCGCGGTCGATCAGGTACAGGGCGCCCCAGCGGCTCTGGTAGCCCATGTCGCCCATCTCCCACCAGCCGTCGTTGAGCTGGCGGAGGTAACGGTCGCGGGCGCCGAGGTAGGTCAGGATGCGGCCACGGGTACGGGCCTCGATACGGCCCGCCTCACCGGGCCCGACCCGCCGGCCGGAGCCGTCGGCGACCCGTACCCGGGTGAAGCCGGGGATGCCGATGCCGACGCGGCGGCCGTCGGCGCGGGCCGCGCTGCGGCGGGTGAACCACTGGAAGGCGACCGGGCCCGTCTCGCTCTGCCCGTACAACTGGATGAGCCACGGCGAGCGCCGCTGCGAGGCGTCCAGGAGCCGCTGCACGGTGCGCGGGTGGATCGCGTCGAACGTCGAGCCGTACGACCGGACGCGCGACAGCGGCGCTCCCGGCGCGCCCACCAACTCCTCCCACAGGACGAAGGTGTTGGGGTGGGTCTCCACGATGCCGGGGCGGTGCCGGGCAAGGATCGGGCCCACGGACGCCGGGGCAGGGTCGACGATCAGCACCAGCGGGCTGCCGAAGTGCAGCAGCACACCGAGCAGGTGGTAGAAGCGCGAGTGCACGAACGACATGTGCAGGGCGGCGGTCTCACCGCGCGTGGGCCAGCCCATGGCCTTCTGCGGCACGAGCCGGTTCCACATGGTGTTGGGGCAGTGCACGGCGAGCTTGGGGAGGCCGGTCGTCCCCGAGCTGTGGGTGATCAGCGAGGCCTCCCGGGGGTGGAGGCGTACCGGCGCGGGGGTCGCTGCACCCGCGTACTTCTCCAGCGGCTCGGCTCCGGGCGCGTCGTCCACGGAGAGCGTGCGCCGTACGACGTCGGACAGCTCGACGTCCTTGAGCGGCCCTTCCAGCTTGGCTCTGTCGGTGATCAGCCAGGGGCGGTGGAGGCGTTCGAGGAGCTGGCCGACCACCGGGCCCGCGAGTCCCGGTGAGAGGAGGACGGGGACGGCGCCGATCCTGGAGACGGCACAGGTCAGCAGGACGATGTCGACGTTGTCCGTCTTGTGGACGACCACTTCCTCCGAGGGCCGCACCCCCGCCTCCCAGAGGCGGCCGGAGAGTTCGTCGACGACGTCGGCCAGCACCGTGTAGCTGAGGTCGACGCCGAGGCCGGGGTTGACGTCGAGCGGGCGGTCGAGGGTGACGAAGACGGCACCGTGGCGGTCGGCGGCCTCCCGGAGCATCGTGCCGAGGTAGAAGCCACGGTCGGTGGGGAACAGGGGCTGCGGCTGTCGCATGCGCCCAATCCTTTCTGCGGGGGCCATGGTCACCACGCGCCCTGGCGGACGAGGTGGCGGCGGAGCTTGCCGGTGGAGGTGCGAGGCAGGGACGGGACGAAGCTGACGCTGCGGGGGACCTTGAAGGCGGCCAGCTTGTCGCGGGCCAGACAGATGAGTTCGGCCTCCAGACCCGCCGGGATCGGGGTGGCGGGGACGACGAAGGCCCGCAGCCGGCTGGCGCCGCGCTCGTCGGCCACGGCGGCGACGGCCACCTCCCGGACCGCCGGGTGGGTGCGCAGGAGTGCCTCCACCTCCAGCGGGGAGACGGTGATGCCGCCGACCATCTCCATGTCGTCGGCCCGGCCGAGGTGCCGGAAGGTGCCGTCGGTCTCGCGGCGGGCCCGGTCACGGGTGTTGAGCCAGCCGCCGACGAGGGTGCGCTCGGTCTCCTCGGGGCGGTTGAGGTAGCCGGGGGTCAGCGTCGGGCCACGGACCCAGAGTTCGCCGGCCTCGCCGTCGGGGACCTGGCTGCCCGCGCGGTCGCGCAGTTCGACCTCGAAGCCGGGGACGGGGCGGCCGACGGTGCCGGGGTGGTTGTGCTCGAAGCTGTTGGCGCAGAAGGCGTGCCCGGCCTCGGTCGAGCCGATCTGTTCCAGCACGGGCGCGCCGAGCAGCTCGGTGACCTGCTTGCCGAGCCCCGCGGGCATGCCCTCACCGGCCGACACGGCGGCACGCACCGAGGCGAAGCACGTCTCGTGCCCGTTGCCCCGCTCGGCGACGAGCGCGGCGTACGCGGACGGCACGGAGTACAGCAGGGTCACGCGGTGCCGGGCGACGAGTTCGTCCACGGCGGCCGGGGTGGGGCGGCGGTCCACCAGGACGGCGGAGGAGCCCGAGAAGAGCGGGAAGACGAACGCGTTGCCGAAGCCGTAGGCGAAGTACAGCTTGGACACCGACAGGGTGACGTCGTCCTCGGTGACGCGCAGCAACCGCCTGCCGATGAGGTCGTGGTACGTCTTCGGGTCGCCGTGGCGGTGGAGAACTCCCTTGGGGCGGCCCGTGGTTCCGGAGGTGTACTGGATGTAGAGCGGCGTGTGGGCGTCGACCGGGTGGGCGTCGGCGTGTGGTTCGGCGGTCGTGGCGAGCGCGATCAGCTGGTCCGCGCCGAGGCGGGAGCGCCGGGGGAAGCGGTCATCGAGGCCGGGACCGGTCACGCAGAGGGCGGCCTCGGTGTCGTCCGCCATGAACTGATGCTCGGGCGGGGTGAGTTCGGGGTTGGCAAGCACGGCGACGGCGCCGAGCCGGGCGGTGGCGAGGAAGGCCGCCACCCAGGCCACGGAGTCGGGCAGGGCGAGCAGCACCCGGTCGCCGGGACGCACGCCGTGGTCGGTGAGCACGGTGGCCGCGCGGGCCGCGAGGTCGTGCACCTCGCCGTGGGTGAAGGCGCGGTGGCCCTGGTGGAACGCCACCCGGTGGGTCCACTCGCGGCGCTCGGAGAGCGCGACGAGATGGGCGGCGAGGTTGCCGGGGGCGGACATGTCGGCGGGGACGAGAGTGGACTGCGGCATCGTCATCGGGCCGGCTCCTCGGCGGCGGCCCTGAGGGCGGAGCGCTCGGTCTGCTGCTCGTGGGCGCGGATCTGGGCCGCGGTCTTCAGCAGCATCTCGTCGTACTCGGCGACCGGGTCGGAGTCGAGGACGATCGCGCCGCCGGCCCCGAGGTGCATACGGCCGCCGGTGAACACGGCGGTGCGGATGACGATGTTGAGGTCGGCGCCGCCGCCGCACCCGAAGTAGCCGAGGGCACCGGAGTACACGCCGCGGGCCTCGGTCTCCAGTTCGTCGATGATCTCCATGGTGCGCAGCTTGGGCGCGCCGGTCATCGATCCGCCGGGGAAGCAGGCGCGGACGCAGTCCACCGCGCCGGTGCCCTCGCGCAGCCGTCCCTCGACGGTGGAGACCAGCTGGTGCACGGTGGCGTAGGTCTCGGTGGCCATCAGACGGGAGACGCGGACGCTCCCGGTGGTGCTGACGCGGCCCAGGTCGTTGCGGAGCAGGTCGACGATCATGAGGTTCTCGGCGCGCGTCTTGGCGTCCGCCGCCAGTTCGTCGCGCAGCCGGGCGTCCTCGTCGGGCGTCGCGCCGCGGGGTGCGGTTCCCTTGATGGGCTTGGCCTCGGCGGTGCCGTCCCGGGTGATCCGCAGGAAGCGCTCGGGGGAAGCGCCGGCCACGTCGAGGTCCCCGAACCTGAGGAAGGCCGCGTACGGTGCCGGGTTGAGGCGCCGCAGCACCCGGTAGTAGTCGTACGGGTCGTACGGTGCCGCTAACCGGGCGGCGTTGGTGAGGCAGACCTCGTAGCTGGTGCCCGCCCTGAGTTCGCGCCTGCAGGCCTCGATGTCCGCGAGGTAGGTGGCCCGGTCGCGGACCAGCCAGGGCTCGGCGGCGGCCGGGTTCGACTCGGCGGGTGTGGCCGGGGCCGGGTCGGCGGGCGCCACGAAGGTGAGCTGGGCGGTGGCGGTGTCGAGCCAGTCGGCGGCCGCGCGCGCCGCCTGGGTGGTGTCCTCGGCGAGGCAGACGGCGTAGGTGCAGCCCTCCTCGTGGTCCACGGCGATCAGCCGGTCGGCGAACAGCCAGCAGGAGTCGGGGGTTTCGGCCCGGTGGCGGTTCGGGGAGCCGCAGTCGGCCTTCGTCTCGTAGCCGAAGTAGCCGACGTAGCCGCCGGTGAAGTCGAAGGGCAGCCCGGTGCCGTCGACGCGACGGGTCGTCAACTGCCGCTTCAGGTAGTCGAAGATGCTCGCCCGGACCTTGCGCGGGGGCTGTCCGGGCCGCTCGACCTCGCAGACGCCGGCCTCGACGTCGTAGCGCACGAACTCGGCCAGCGGGCCGGTGCCGTCGCCGAAGAACGAGAAGCGGGCCCGGCCCTCCTCCACCTGGGCGCTGTCGAGCCAGAACGCGCGGGGCGCGTCGGCGCACATACGGGTGAAGGCGGCCTCGGCGTCGATCGCCGTGGCGATACGACGGGTGTGCAGCCGGTAGGTCGGGCTGGGGGCCCGCCGCTGGCGGGGGATGGCCGCCGCGGTGGGGGTGACCGCGGTGTTCTTCGTCCGTGGCCGGGAGGCCCGTTCCGCCGTCATGTTGCGGAAGTTGACGAGCATGCGGTGGCCGTAGTCGGTGAGCACGGACTCGGGGTGGAACTGCACGCCCCACAGCGGCCGGGTGCGGTGCCGCAGGCCCATGACAACCCCGTCCTCGGACCAGGCGGTGGCCTCCAGGGTCTCGGGCAGCGGTTCGCTCACCGCCAGCGAGTGGTAGCGGACGGCGGTGAAGTTCTGCGGCAGCCCCTTGAAGAGGTCCCGGCCGTCGTGGCGTACGGCGGAGAGGAACCCGTGGCGGGGCTCGGGCGCGGGCTCCACGTTGCCCCGCTCCCCCACGGCGATGCCCTGGTGACCCAGGCAGACGCCGAGGACGGGGACGGTGGCCCGGGCGATGACCCGTGCGGCGATGCCGAAGTCCCGGGGCTCCGCGGGGTGTCCGGGTCCCGGCGACACCACGACGTTGTCGAATTCCGCGAGGTCCGGAATACCGTCGGGCGGGGTGTCGTTCAGGACCACCACCGGTTCCTCACCGTTGACCTCGGCGATCAACTGGAACAGGTTATACGTGTACGAGTCGTAATTGTCGATGAGCAGGGTCTTCACCCGCCCACCCCCCTTTGATCGTTCGCGGGCCTAAGCGGTCCGTCGTTTGTGCCGTCCGCGGAGCGCCTGAAGCGGCGGGTACAGCCATTTCTTGAAGAAACGTTGCAGTCGCGGCATGAGAATCCACGTGACGATGGCTGTCACGGCCAGACACAGCAGTAGTGTGCGGAAAAGAGGATTAAGACTGTTCAGATATGGGAGTACGGTCAGATTGAATAAGAGCACGGGCGGGAAGACCGCGCTCATGTTGACGAACCAGAGTTTCCATTTCGGTGGCGGGCGAGGTGCGGCCTGGGTCACGGTCTGGGAGTCGAACCACGCCTTGGAGCCGTTCATGGTCCGCCGGCCGGTCTCCTGTCCCAGCGACTCCAGCCGGGCGGCCCACTCCGCCCAGGCGACCGAGTTCTCCCAGGCCCGGACCGAACCATCGCTGTCGAAGCGGTAGACCACATGCCAGTCCGCCTCTCCGTCGACCAGTACGCCACCACCCAGGAAACCCGGTTGCTGCGCGCTCGCACGCAGCACGGCCCACCCCCAGGAGTGGAAGTCGGCCTCACGGCCCGGCACCACGCGATACGCCACGGTGACGGTAACGGGATTCCTGCTCACCCCGTCGAGTACGGATAACAACCACGTCACGTTCAAAGATTCAACGAAGAATTTTCAACTGTCCGAAGGGTAACCCTATGTCACCCTTTCGTCCCGCTTGCCGTCATCTGCCGCGTCATACTGCGGGTAACTTTCCCAGAATTCTCGAAACCGGTTGCCGGGCCGGTAAAGAGAGGAGCACGATCGCCATCCGGCTCGGCAGGAAAGCAAAGGAGAGCCATGTCCCGCTACGACTGGAACATGAACCACGAGGGAATTGATCGGGCGCGTGCGGCGATCGAACCCGCTCGAAAGGAAGTGACCGCACACCCGATCTACCAGCGGATCAGCAGTCGTGCGGACATGGCAACGTTTCTGGAACACCACGTGTTCGCGGTGTGGGACTTCATGTCGCTCCTGAAATCCCTACAACGGGAACTGACCTGCGTGGACGTCCCCTGGGTGCCACTCGGGTCCGAGGTGAGCCGGCGACTCATCAACGACATCGTGCTGGTCGAGGAGAGCGACGAGCTGAACGGCGGCTTCACCAGCCACTTCGAGCTCTATCGCGCGGGCATGGACGAGGCGGGGGCGAACACCTCACGGATCGACACCTTCCTCGACCTGATCAAGGAAGGCCACGACGTGTCCGCCGCACTGCGCGTCGCCCAGGTCCCCGGCCCGGCGGCCGATTTCGTCCGTACGACCTTCGAGATCATCGCCGACCGGCCCCTGCACTGCCGAGCCGCCGCGTTCGCCTTCTCCCGGGAGGACCTCATCCCGGACATGTTCGACCAGGTGATCAAGAAGGAGGGCACCGACCGCTTCCCGCTCTTCTGCGACTACCTCGCCCGCCACATCGAGGTCGACGGCGAGGAACACACCCCGATGGCCATGCAGATGGTCGCCGACCTCTGCGGCGATGCCGACACCCGCTGGCAGGAGGCGGCGGAGACGGCGACGCTCGCCCTGGAGGCGAGGATCCGGCTGTGGGACGGCATCGTCGAGGCCATGGCATGACGGGCCCGGGCCCGCCCCGCCGGGGCCGGGGAACCCCGGCCCACCCATGACTCCCTCGGGCCGACGGCCGTAGGACGACGGCCTCGGCCCGAGGGCCGTGGGGGGCCGCCCGCGCTGGGGTTGCGGGCGGCTCCCCCACGATCTCGCACGGCCCCGACTCCGGCAGCGAGTTGAGCAGCTGTAGCGTGACCGGCGTACTGGAAGGGGAGGGCAACAGGCCCACCACGCCCTTCCCCGCCGGAGGTACCCGATTCCGTGACCATCACCAAGGAAGCGCCGCCCCGCGCCGACCGCCACGACGCGGACGGGCCACAGGGCCGGCAGCTCAACTCGCCCCTCGCCCTGACCATGCTGCTGCTCCTGGTAGTCGTCCTGCAGGGGCCCATCCGCGGGGCGCTGGCCGCGCCGGTGATGCAGAGCTGGATGACCGTGTTCGTGGCGGTGGTGGTGCAGGCCCTGCCGTTCCTCGTACTCGGTGTGCTGCTGTCGGCGGCGCTCGCGGTGTTCGTACCGCCCTCTTTCTTCGCCCGCGCCCTGCCGAAACGGCCCGCGCTGGCGGTCCCGGTCGCCGGGATGGCAGGGGCCGTACTGCCGGGCTGCGAGTGCGCGTCCGTGCCCGTCGCCGGGGCGTTGGTACGACGGGGCGTCACCCCGGCGGCGGCGCTGGCCTTCCTGCTGTCCGCGCCGGCGATCAACCCGATCGTGCTGACCGCGACCGCCGTCGCGTTCCCCGGCGAGCCCGAGATGGTCCTCGCCCGGTTCGTGGCCAGTCTGCTGGTGGCGTGCGCGATGGGCTGGCTGTGGCACCGGGTGGGCCGCACCGACTGGCTGCGTCCTCCGGCCCGACCGGCGACGGAGGGCCTCGGCAAGGGAGCCGCGTTCTGGGGGTCCGTACGGCACGACGTGATGCACGCCGGCGGATTCCTCGTCGTGGGCGCGATGGCCGCCGCCACGCTCAAGGCCGTCGTGCCGGAGCACTGGCTGCGCAGCGCGGCCGACAACCCCGTGGTGTCGGTGCTCGCCCTGGCGGTCCTCGCCGTGCTGCTGTCCATCTGCTCCGAGGCGGACGCGTTCGTGGCGGCGTCCCTGTCGCAGTTCTCGCTGACCGCCCGGCTGGCGTTCCTCGTCGTGGGGCCGATGATCGACCTGAAGCTGTTCGCGATGCAGGCGGGCACGTTCGGCCGCGGTTTCGCGCTGCGCTTCGCCCCGGCCACGTTCGCGCTGGCCGTCCTGGTGTCGGTCCTGGTGGGGGCGGTGCTGCTGTGAACCGTCAGGCCCAGGCAGTGATCCTGTTCCTCGTCGGCGTGGCCGTGCTGCGCGCCGGCTTCACCGATCTCTATCTCCGCTACGTCAAGGCCGGGTTGCAGCCGCTGCTGCTCCTGGCCGGTGCCGTCCTGATCGTCGCGGCGGCGGCGACGCTCTGGTACGACCGGCGCCCGCGCACGACCGACGGCGACCGACCGGAAGAACACGCGGGTCACGTCCACCGTGAGCCGCGCGTCTCCTGGCTGCTCGTCCTCCCGCTGGTCGCCCTCATCCTGGTCGCCCCGCCCGCCCTGGGCTCCTACAGCGCGATGCGCGCGGGGACCGCGCTGACGCAAGCGCCCTGGGGCTACCCGAAGCTCCCCGCGGGCGACCCGCTGCGGCTCAACCTGGCCGACTACGCCGGACGCGCGGTCTACGACCACGGGCGCTCCCTCGGCGACCGCCACGTCAAGGTCGCCGGCTTCGTCGCCCTCGACAAGAACGGCACCGCCTATCTGGTCCGCATGGCCCTCAACTGCTGTGCGGCCGACGCCCAGCCGGTCAAGGTCGGCCTGTCCGGCGAGCTCCCGCCCGTCCTGCAGCCGGACACCTGGCTGGAGGTCACCGGCACCTACACCGGCAAGCGGGTCAAGGACCCCGTCAACGACGGCGTCATCCCCTTCCTCAACGTCTCCGAGGCCAAGCCGGTCAAGGCCCCGCGCGACCCGTACGACGAGAGCTGGAACGGCTGAGGTCCACAGCGGCTGAGGTCCGCACCGCTCGACGACCCGGCAGGGGCGGGTGCCGAACGGCACCCGCCCCCTCGCGTCACCGCCGCTGATCAGACAGCCACGGACTGCGGCGCCGGTGTCGCCAGCCGGCCCGTACGGTGCAGGCCGTACAGGGCGGCCGCGCAGGCGCCGCCCAGCGCGCACAGCGAGATCCACGGCAGAGCGGGCATCCCCGCCTCACGGGCGGCGTCGAGCGCCGCGCCGGTCAGCAGGTTCCCGAGCGTGATGCCGATCCCGCAGATGGTGTTGTAGAGCCCGTAGTGCGTGGCCACGAGGCGGTCACCGGAGAGCCGGACGATCGTGTCCATCTCGAAGGGGTACGCGATCATCGTGCCGATGGCCAGCAGCAGCGCGGCGAGCGTGGGCGGCACCGCGGCCAGCAGCCACAGCCCCATCCCGGACTCCGGTACCGGCACGGCCGTGGCCACCAGGAGTGGCACGAACGCCAGGCCCATCACGGCCAAGCCCAGGATCAGCGACTGCCCCGGCTCGTACCGTGCCCTGCACCAGGCCGTCACCCTCGTCTGGCCGAGGATCGTGCTCAGCCCGGAGACCGCGAAGAGCACCGCCACCGCCGCCGTACCGAACTCGCCCTCGCCGCCGAGCCGGCGCACCTCCAGCGGCAGCGCGAGATACACCTGGAAGGACAGCACGTACGAGCCGATCATGGCGCCGGAGAAGAGCAGGAACGGCCGGTTGGCGAGGATGCCGCGCCACTGTGCGAGCACGCTCTCCCGGCCCTCCGCGGTCCGCTCCCCGCGGTCCTGCGCCGTGCGGGCGGGCAGGGCGCGGATCTGCACGACGGACAGCAGCGCGAAGATCCCGGCCGACACCAGACAGGTGATGCGGAAGTCCACACCGGTCAGCACCATGCCCACGAGCGGGCCGAGCAGGATGCCGGCCTGATAGAAGACGTTGAACAGGGCGAACGCCTCGACCCTGCGCTCCCCCGCGTCCGCCGCGAGATAGGCCCGTACCGCCGGATTGAACAGTGCCCCGGCCAGACCGGTGGCGGCCGACGCGGCGAGCAGCGCGGGCAGCGAGTCCACCAGGCCCAGCGTCGCGAAGCCCACCGTGCGCAGCACGCATCCGGCGACGATCAGCGGCTTGTAGCCGAGCCGGTCGGCCAGCGTCCCGCCGACGAGGAACATGCCCTGCTGGCTGAAGTTCCGTACGCCCAGGACGAGTCCGACGAGCCAGCCGGCCAGTCCGAGGGTTCCGGACAGATGGGCGGCCAGGTACGGCATCAGCATGTAGAAGCCGAGGTTGATGGTGAACTGGTTCACCATCAACAGCTGCACGCTGCGTTCGTACGACCTCAACTGCGTGAAGGTCTGCTTCACTTGGCCTCCTCCACGGCCGAGAGCCTCTCCGTCTCCGAGGGCGCGCGCAGGACGAGAGGGTCGACCACGTCGGTGCACCGGGTCCAGCTCGCGACCTCCCTCTCGTCGGCGCGGCCGATGAGCTCCGGCTCCGAGGGCGGGGCCGCGTCGAGGAGTCCGTGGCGGGCGCAGTACTCGTCGTCGTAGACCGTGCCGAGGTAGCGCTGCGGTCCGTCGGGGAAGATCGTCGCGATGCGCGCGTCGGCGGGCATGGTGCGGGCCAGCCAGCCCGCCACGAGCGCCACGGCTCCCACGCTCCAGCCGCCGGTGGCGTAGTGCGAGGCCGCCAGCTTCCGGCAGGCCCACACCGCCTCGTGCGGGGCCACCCAGTGGACCTCGCTGAAGTAGTCGTACGCCACGTTGCGCGGGTAGATGCTGGAGCCGAGCCCGCGCATCACGCGGGGCCGGGCGGGCTGGCCGAAGATCGTCGAGCCGATGGTGTCGACGCCGACGATCGTGATCTCCGGGTAGAGCTGGCGCAGCACGCGGCCGAGTCCCGCGGAGTGCCCACCGGTGCCCACACTGCACACGAGGACGTCGATGTGTCCCAGCTCGGAGGCGAGTTCGAGGGCCAGCGGGGTGTACGCGGCGGTGTTGTCGGGGTTGTTGTACTGGTCGGGGCACCAGGAACCCGGGTGGTCCCGAAGCAGTTCGACGACCCGGTCGCGCCGGGCCTGCTGCCAGCCGCCCGTGGGGTGGGGCTCGTCGACGATGTCGACCTCGGCTCCGTAGACGCCGAGCAGCCGTGTCATGGACGGCTCCAGGCCGGGGTCCGTGACCAGGGTGACGGGGTGGCGGTGCACGAGGCCGGCCAGGGCGAGGCCCAGGCCGAGGGTGCCGCTGGTGGACTCGATGATCCGTCCGCCCGGTCGCAGATCCCCGCGGGCGCGGGCCCGCTCGACCATGTACAGACCGGGCCGGTCCTTGATGCCGCCGGGGTTGAAGCCCTCCAGCTTCGCCCAGAAGCCGCGGCCGGCCGGGGTCAGGGGCTCCGACACGCGCAGCATCGGGGTGCCCCCGACCAGCGCCGACAGGGCGGAGCGGCTGGGCGTGGCAGGGGTGTTCGTGGCGGTGGCCATGCTTGCGCTTGAGTTCGTGGCGGTGGCCGTACTGGTGTTCAAGGGCGTGCTTGTGTTCGTCAATGACTGCATGTCTGTTCGCTCTCGCTCGATGACTGCGTGTGCGTGCTCATCTCGCGCCACGGCCTCCGGGCGGCAGGCCGGTCGGTCCTGCCGGACTGGAGGGGTGGGCGCGGCAGCCGGTGCGGTCGGCTGCGGGCGAGAGGTCTAGATCCGCCAGCGTGAGGTGCGGACGAGCGCCGTCCGTCCCGTACGTGCTCTTCGGCGCCGGCACGGCCGACGCGGCCGGAGCGTCACGGTCGTGAGAACACCGGCGAGCAGCGCCGACCCCGCCGCGGGGGGCGGTTGCTCGGCCGCGGCGGTGGCCGTACGGAGGGCTCCCTCCGCCGCGCACTCGTCGCCGCCGTGATGGCGATGAGGGCCGTGGGGCGTCCCGTCGCCTGCCACGGTCACGGCGCACACGGGGGCGACGAGCGTGGAGATCGGTACGGCGGCCCGCTGGGGCGCGCTCGTGGCGTCGTACGACCCGTGTGCGAGGGCGCACAGGCCGATCACCGCGAGCAGGCAGCCGCGCACGAGAACCATCAGCCGGTGCCGCCAGGGCGACGCGGCGCGGGTGCTGCGGGTGGCGTGCGCGGGCATGCGGGTGGGGGTCGGCAACAGGGCCTCCGGGCGACCGCGCTGCGGGCACCACGGCGAGAGCCATGGCGAGCGGCGGCAGCGGGCATGGGTGGTGGGCGGCACGGCGAGCGGTCCTGCTGTCCGTCGCACGCGCGATCGGTCACGGGAACGGGCCCGTAGGGCGACCCCGGACGTGGAATCCACGAGTGGGTCCCGAACGCGGTGCGGAACAGCCGGAGAGGACGAGGTCGCCGGGTTCTAGACCTGCTGGACGACCGCTGCTCTGAGACTCGCCGACGCCGAGACGGAGAGCTCCGGCTCGTTGAGGCTCCGGGATGCTATGGCACGCCGAGGGCTGACCGGTTCGCCGACCGACACCGCGAAGCACGGCTGGGTGAGGGCCGAGCCCTGGTAGGGCTGTCCGGCGGCGCAGTGCTCGGCCGGATGCGACGGGGTGTGGTCGCCGCGGCGTTCGTCCGTCGCGGCGGGACGGGTCCTGCCGTGGGAGTCCGTCGCGCCGTGTGCCTTCTCGGACGCCTCGGCGGCGGGCTTCGCCGCGTCGGCCGCCAGTTGTCCCGCGACACCGTCGGGGCTCGCTCCGTGCGTGAGGACGACACTGAGCAGAAGCGCGGCGAGAGCCAGCAGACGCATCAGCGGACCCGCACCGGAGCGGGCCCGCGCCATGCGCCGGGGTGACCAAACCGTAACCACGCCGTGATCCTAACGGGCCGCGGAACAAAGATCCGCCCACGCCGGGAAACATCGCGGCAACAAGCCACGCACATGACCGATTTGCTTCGGGGACGACACACGCCGACCTCACGCGTGGCGCGGCGACGCCACCCTGGGCCCAGCGGTTCGGCACGGGCGCCGCGGTCACCCTGTCGTCCGCCCCCACCGCGTGTCGATGCGCTGCCACTCCTCGTCCCACTGCGCCATGCGCCGCCGCTCCAGACGCCCGCGCACGCCGTACGCACCCGCCCATACGGCCCCACCGGTGAAGGTCGCGGCCATCGTGCCCAGCAAGGCTGCCTCCACCTGTGCCTCCGCGGGTTCGAGCGGCTGCGCCGACAGGACGCCGTGACTGTCGGTCCAGACGGTGACGTGGGTGCCCGGCCGGGTGTTCGGGGCCACCTGGGTACGGCCCGTGTGCTCCACGCCGCGGGCCGTCCAGCGGACCGTGACCCAGGCCAGGTCGTCGCCGGACGCGCGCCCGGACGCCGTGCCCTCACCGTCGCCGGCGGGCCTGGCCTTGTCGACGACGGTGGCCGTCACCTCGTGGCGTTCGGCCCGCTGTCTGTCGAAGGTATGGCCCGCGGCGCCCGCCGCCACCATCCCCACCAGGGCACCGCCGACCACGGCCAGAACCCAGGCCGCCAGCAGCACCCACGCCTCCAAGAGGTCACTGCCCCTTCTCAGCGGATTGCGGCGCCATCGCCACAGTCCCGCGTGGGTGAGGACTCTCTTTCCGTGCGTCCGCGACATCGGCCGACACCCCCTACGAGCACCAACCGCCACCCACTTCCAGTGTGCGCCGTCCGGGGCTCGCGCGCTTCCGCACGCCGACGGTGGATGCGCTGCGCGACCGTTCGGTCACCGCATGATCGTCCGGGACACCAGGAAAGTGACCGGGATCGCAGCTCCGGACGCGAGCAGGGGGGCGAGCCGATCGCCCGCGTGCAGGACGTCGACGATCAGGTACACGCCTGCCGTCGTGATCAGGAAGTTGGTGGCGTTGCTCAGGGGGAACAGCAGGAACTTCCGCCAGGTGGGGCGCGTGCGATAGGTGAAGCGTGCGTTCAGGAAGAACGATCCCGTCATGCTCAGGGCGAAGGCGATCGCGTGCGCGGCCAGATACGGCAGGCGCATGAGGAACAGCAGGTAAAGACCGTAATAGGTGACGGTGTTGACCGCGCCGACCAGACAGAAGACGAGGATCTGACCCGAGACGGGACGCGCGGGTGCGGGACGGGCCTGACAGGGCACCGTCACGTGCATGGCCGTGCGCAGCGGCGAACGGGGGTCCTCGTCGTGCTGCACGGCGTGCCGGTCCTCCGGTTGTTCGACATGGGAGCGTGATCATCTGCACGCCGCAAGGGCGGTGAAGCCCACATGATGGTGACACAGCCGAGTGTCTCAACTCCGTTGAGGAGCGAGGCCGGAGCCTGCGGCACTCCTCATGCGTCACTGATTCTCCGAGCGCCCCGGGCCCTGCCCAAGTCCCTACCGCCCAGGCTCGTACAACTTATGGAAAACTCGGACATAAGACATCAAAGGGAGAACTTTCGTGGGCAGCCCTGCCGGCAAGATCGGCTACGGGAGCATGCGACTGGACCGCACCGGTCAGGCCGAGGCCTTCGACGCCATCGGCAACCGCTACGACGAGGCCTTCCCGCACAAGGAAGGGCAGGTCGCGGCCGCCGAGTGGCTCATTGGGTCACTGCCGCCCGGGTCCCGTGTGCTGGACCTGGGCTGCGGCACCGGGGTCCCGACGGCCCGCCGACTGACGGAGGCGGGTTTCGAGGTCGTCGGTGTCGACCTGTCGGGCGGGATGATCGCGCTCGCCCGCGAGAACGTGCCCACCGGGGTGTTCCACCACATGGACATCGCGGACCTTGGTCCCGAAGGCCCCTGCGACCTCGGCCGCTTCGCCGCGGTGGTGGCCTTCTTCGCCCTGCTCATGCTGCCGCGCGCCGAGATCCCTCTCGCGCTGCGGACCGTCCGCCACCTGCTGGTTCCCGGTGGTCTGTTCGCGCTGTCGATGGTGGAGGCCGACGTGGACGACTTCTCGATCCCGTTCATCGGAAGGACCATCAGGGTTTCCGGTTACCTGCGGGACGAGTTGCGCGAGGTCGTCGAGGCGGCGGGCTTCGAGATCGTCGAGGAGTCCTCCCACACGTACGCGCCGGCGACCGTGGACGTACAGCCCGAGGTACAGATCTTCCTGCGCTGCAGCCGGCACACCTGACGACTCTTGATCCACCCGCCCCGGCACGGGCCCCACGGACGGAAGCGACACGCGTGAAGAAGCACCTCGGAGCCGATCACGGTCCCGGCGGGCAGGCCGCCAGGGGGCACGAGCATGCCGGTTCCCCGCGTCGTCCGAAGCACACCGCCCCGTCGCCCCCGCCGGGCGACGGCGCCGACACGACTCGCCCGCAGCAAGGAGAGTCACGCCGCTTTGAGGGTGGTGGCGCCGTGTCCGGTCCGCCGGCCGCGGGAGCTTCCAGCGGACACTCCCGTGACGACGCACCGGACGTCGCGGGGCCGCAGACCGACAGACTCCGCTACCTCGACACGGCGACGCGACGGATCGCCCGCGGCATGAACCTCGACGAGACGTTGTACGAACTGTGCCGAGCGGCCGTCCCGGCGTTCGCCGACATCACGTTCGTTCACCTGTGTGATCCTCTGCCGGTCGGGGACGAGCTTCCCGCCTCCCCGGCCGTCCTGCGGCTGCACTGCACGGACCCTGGGCCGAAGGGAGGCCCGGCCACCCACAGGTCCGTGCCGCCCCCTCCAGCGGTCACGGGCCCCCTGCGGGCGGCGGAGTTCGTGCACCTGGCTGCCGCCGGTCGCCTCGCCGAGCTGCTGCGGGTCGGGCGGCCGGTGTTCGGGGACGCCCCCGGGGCCGCCTCCACGGTGACCGAGTTGCTGGAAGCGGCCGGCGCTCCTGGGGCGGTACCGCCCGGACGACGGCTGATCGTCGCTCCGCTGCACGGCCGCCGCCATGTCCTCGGCAGCATCGTCCTCGTCCGCGGACCCGATCGGCCGGACTTCACCGGCGACGATCTGCTCGTAGCGTCCCAGCTCGCCACACACACCGCTCTCGGGGTCGACAAGGCGGTGCTGTACGTACGTGAGGCATCCGTCGCGGACGCGCTGCAGCGCACGATGCTCCCTCCGTCGCTGCCCGAGACGACCGGAGTCCGACTGGCCAGCCGCTATCTGCCGGCCTCGGGGACCACCCAGGTCGGTGGCGACTGGTACGACGCGATCCCCCTGCCGGGCAACCGCATCGCTCTGGTCATCGGAGATGTGATGGGACATTCCGTCACATCGGCCGCGATCATGGGACAGCTGCGCACCATCGTGCAGACCCTGGCCGGGCTCGACCTGCCCCCGGACGAGGTTCTGCACCACCTCGACGAGCAGGCGGAGCGCCTCGGCAGTGAGCACATGGCGACCTGTCTGTACGCGATGTACGACCCCGTACTGCACCGGCTGCTGGTGTCCAACGCCGGCCACCCGCCGCCGGTGCTGCTGCACCCCGACGGCAGCGGGGAGGTTCTGCGGGTCCCGCCCGGAGCGCCGATCGGGGTCGGCAGCGGCGGGTTCGAGTCCACCGAGACGCACGCGCCCGCCGGAGCGACCCTGCTGCTGTACACCGACGGCCTCGTGGAGTCCCGCAGCTCGGACGTGCTGACGGGGGTGGAGCGACTGCGTGCGCGCCTGCACGCAGCCGCCTCCGGGCCCGCGCCCCCGGCACTGGAAGCGCTGTGCGACCAGGCGCTCGACACCGTGGAAGCGAGGGACCGTGACGACGACATCGCGCTGCTCGCCGCCCGGTTCGAGGGCATCCTGCCGGAGACCGTGGCGTACTGGTACATGGCCCCTCGTCCACAGACCGCCGGGCAGGCCCGTCGGCTGACCCGCAGGATGCTGCGTCACTGGGGTCTCGACGCCCTCGTGGAGCCGACCGAGCTCCTGGTCAGCGAGGTGGTGGCGAACGCCGTACGCTTCGCTTCCCGGCCGATCACCCTGCGACTGGTCCGCACGGACGTACTGCGATGCGAGGTGGGCGACGACTCCCCGCAGGTGCCGAGGATGCGGCACGCCCAGCTGAGCGACGAGGGCGGCCGGGGACTGTTCCTGGTCGACCACCTGGCGCGCCGCTGGGGGGTGACGCGGGTCAGTACGGGCAAGGTGGTCTGGTTCGAGCAGCCGCTGACGGGAGATCAGGACCTCGGCTGACGGAGTCGCCGCCGATGCCGACGCGACGGCCATGACGTCCACGCCTGACGTTCGGTGTTCCGCGCCCCCGCCCATGACAGCCCTCCGGTCGGGAACTCCGCCGCCCGGTACCCCCGTGTGCCCCTACCCGTAGCCCGGAAGTGTCAGCCAGGAGGCCGACGGCTCCCCCGCGGGTGATCATGGCAGCGACGTGGGCGGCGGGCAGGGCTGGCAGGAAGGCGCGCGGTGACGACCGACGACATCCTTTTCGGCGTGGGACTGACGTTCGTCCTCGCCGTCGGCTCCCAGCTGGCCGCGGCCCGTCTTCGTATTCCCGCGCTCATCATCCTGCTCCCGGCGGGTTTCATCGCGGGGGCTCTGACCGACGACATCCATCCCGACCAACTGCTGGGCCCGGCTTTCAGCCCGCTGGTGTCGCTGGCCGTGGCGTTGATCCTCTACGACGCCGGCCTCGGGCTCGATCCGCGCAAGCTCCGTGGGCACACGCGCCGCACCGTGTTCAGGCTGATCGTGCTGGGCGTGGCGCTGTCCTGGGTCACCGTCTCCCTGCTCGCCGTTCCCTGGCTGGGGATGTCCGGGGATGCGGCGGTGATGCTCGGCGCCATCCTCGTCGTCTCCGGGCCGACAGTCGTCGGACCGCTGCTCGCCTTCGTCCGGCCGGCGGACCGGCCCCAGACGATCCTCTCCTGGGAGGGCTCCCTGGTCGACCCTCTCGGGGCCACCCTGGGGGCTCTGGTGTTCGCGGCCATCCTCGACGGCAGTGGCAACAAGACCATCGGCTACCAGGTGTTGCAGTTCCTGGCCAGTGTCGGAGTCGGTCTGGCCGGAGCCGCGGTGGGGACGGCACTGCTGTGGCTGATGCTGACCAGGATTCGGCCCGATGGGGCGCTCGGCACCGTCGGCCAACTGGGCACAGTGGTCGCGGTGGCCGCGGCCTGCGACATCGCCCGCGACGACTCCGGGCTCATCGCCGCCATCATCATGGGCCTGGTGGTGGCCCATCTGCCCGGTGTCGACATCCCCGACCAGCACCCGTTCTCCGAAACGCTGGTCAAGTTGATCATCGGGCTCCTGTTCGTCTCCATCTCCTCCACGGTCACCCCCGCGTCCCTGCACCACGTGGTCCTTCCGACCCTCGGCATCGTCGCGGTCCTCGTCCTGGTCATACGTCCTCTCGCCGTGTGGCTGGCCACGCTCGGGTCGGGACTGAAGCGCGGCGAGCGGGGCTTCATCGCGTGGATGGACCCGCGCGGCATCGTGGCCGCGGCCAACGCCTCCACCTTCTCCGCGGGTCTGGTCACCGCGGGCGTCGGCGGGGCCTCCAAGATCCTCCCGGCCACCTTCCTGACGATCGCGGCGACCGTGACGCTCTACGGCCTGACCGCGGTACCCGTCGCCCGCCGGCTGGGCGCCACCCGCCCTGCCCGCGCCCGTCCGCTCCTGGTCGGCGGCGACCCCTGGGCGGTCGACCTCGGGCTCGCCCTGCGCTCGTCCGGGCTGGAGGTCCTGATGTGGGTGGGTTCCGAGGAACAACGGGGGCACGTCCGGGAAGCCGGACTGGAACTCGCGCCCGGTGAGCTGCTGGCGGCGGCCACGGGGCGAGGAGCCCGGCTCGAGGGCATCACCGCCGTCCTGCTCCTCACCGACGAGGACGACTTCAACGCCCTCGCGTCGATGGTGCTGGCCCGCGACGGAGGAGTTCAGGTCTACCGCCTCGGAGCACGCAGCAGCAGCCACGGTATCGTCGCGCCCTACGGACGTGGTGAGACGTTGCTCGCCCCCGACCTCACCCGCCTTGCCATGGCCCAGCGGCACGCGCAGGGGGCCCGCATCGTGACGCGTCGCATCGACGACGCGGCCGGAACGCTCCCTGCCCAGCACGATCTGCTGCTCCTGGTGCGTTCCGGCGGCCGGCTGGTGCCCGCCGACGGCAGTGGCGCACCCGCCTCACCCCAGCCTGATGACATCGCCGTCCTGCTCGGCCCGGCACCGGATCCGCCCCGCTGACGACGGGGCGTCCCGTTCCTTGGCCATGCACCGCCCTCAGACCGTGGCTAGGGTGGATGGGAGGGAAAGAATGCCATAAAGCGCCAGAAAGCATCGCCGACGGGTTCCCGGTCGGGCGATGGAACGGATGGCAACCATGACCGCATCGACCACCAGCCCGCGGGAAACCCGCCCCGTCCGGCCCAGCGCCTCGGCCGTGGACAAGCGCTCGGCCGGCGCGGCTGCCGACCAGGCTGTCTCACGGCACGCCGTGACTCTCGACTTGCTCGGCACGCGTCTCGAACTGCCCCCTCCGGATCAGCTCGCCTTCCTCGGCGGCGTCGCCGTACTGGCCGCCTTCGAGATCATCGAGTGGCCGCTGGCGCTGGTGCTCGCGGTGGGACATCAGCTCGCCCACAGCCATCACAGCAAGGTCATGCGCGAGTTCGGTGAGGCGCTGGAGGAAGCGTGATGCCTCCGGCGGTTTGTGTGCCGGGTTCTGCTTTTCTGGGCGGCTGCGGGTACGTCGTGGCTTGTCGCGCAGTTCCCCGCGCCCCTTGAAGACCGCGCAGTTCCTCGCGTCCCTTCAGGTAGCGTGCCTTTTCGTGCTGCGTCCCAAGCTCCGTACTGGGCAAGGTCGTTAGCATCAGGGCATGCACTTGAGTCGTAGCCATGACAACCTGGACGACCTGCCCCGCGATCCGCGAGCGGACGAGTACCCGATGCCGTCCGTCCCGTACGGGTGGTACGCCGTGCTCCGCAGTGGCGAGCTGCGGCCGGGCCGGGTCGTCAGCCTGCACTACTTCGGACGTGCCCTCATCGCCTTCCGCGGAGCGGACGGCCGGCCCGCCGTACGGGACGCGCACTGCCCCCACTACGGCGCGCATCTGGGCGCGGGCGGGAAGGTCGTGGACGGCACCGTGGAATGCCCCTTCCACGGGTGGCGCTTCGGTCCTGACGGACGGTGCGTGGAGGCACCGTTCGCGGTCCGCACCCCCAAGGTGTCCATCGGCGGCCTACCGGTCCGTGAGCACAGCGGGCTCGTCTTCGTGTACGCCGGGCCGGGCGAGCCGTCGTGGGAGCTGCCCGAGATCCCGGAGACCGGATCCAGGGACTTCGCCACCCCCATCGACGACACGTGCCGCGCGCGCATCCACATCCAGGAGATGCGCGAGAACATCGTGGACGAGTCCCACTTCCACTTCATCCACGGCCAGAGCGAGCCACCCGTCCAGGATCTGCGGACGGACGGTCCCTTCGCCGAGGTCCGCGGCCGGATCCGTCGGCGCGTGTTCGGCCGGGACATCGACAACACCTTCGACGCGTTCATGTACGGGCCGGGCGTCATGGTGGTCCGTGCCCACGGCCCCGTCCTCTCGGTGACCGCCGTCGCCCTCACCACCCCCGTCGACGACCGCACGAGCGAGATGCGGATGCTGTACTACGTCCGCAAGCCGTCCCGCCTACCGTTCCTGGCGCCCGCGCTCAAGCTCGTCTTCCGCGCGGAAGCCCTGGCCGAGGTGCGCGAGGAGGTCCGGATCTGGGATCACAAGATCCACCAGCCTCGCCCCGTCCTGCTTCCGCACGAGAAGGGCATCAAGGCGCTGCGCCGCTGGTACGCCCAGTTCTACCCGCACGGCACCGCGTCCGGGGTTCCGTCCGAAGCCGACGGGCAGCGAGTGGATCCCGTCACGGCACCGCTCGAATCGCCTGCTGAAACGCGGTGTTGACCGCCAGGAGGCCGCCGTCCACGCACAGTGCCGTCCCGGTGATCCAGGCCGCGTCCCGGGAGGCGAGGAACGCGACCGCCGCCGCGATGTCCTCCGGCTCGCCGACCCGCCCCAGTGGGTACACCCCGGCCACCGAGTCGAGGTCGCCGTCGCGGCCCTCCCACGCAGAGGTGCGGACGGTACCCGGCGCCACCAGGTTGACGCGGACCCCGCGCGGCGCCGCGTGCCCGGCGAGAGTGCGGGTCAGCGACATCAGCCCCGCCTTCGCGGCGCTGTAGGCGTGGTTGCCGAAGTCCTGGACGCCGTTCACGGAACCGATGCTGACGATCGCGCCGCGCCCCGAGGCCACCAGATGCGGGAGCGCCGCCCGGCAGCAGCGGTACGCACCGGTCAGGGTGAGGTCGAGGTCGCGCGCCCACGCCTCGTCGGGCTCGTCCTCGAAGTGCGGGACGTCGGGCGTGCAGCAGGCCGCGCTGTTGACGAGCACGTCGAGCGAGCCGAAGGACTCCACGGCGTACGCGACGGCCGCCTCCACCGACGCCCGGTCGCCGACGTCGCACCCGTACGCCTCCGCCGCCAGCCCGCGCTCGCGCAGTTCCGCGGCCGTCTTCTCCGCCATGTCCAGGTCCACGTCGGTGACGAGCACGCGGGCGCCCTCCTCGCCCAGCCGCCGGGCGGTGGCCGCGCCGATGCCGCGGGCCGCGCCCGTGATGAGAGCCCCGTACCCCTGGAAGCGCGCCATCGGGCTGTCCGTATGCGCCTGTTGCCGCCTCGGATGCGCCAGTTGCCCGTTCGGATGCGTCGGATGCGTCGGATGCGTCGGATTCATGGGGCAGAACGTAGTGCTTGGGGGATCACCGGGGCAGATCCCCGGAGCCGTCGCTCAGCGGTACCCCGTCGCGTCCGCCGGCTTGTCCGTGTCCTGAACCTCGACGAGATAGCGCCAGGCGTCGGGGCGGCTGCCGTCGAGGTCGGTGAAGCCGTACACCTGGGCCAGGCCACCGCTGGAGAGGGACTGCCCGTTCCAGCGGGCGACCTCGGGGTCGGCGGCCAGGGCGGCCACGGCCCGGCCGACGTAGCGCGGGGTCTCGGAGATGCAGAAGTGCGGGACCCGCTCCAGCGCGTCCCGCCAGGTGTCCTCGGTGACGCCGAAGCCCTCCAGCATCATCTCCGAACGGAGCCAGCCGGGGGTGAGGGCCACGGCGGTGGCTCCGCGCGGACCGAGTTCGTGCCCCAGGGAGAACCCCATGCGCAGGACGGACGACTTGGCGAGGTCGTAGAAGAAGGAGACGCGGTAGTTGTCGCGGTTGTAGTCCGCGGTGCCGTCGGTCATCTCGACCACCAGACCGCCGGGTCGGCGCAGCAGCAGCGGCAGGGCGAGGTGGTTGGTGATCGCGTGTGTCTCGACGGCGAGCCGCAGCAACCGAAGGCCCTTGTCGAGGTCGTGCTCCCAGACCGGGGTGTCCCACTCGAAGAGCAGTTCGCCGCCCCAGATGTCGTTGACGAGGACGTCCAGGCGACCCTGTTCGTCGGCGATTCGGTCCACGAGCGCGCGGACGCGGTCCGGGTCGAGGTGATCAGTGGGTACGGCGATGCCGTGGCCGCCCGCCGCGGTGACGAGGTCGGCGGTTTCCTCGATGGTCTCCGGCCGGTCGTACTCCGAGCGCCGTTCGCGGGTGCTGCGGCCGGTGACGTACACGGTGGCCCCGGCGGCCCCCAGTTCCACGGCGATCCCGCGCCCCGCCCCGCGCGTCGCCCCCGCGACCAGTGCGACCTTGCCCTCCAACGGCCTTGCCATCCTTGAACCTCCCGTGCGTGTGAACGACGACTCTCATCGACAGCGGCTCCTGAGCCGGTGTCTCTTCGAGGGTGTCGTGGAAGCCGGACATCTTCTGTCGGGTTTCCCGACGCAGTCGGGTGTTTCCCGGGGAGCGTGTCGGCGCCCCGGAAATCCCGTACCGACGGCCCGGGCGGCTCTGCCAGGATGCGTGGCCGACGAGGAGGCCGATGAGCGAGAGCGAGGAGTGTGTCGAGTGCGGTGGAACGGTCGCCCCGGACGGGCACTGCTGGGACTGCGGTGCGGCCCAGCCGGGGTTCCGGGCGCACGTGGAGATCACGGCGGAGGGCGGTGCGGCGGGCGTCAGCGACCGGGGCCGTCGGCGGGGCGTCAACGCGGACGCTATGGCGCTGGCCACGACCGGGCCGTGGACCGTCGGGGTCGTCTGTGACGGGGTGTCCATGTCCCCCAGGGCCGAGCGAGCCGCCCGGGTAGCGGCCGACGTGGGACTCGACTGCCTCGCGCGTCAGCTGAGTTCGGGGGCGATCCCGGAGGTCGCGCTCGTCGGGGCCGCCGTGCGTGCGCACCGCGCGGTCGCGGCCCTCGCGAAGTCCGCCGCCACCACGGCGCAATCCGCCGGTGCCGCCGCGAAGTCCGCCGGTGCCACCGCGGAACGCCCGGACGTCACGGCCGCCGTCGCTCCGGCCTGTACGTACGTCGCCGGTGTCGCCGGGCCGGACGGCATCTGGAGCGCGTCCGTCGGGGACAGCCGCGCCTACTGGCTGCCGGACGAGGGGCCCGGGGCGGCGCTGACCGAGGACGACACGGGCGATCTGGACGCCCTGACCGCGTGGCTGGGCGCCGACGCCGACGAACCCGTGCCGCAGGTGCGGAGCTACCTGCCGCCGTGCTCGGGCCGGTTGCTGCTGTGCACGGACGGGCTGTGGCGGTACCTGCCCGACGCGGAGGGGCTGAGGGCGGTGGTCCGGAGGGCGAGGGCCGGCGGCGGTGGTCCGACGGCCGAGGCGCGAGCACTCGTGGGGTACGCGCTGGAGGCCGGCGGGCAGGACAACGTCACCGCGCTGCTGCTGCCGGTCGCGTCGAGTGTGCCGCCCGGATGAGGTGAACGTCCGAGGGAGGGAGGCGGATGCCCGAGGCCGGGGCCGGGCTGCCATGCCTTCGCGGCAGCCCGGCCCCAGCATCGGCATCGGCATCGGCATCGGCATCGGCATCGGCATCGGGCCCTGTGCGGGTCCGCCGGTCAGTGCCCGCGGGCGATCCACTCCTCCAGGTGGGGTGCCTCGGCGCCGATCGTCGTGGTCTCGCCGTGTCCGGTGTGGACGACCGTCTCGGGCGGGAGCGCGAGCAGCCGGTCGCGGATCGAGTCGATGATCGTCGGGAAGTGGGAGTACGAGCGCCCGGTGGCGCCCGGCCCGCCCTGGAAGAGGGTGTCGCCGGTGAAGACGGTGCCCAGACCGGCGTCGTACAGGCACACCGCGCCCGGGGCGTGGCCCGGGGTGTGCAGGACGGTGAGCTCGGTGCCGGCCACCTCGATGACCTGCCCGTCGGCGAGCCGGTTGTCGGGCAGGCGGTCGGGGTGGGTCTGCTTCCACAGCGGCAGGTCGTCGGGGTGGAGCCAGATCGTGGCGCCGGTCCGCTCGGCCAGGGCGGGTGCGGCGTCGATGTGGTCGTTGTGGGCGTGGGTGCACACGATGGCCAGCAGCCTCCGGTCTCCCAGCGCCTTGGCGATGGCGTCCGCGTCGTGTGCGGCGTCGATGACGATCGCCTCGCGGTCGTCGCCGACGATCCACACGTTGTTGTCGACGTCCCAGGTGCCGCCGTCGAGCGTGAACTGGCCCGAGGTGACGAGGTGTTCGATGCGCGCGTCGGTCACAGCGTCACCACCGACCGCAGGACGTCACCGGCGTGCATGCGCTTGAACGCCTTCTCGACCTCGTCGAGCTGGATGGTCTCCGTCACGAACGCCTCCAGGTCCAGGCGGCCCTGGAGGTAGAGGTTGATCAGCATCGGGAAGTCGCGGTCGGGCAGGCAGTCGCCGTACCAGGACGACTTCAGCGCGCCACCGCGGCCGAAGACGTCCAGCAGCGGCAGCTCCAGCTTCATCTCCGGTGTAGGGACGCCGACGAGGACGACCGTGCCGGCCAGGTCGCGGGCGTAGAAGGCCTGCTTGTACGTCTCCGGGCGGCCGACGGCCTCGATCACCACGTCGGCGCCGAAGCCGCCGGTGAGTTCGCGGATGGCCTCGACGGCGTCGGTCTCCTTGGAGTTGACGGTGTGCGTGGCGCCGATGCTCCTGGCGGTGGCGAGCTTCCGGTCGTCGATGTCGACGGCGATGATCTTCTCGGCGCCGGCCAGCCGGGATCCGGCGATGGCGGCGTCGCCGACACCTCCGCAGCCGATGACGGCGACGCTGTCGCCCCGGCCCACGTTGCCGGTGTTGATGGCGGCGCCGATGCCGGCCATCACACCGCAGCCGAGCAGTCCGGCGACCGCCGGGGACGCGGCAGGGTCGACCTTGGTGCACTGCCCGGCCGCGACGAGCGTCTTCTCGGCGAAGGCGCCGATACCCAGGGCCGGGGACAGTTCCTGGCCGGTCGAGGCGAGGGTCATCTTCTGCTCGGCGTTGTGCGTGTTGAAGCAGTACCAGGGGCGTCCGCGGCGACAGGCCCGGCAGTTGCCGCACACGGCACGCCAGTTGAGGATCACGAAGTCACCGGGCGCGACGTCGGTGACGCCCGCGCCGACCGACTCCACGACGCCGGCGGCCTCGTGGCCGAGCAGGAAGGGGAAGTCGTCGTTGATGCCGCCCTGCTTGTAGTGCAGGTCGGTGTGGCACACCCCGCAGGCCTGCACCTTCACCACGGCCTCGCCCGGTCCGGGATCCGGTACGAGGATCGTCTCGATCCGCACCGGCTCGTTCTTGCCCGGTGCGATCACGCCGCGCACTTCCTGCGCCATGGAGGACCCTTCCGTCGTTCGGTTTTCGCTCCCCCGACCCTACGTGTGACTGATCGGTAAGGGATGTGGATCACCGGAGTGGGGTGTCTGCCGAGTCCGCGCGCGGAAACCGCTTCGGCAGGGTCCCGCGGCCGACGTAGCCTGAACGCTCCGCCCCACTCCCTCGCGAGGAGCGACGTGAGCGCACAGGAGACAGAGACCCAGCAGCAGCCCGAGCAGCCCGCGTGGCGGCTGCTGCTCGGGTACATACGGCCGCACCGGTGGACACTGCTGCTGGGCGCGCTGCTGGCGCTGGCCACGGGCGCCTGCGGACTCGCGCTGCCGCTGGTGGCAAGGGAGTTGATCGACGACCTGTCCCACGGCCGAGCCATCACGGGTGCGCTGCTCCTCATGTCGGCCCTGGTGATCGCCAACGCGGGCATCGGAGCGCTGGGGTCGTACGTGCTGCGGCGCACCGCCGAGTCCGTGGTGCTCGGCGCGCGGCGCACGCTGTCGTCGTACCTGCTGCGGCTGCGGATAGCGGCCGTGGACCGGAGTGAGCCGGGCGACCTGATGGCCCGCATCACCTCGGACACCACGCTCCTGCGCGAGGTCACGACGGACTCGCTGGTGGGCCTCGGCACCGGCGGGCTCACGCTCGTCGCGACCGTGGTGATGATGGGTCTGGTCGACCCGGTGCTGCTGGCCGTCACGCTGGGCGTGATCGTGGGCGCGGGCGTCGTGCTCGGGGTGATCGTGCCGCACATCAACCGGGCCAGCCGCGAGGCGCAGAACGCGGTCGGCGCGATGGGCGCCTCCCTGGAGCGGATCCTCGGCGCGCTGCGCACCGTCAAGGCGTCCGGTGCCGAGCACCGCGAGGAGGAGCGGATCCACAACGCCGCCGAGGAGTCGTGGCGGCAGAGCGTGCGGGCCGCCAAGTGGTCGGCGGCCGCGGGCAACACGGCGGGGCTCGCCATGCAGATCGCCTTCATCACCGTGCTCGCGGTGGGCGGGGGCCGGGTGGCCACGGGTGCGATCGACGTGGGCACGCTGGTCGCGTTCCTGCTGTTCGTCTTCTATCTGATGTCGCCGATCCAGCAGGTCGTCGGTGCCGTCACCCAGTACCAGACGGGGGCCGCCGCGCTCGCCCGCATCCAGGAGGCCCAGCGGCTGCCCGCCGAACCGCCGTCGCAGGCCGCGCCGTTGCCCTCCCCCGGTGCCGAGCCCGCCGCGGTCGCCTTCGAGGACGTCCGCTTCCGGTACGCCGAGGATCTGCCGTACGTCCACCACGGAGTGACCTTCGCGGTCCCGGCGCGGGGCATGACCGCGTTCGTGGGGCCGTCCGGCGCGGGGAAGACGACCGTGTTCTCGCTCATCGAACGGTTCTACGACCCGGAGGCGGGCGTCATCACGCTCGACGGCCGTGACGTCACCGACTGGGAGCTGCCCCGTCTGAGGTCCGCGATCGGTTACGTGGAGCAGGACGCGCCGGTGCTGTCGGGTTCGCTGCGGGACAACCTGCTGCTGGGCAACCCGGAGGCGGACGAGGCCGCGCTCACGCGCGTGCTGAAGACGACACGACTGGACGGGCTGGTGGCGAAGCTGCCTCAGGGGCTGGAGACCCTCGTGGGGCATCGCGGCACCAAGCTCTCGGGTGGCGAGCGCCAGCGCGTCGCCATCGCCCGCGCCCTGCTGCGCCGCCCGCGGCTGCTGCTCCTCGACGAGGCGACCTCGCAACTCGACGCGGTCAACGAGGCCGCGCTGCGGGACACGGTCGCCGACGTCGCCCGGACGACGACCGTCCTCGTCGTCGCGCACCGGCTGTCCACGGTGACGATGGCCGACCGCATCGTCGTCATGGACGCGGGCCGGGTACGGGCGGTCGGAACCCACCGGGAACTCGTGACCGCCGATCCGCTCTACGCCGAACTCGCGGCGACCCAGTTCCTCGCGACCGCCTGAACCGGGGCGGCGCGAACTCCTGAGCCGGCAGCTCAGCTCCTGACCTCGGCACCTTCGGCTGCGCTTGCCGGGTTCCGGGTGGCGGAGGAGCCTCGAAGGGGGAGGTCCTCCGCGGCCCGTTTCCCGGTCGGGCCGCGGCCTGAGAAGGAGGTCGGTCATATGGGTACCGCGGCAAGCCCCGCCTTCGACACCGAAGCGCTGCGCCGGGGCATCGAAGGACGTGAAACGAACACGCTGCTGGCGATGTACGCGGAGGACGCCGAGCTGCGTGTCGTGGACCGCAACACCCAGCCCAGCCATCCGAAGGTGATGCACGGGCGCAACGAGATCAGCGACATGCTCGACGAGGTCTTCGGACGCGAGATGTCGCACAAGCTGGAGCAATGCGTCGTGGAGGGCGATCACGTCGCCTACTCCGAGTCCTGCGAGTACCCGGACGGTGTGAGGGTGCTGTCGACCTCCATGCTGTCGCTGCAGGACGGCAAGATCGTCGATCAGACCCTGCTCCAGGCCTGGGACGAGTAGAGGGCGAGCAGAGAAGGAGGCGCGGGAGGTCAGCCCAACGCCGTGTCCAGCCACCGGTGCATCACCTCGACCGGCAGCACCGGATTGGCGGCCGCGCTCCGGGCGGCGCCGGGATCCGTGAGCAGTTCCTCGATCCGCTCGGGTGAGAGCCGGGGGTCGCTCGCGGCAGCGCTCCGCAACACGCCGGACTGGTCGCGGCTGAGGCGTTCGATCAACTCCGGTGCCGCGTCGGGGTCGTGGACCGCGAGCACACGGAGGGCGGGGTCGTCGTGGTCGGCGTACCGCGCCAGGCCCCGCCTGGGGAACTGCGGCTTGCCGAGCAGTTCGCCGCGCGTGATCCCCTTCCACTCCAGGAACACGCCCAGTACCGCCTCCGCCGGAGCGGACGGCTGGAACTCACAGGTCAGGAGGCGGACGGCGAAGTCGTCATCTGCGGCGAGCCGGGTAACCAGGTCCGAGGGCAGCCGCGGGTGCACGGCGGCGCTGCGGCGCAGCCAGATGTGCGCGGAGGTCGCGCAGCGGCGGAGCGCTTCGTGGTCGTCGGGCAGCGCGCGCACCCAGTCGAGGGGGGTCAGCCGCTCTTGCGGCTCGACCCGGTAGTCGATCGCGGCCCGCTGTTCCTCGGTCAGTTCGGGCCGTACGGACACGGCGCGGCGGACCTCGTGCTCGGGGTCACGGGCCAGGCGGTCCACCAGGTCGGCCGGGAGCGACGGGTTGAGGGCAACGGCGCCACGTTCGCCGTCGTCCTCGCTGCTCACCAGCCGCTCGGCGGTGGTTCGCGTCAGCAGACACCGCCGCAGAACCAGTTCGCGTTCCCAGCCGTCGAGCTCACCCAGCAGTTCGTCGGTGCGTGCGGCGTCCTGGTGGCAGACGCGCAGGGCCGCGGCCGTGCGCACCTCGGCGGCGGGGTCGGCGAGGAGCGCCTGCCGGGTGGGCGGCGGCAGTTCGTCCCAGGCGCGGGTGACGGCCGCGCGGACCTCGGCGTCGGCGTGGTCCGCGTACCCGGCGAGGACGCGAAGCGGGATGCTGCGCGACCGCGCCGTCCAGGCACGGACGCGGCTGTCCGGATCGCTCAGCAGCCGCTCGTACGCCGCGTCCGGGAGCGGCTCGGCCTTTCCGCGGAAGGGCTCCGACCCCATGGCCAGAGCCCGGCGTACCTTGACCTCCGGGTCGTCGACCAGTCGGGCGCGCTGGGCCGGGTCCGCGGTCCAACTCTCGGTGAGGATCTCGCGTACCCGGTAGTCGGGGTGGGCGAGGATCGCGTCGGCGACGTCGTCCGGCAGTCCGCCGGTCCGCAGGCACAGCCAGAGCCACGACGCCTCCGCACCCGGCTCCAGGAGACGGAGCAGCACGTCGCTCGGCGCACTCGGATTGACGGCCAGTCCTCGAAGGACCTCCGTGCGTACGTTCTCCACCCGCCCCACTCCCCCTGCGCCGCCCGGCCGATGATCATACGACGCACGCACCGCCCGGTTCTGCCCTCTCCTCGGCTACGGTGGTCGGCGGGCCGTGACTGGCGCTGAGGTGGAGTACCACCGGGGAGCGGCTCGACGAACGGGTCTCCTGCCGCGCGCCTGGGCGCTTGTCACGACGACGCTCAGGAGGAGCGCATGTCCCAGGCCCACCAGGCACGGCTCATGGACGGAACCGGTCTCGCGCGGCGGATCGCGGAGCAGACGGCACGTCGTGCCGCCGAGGTCACGCGACGCACCGGCACGGCACCGTGTCTCGCGACGGTGCTCGTCGGCGAGGATCCCGCCTCCGTCACCTACGTCCGGATGAAGCGCAACCGCTGCCGGAAGGCGGGCATCGAGTCACGGCACGTCCCGCTGCCCGCCACGACCACGACAGCCGAACTCGTCGGCACCCTGACGGCGCTCTCCGCCAACCCGGCGGTGCACGGCATCCTGCTCCAGCACCCGGTGGGACCGCACATCGACGAGCGGGCCGCGTTCGAGGCCATCGCGCCGGAGAAGGACGTCGACGGGGTCACCCTCAGCTCGTACGCCGCGATGAGTTTCGGGCTGCCGGGGTTCGTGTCCTGCACGCCCGGCGGCATCATGCGGCTGCTCGACGCGTACGACGTGGACCTGGCGGGGCGGCGGGCCGTCGTCGTGGGGCGCAGCGCGATTCTCGGCAAGCCGGTCGGGATGCTGCTGCTCGGCCGGGACGCCACGGTGACGTACTGCCACTCACGGACGAAGGACCTGCCGTCGCATCTGCGGGAGGCCGACGTCGTGGTGGCGGCCGTGGGACGGCCCGAGCTGATCCGCGGCGGGGACGTCAAGCCGGGGGCCGTCGTGGTCGACGCCGGGTACAACGCGGGCAACGTCGGCGACGTCCACTTCGACTCCGCCGCCGCTCGGGCGGGGCTGATCACGCCGGTGCCAGGCGGTGTCGGCCCGATGACGATCGCGACGCTGCTGGAGCAGACCGTCACCGGGGCCGAACGGCAACTGGGCCTCTGACGGGCGCGGAGCGCGGGGGCCGATGCCGGCGGTTCCCGATCCCTCGGCGTGTCCTTTCGGAAACCCAGGAGGCTCTTTCGGACGTGCTGCCCCCCGCGCCCGGCACCGCCACACGTACGCCGCCATACTGACCCGCGTGCGGATAGCGATCATGACGGCCGGTTCACGGGGCGACGTGGCCCCGTTCACCGGTCTGGGACACGGACTGGTGCGGGCCGGACACGACGTCACCCTGGTGACGCACGGGCGTTTCGAGCCTCTGGTGGAGGGATCGGGGGTCCGGTTCCACTCCCTGCCCATTGATCCGCGGGCCGAGTTGGAGTCGGATCGCGGGCGCGGTCTGCACAGCAGCGGGACCGGCGCCGGAAAGCTGATCCGTTTGGCGGAGATGGGCCGGAGGTTCGCCGGGCAGATGGTCGGCGACGTCGTGGCCGCCGCCCGTGCCAGTGACGTCCTGCTGCTGACCGGAGCCCTCGCACCGCTCGGGCACACCGTCGCCGAGGGGCTGTCACTGCCGAGCATGGGCGTGAACCTGCAACCGCTCAACCCCACCAGGGAGTTCGCGCCACCGATGACCGGCACCCGTTCCTGGGGCCCGGTGCTCAACCGGGCGGCCGGGCACGGCGTGACCCTGGCCGTGGAGCGGGTCTTCGCGGAGACGGTACGGGATCTGCGGGTCCGGCTCGGTCTGCCCCGGGCCGGGCTCGCGGCCGTCCGCAAGGCACATGAGCGGCGGAGCTGGCCCGTGTTCCACGGTTTCAGCCCGCTGGTCGTGTCCCGGCCCCGCGACTGGCGGTCCGGGCTGGACGTCGTCGGCTACTGGTGGCCGTACGACCGGGACAGTCAACTTCCGCCGGAGTTGCGGGACTTCCTGGACGACGGTCCTCCCCCGGTCTTCGTGGGCCTGGGCAGCGCCACCGTGCCCGACGCCGAGCGGCTGAGCGCGCAGGTCGTACGGGCCTTGCGCGCGGCGGGCCTGCGCGGGGTGATCCAGCGGGGCTGGGGCGAACTGCGCGGTGACGGTGACGACATGCTCACCATCGGAGAGGTGCCGCACTCGCTGCTGTTCCCGCACATGGCGGCCGTGGTCCATCACGCGGGCGCGGGCACCACGGCGGCCGGGCTGCGCGCGGGGGTGCCGGCGGTGCCCGTGCCGGTCCAGTTCGACGAGGGCTTCTGGGCCGCCCGGCTCGTCGCGCTCGGAGTGGCGCCCCGGGCCGTGCCGCTGCGGGGCCTCACGGCCGGGGCGCTGGCCGCCGCGCTGCGGAAGGCCACGGGCGACGCCTCGTACGGGCAGCGGGCACGGAGTCTCGCCGAGCGTGTCCGCGGCGAGGACGCGGTGGCCCCGGTGCTCGCCGCGGTGGACCGGATCGCCGACGCCTGACCGCCGGGCCACGGGGCCACGGGGCCACGGGGCTACGGGGCTACGGGGCTACGGGGCTACGGGGCTACGGGGCTACGGGGCTACGGGGCTACGGAGGGTGCCTACACCGCTCGGGTCACGCTCGGGTCACCACCAGCGAGAACTCGTACAGGTCGCCACGGCACAACGACTCGCCGTACTCCACCACATGCCCCTTGTCGTCGAACGCCGTGCGTCGTACGAGCAGGGCGGCGGAGCCCTCCTTGACGCCGAGCAGCCGCGCCTGACGACCGGTCACGTTCACCGCCCGGATGTGCTGGGTGGCCCGTACCACCCGCACGCCGTGGGTGTTCTGCAGCGCCTCGGACAGCGAGCCCTCGAGGAGGGACTCGTCCAGGTCGGGGAAGCGCTCGGCCGAGAGGTGGACCGTTTCCACGCAGATGGGGAAGCCGTCGCCCAGCCGGAGCCGTTCGATGCGGTGGAGGGGGGTGCCGGGGTCGACGCCCAGGGCCGTGGCATGGTGCAGGTCGGCCTCGACCAGCTCCGCGGCGAGGAGTTCGGCGCTGGGGTGGTAGCCGCGCGAACGCAGGTCCTCGGAGAACGAGGTGAGCTTCGACGTCTTGGTGATCCTGGGCTGGGCGACGAAGGTTCCCACGCCGCGCACACTGCGGATCAGGCCGTCCTCGCGCAGGGCCTGGAGCGCGCGCCGGGCGGTCGCCCTGCTGACGTTGTACCGCCCGGCGAGCTGCCGTTCGGTGGGCAGCGCCTCGTCGGGCCGCATCCGGGCGATGTCGGCCTGGAGCTGCCGCCGCAGAGCTTCGTACTTGTAGGCGTCCGTCTCCGGGCCGTCGTCCCTGCGCCTGTCCTCGAGCGTCACGATCACTCCGGGTTCGCACCTGTCCGCTGTCCCCGAGAGGCGCGGTAACGGGGCATCAGCGTACGCACCACGTCCAGGGTCGTCCCGGCGGCCCGGGTCCCGGGGGTCGTCGTCCCGGCCCCGTCGGCGATCCACCGCTCCTCCCAGTCGACCAGGAACGCCTCGAACTCCTCGGCCCGGTAGGGGGATCCGGTCGCGAGCGCCCGGTCGATGTACTCGCACCAGCTTCGCCAGCGCGGGAGGTGGAACGAACGGACCAGACCGGCCCAGTGCCGGCCCGAGTAGTCGTGCAGTTCGCTGCGGGAGTGCCCCCAGAGCGTGAGGATGCGTCGCGCGCCCGTCTCGTACAGCTCGGCCTCGGCGGGGGTGGTCGCCCAGCTCCTGGCGTCCAAGAGCCAGGCGTCCAGCCGGTATTCGGGCCGGGTGGCCAGAGTCGAGTCCAGGTCCTCGATCGTCGTGAGCAGGGCGGTCGCGGCGGCTCGGAAGCCGTCGGCGTCCCGCGCCAGGGCCGCGTCCGCCGCCCGCCGCTGATGGGCGCACGCCACATGGGTGAGCACCTGTGCGGTGACGTCGCACAGATCCCGGCCGAGTGGCCCCGCGCTGTCCTCCCGCGTCGCCTCGTCCGCCAGGAGCGTCCACGCCTCGGCCAGACCCGGTGGGACGGTGGGTGAGGGCGGCGCCGCCAGGTGCACCGGCGGCTCCGGGCGCAGATCGCCCTTCAGCGTGGGCCGGCAGACGATGACCGAGCCCGGCGGGCCGGGAGCGTCTGTTGTGTAGACGGTGGCGTGCAGGAGTTCCCAGGCGCGCAGCAGCCCGGGGGTTCGGCGTCCGTACCGGGCCTCGGTCCAGCTCTCCAGCCAGGCGGTCACGTCCGTGACAGCGCCCTGCCAGGCGACGTCCGCCAGCAGTTCGTACAGGACGGGGTCGCCGCCGAAGGCCTCCATGCTCGCGCCGACTCCGCTCAGCGATCCGCCGCGTGCGTCGGCGCCCGCCCTGGCGGCGCCGGTGGCGAGCTCGTCCAGCTTTCCGTAGAGGCCGGGCCGTCCGCCCAGGTTGTGGAGCATGCACCACACCCATGGTTTTCCGCGGTAGCCGTCGGTGTGCCGCCACACCGGCTCGTGTTCGGCCCACAGGTCCAGGATCAGCATCCGGTCGTCCGGGACGGCGTCGAGGAAGGCCCGGGTCCGCTCCGCCGTCCAGTAGTCGGAGCGGTAGGAGAAGGGCCATGCCTGGAGCACCCACGTGGCCCGGTCGTCCACCGCGGTCATGACGCCGTGCACGGCCCGTGCGACACGGGTGATGTCATCGGGGTCGGTCACCGGAGGTGTCGTCTCGATGAACGGGTCGGCGGCATAGAGGTGGTCGGTGCCGAAGAGGCGGGTCTGCTCGGTCAGCAGCGTGGTGCCGAACTCCTCGAACAGCGGGTCGCGCGGGTCCAGCACATCGATGTCGAAGTCCCACCAGCGCAGGGTCGTCGACCGGGCGCCCCGGTCCGCGATCAGTGCACGGGGCGCATGGCCGGAGAAGCCCTGGAGGACCGGCCGCATACCCAGGGCACGCTCGCGGTCCAGGATGCGGCGGCCGAGTTCCGCGTGGCTGTCGATCCAGCTCCGCGGCAGGGGCCCGCACCAGTGGTCGAGCGAGGCGAGCCAGTTCCACGGGAGGTGGGCCGGACCGCCGAGGAACCGCCGGGCGGCCTCGTCGTCGAGACCGGCGCCCAGGAGGGCCCGGTGCCAGGCGGCCTCCATTCCCGTCATCGCCAGGGGCGTCGTCACCCCGTGCAGCGCCATCCAGTCGATGTGGCGCTCCCAGCGCGTCCAGTCCCAGAACGCCGTGGTGTAGCCGAACGTGCAGACGTTGAAGTGGTAGTGGTGCCGGTAGGGGGAGATCGTAGGGCCGGGTGTGCCGGTGCGCGGCAGGCGGTCGGGCAGCCGGGGCACGGAGGCGTCCCAGGTGATCTGCGCCTTGCAGGCCGCCCGGAGATACCAGCGCAGCGCCGAGGCGACGGCGACACCGCTGGAACCGCGCAGCGCCACCCCGTGCGGCCCGGCGTCGACCTCGAACCAGTCGGGCCCGCCGTTCCCGGGCGCGACCTCGACGGTGAACTCCGCGGCTCTGTCGCCGAGTAGCCGCTGAAGCAGCCCGCGGCCCGCGGAGACTGCCGCGCTCGGGCCATGGGGGAAGGTCATCGTCCGGGCGACTCCTGACGGGGTCGTCTGTGGTACGTACCACAGAGGGGTCACTGAGCCTAGCGCACCGACTGCGGGCGGCAAGCAACCGGGCTGAATATAGGACCGGTTGGCACGCGCCCCCTGTGCAGCTCTATAACCCTCTGGTACGGTCCACAGCCACGCCGACAAGCCTCGCGCCCCGGTCCGGCCCGTACGAGCTCCTCCCTCACCGGCTCGACACCTAGGTGGCCTCGACACGATGAACGCCGCTCTCGCCTATGTCGCCGCTCTCCAGGAGAACCTCACCGCGTTGGCCACCGCCGAGCGGCCCGCCATCGAGCGCGCCGCGGGCGCCATCGCGGACAGCATCGCCGCGGGAGGCGTCGTCCACTACTTCGGCAGCGGCCATTCGCAACTCGTCGCCCTCGAACCGCTGCTCCGCGCGGGTGGCCTCGCGCCGGTCAACGTGATCGCCGACCCGGCGCTCTCCCCCACCACGCCCCGGCACGCCGGTGCGGCCGAACGCGCCGGCGGCTACGCGGCGGCGATCCTGAGTACGGCGGACATCAGAGCCGGCGAGGTGGTGGTCGTGATCTCCAACTCCGGCATCAACGCCGTTCCGGTCGAGTTCGCCCTCGGCGCCCGCGCGTTGGGAGCGAAGGTCGTCGCGGTCACCAGCCGGGCCCACTCGCTGTCCGCCGCCTCCCGGCACGCCGACGGCAGGCGCCTGCTCGACGTCGCCGACATCGTCATCGACTCGCACGGCCGCCCCGGTGACGCGGTGGTGCCCCTCGCCGACGGCACGGTCGGCGCCCTGTCGACTGTCGTGGGGGCGGCCATCGTCAACGCCCTGACCTGCAGGGCCGCTCAACTGCTCGCCGAACTCCACGGCCAGGAACCACCGTTGATCGTCAGTCAGAACACCGCCGACGACGCCGAGCGCCACAACAGCGCCCTGCTGGAGAAGGTCAAGGACCGCATTCCCCGGGGCTGAGGCAGCGATCCGCCCCGTTCTGCGCCGAGAGAACGCAAGGAGGCCGATGATGGACAGGACGCCCCGGGTACGTCGCCGTGTCGCGGCGGCGGCCTGCGCCGTCGCGCTCGTGCTGCCGCTCACCACCGCCTGCGACGCCCTGACTCCCGGCAGCGCGGCCGCGGTGCCGGGGCCGCGCAGTGTGCCGTCCTCGACCGCCGTGCCGGACGAGAAGATCACCTTACGTCTGCAGTTCGCCGACGCCCCTGTGATGGTCGACGCGCTGATCGCCGCGTTCGAGAAGGAGCACCCCTCCATCAAGGTCGAGCCGCAGTACAAGACGTTCTCGGACTACGTCCAGAACCTGAAGCTCACCATGACCTCCGACTCCGCCCCCGACATCGCGCAGTACGCCGTCGGGATGAGCGACCTCGCGGCGGACGGCCAGATCCTCGATCTCGCGCCCTACCGGGAGGCGTACGGATGGGACAAGGCCATTCCCCCGGTCAGCCTCGACCAGCTCACCGCCGGGCGAACCAGTGAAGCCACCGGCGGGCGCGCCCTGTTCGGGGTTCCGGCCGGTCTGTCGATGACCGGTATCTACTACAACAAGAAACTGGCCGCGCGGGCCGGGATCGACTCTCCGCCCAGGACTCTGGCGGAGTTCGAGGAGCAGCTCGCCGCGGCCAAGAAGGCGAACATGACGCCACTCGGCGTCGGCGCGCTCGACTCCGGCGGCATCCACCTGTGGGCCGCTCTCCTCAACCAGACCATGCCCACGGACGACTACTGGGACTGGATCAACGGCGCCAAGGGCGCCACCATCAAGAAGCCCGCCGCGACGAACGCCAGCGAGACGGTCATCGAGTGGGGCCGCAAGGGCTACTACAACAAGTCCGCCAACGGCACCGCACAGGTCGATTCCACCGCCCAGTTCACCAAGGGCGACAGCGTCTTCCTGATCAACGGCAACTGGGCTGCGGGTCAGTTGGCGACCGCCATGGGAGACAACGTCGGCTTCTTCCCGATGCCGGGCGAACGGGCCTCCGACCGCACCGTGGCCTCGGGCTTCAGCGTCTCCTATGCCATCTCGTCCCGGACCGAACACCCCGAGGCGGCAGGCGTGTTCCTCGACTTCCTGACCTCGCCCGAAGCCGGCCAGATCATCAGCGACAACGGCTTCCTGCCGCCCAACCCCAAGGCGGTCACCAAGCCGAAAGGCGTCCTCGCCGACATCGCGGAGGGCCACCGGCGGGCCGTCGCCGACCACGGGATCACGACGTTCCCCGACTTCGCCGCCCCCGGCATGCTCGACCGGCTCCGATCCGGCATCCAGAAGCTCATCGCGGACCGCGTCGGGCCCGCGGACTACCTCGGCTCACTTCAGGACGAGTGGGAGGAGCATCATGCGCAGTAGATTGCCGCGCAGTAGGCCGCCGGCCCGGCCCGCGAGCGCCCGCGGGCGCAGCCCTTATCGCGGCTACCTGTACGTGCTGCCCGCCTTCGCCGTCTACGTCGCGTTCGCGGTGCTGCCCGCCCTGCACACGGCGTATCTCTCCCTGTTCGAGTGGGACGGCGTCACACTGGGCGACTGGGTCGGCCTCGGCAACTACCAGGAGATCCTTCAGGACGCCATCCTGCGCCGGTCCGTGTTCAACGCCCTGGTCCTGGTGGTGTTCTTCTCCTTCGTACCCATCGTGCTGGGGCTGGGGATGACCGGCCTGCTCGCTCGTTACCGGCGGCCCGGCATGGGCGCGTACCGGTTCCTGTTCATGCTGCCGCAGGTCGTTCCGCTCGTCGCGGTGGGCGTGACCTGGCGCTGGCTGTACGGGGACGACGGGCTGGTGAACCAGGCGCTGGGCGCGGTCGGCCTGGACGGTGTGACGCGGGCGTGGCTCGGCGACTTCGGCGCCGCGCTGATCGCGGTCGGCCTCGTGGGCACCTGGGTCCTCAGCGGCCTGTGCATGATGCTCTTCCTCAGCGGCGTGCAGAAGGTGGATCCCAGCCTGTACGAGGCGGCCCGGCTCGACGGGGCGGGCCCCTTACGGGAGTTCGTCTCGGTCACTCTCCCGCACCTGCGCGGCGAGCTCGCCGTCGCCATGACCGTGACCACGGTGGCCGCCCTCGCCAGCTTCGACATCGTGTACGTGACGACGAACGGCGGTCCCGGCGAGCAGACGACGGTTCCCGGACTGCTCGTGTACCGGCTGGCGTTCTCGGAGGGCAAGGTCGGGCTCGCCGCGGCTCTGGCCGTCGTCCTCGGCCTTCTGATACTCGCGATCGTCTACCTCATCAACCGTCTGTCGAGGTCGGAGTCATGAACACCGCCATGAACACGGCCACGCGATCGGAACGCTGGTCGGGTTACGCGCTCCTGACGGTCATGGCCATCGCCGTCGTGATTCCCTTCCTCAGCGTCTTCCTGGCCTCTCTGCAGCCCGCGGGCACTCCGGTGGTGGGCCTGACCTGGCCGGACCGGATCAGCTGGGACAACTACGAACAGGCGTGGTCGGTGGCCGGCTTCTCCGCCCTCATCCGCCACAGCCTCACCATCGCGCTCGGTGTCGTTCCCGCCTCCCTGGTCCTCGCCACGCTGGCGGGCTACGCGCTGGGCACGGCGCGGCTCCCGGGGGGCAACGCGGTCGCGGCCTTCTTCGTCGCCGGCCTCACCATCCCGGTCGAACTGATCGTGGTTCCCCTCTACTTCGACCTTCGGGGCTTCGGTCTGACCAACTCGTACCTGGGCGTGATCCTGGTGGAGATCGCGCTGTTCATGCCGTTCGGCGTGTTCTGGATGCGCACCCACTTCCAGTCCACCCCGGCGTCGCTGGTGGAGGCGGCCCGGATCGACGGTGCCTCGTCGGCCACGATCCTGCTCAAGGTCCTGCTCCCGCTGGCCCGGCCGTCGCTGATGACGCTCGGTCTGCTCGTGTTCATGTGGTCGTGGAACCAGTTCCTGCTGGTGCTGGTCCTCATCCAGGACACCACCAGGCACACGGCTCCCGCCGGGCTGGGTTTCTTCGTCGGCCAGAACAGCACGGACATCCCCACGCTGGCCGCGGGGACGATCATCGTGATGCTGCCCATCCTGATCCTCTTCGTCGTCTTCCAGCGCAGCTTCATGGCGGGACTGCTGCAGGGAGCGACGAAGGGATGACGGACCCGACCGGTGGGCCAGGGCCCTTCGTCAGCTCTCCGAACTCCATCCCGGCGGCCGGAGTATCCCGAGGAGCAACTGCACGAGTTCCTCGACGACCTCGTCGAGGTTCGCGTCCACCCAGCCCGCCTGCCAGTCGTGGAGCAGGCCGTTGACGCTGCCGATGAAGGCGGCGGCCGCGATGCGGTAGTCCCGTCGGGCCGCCTCGCCCCGTTCGGCGGCCGCGGCCGCCTCCGCGCAGATGAAGTCGACCCATCGGGAGCGGCGTTCCAGCCGCTGCCGTTCCAGACGCGGGCTGACACCGATGATCTCGATGAAGGTGATGCGCAGTCGTCGCGGGTCGCCGGTGACGTTGGCGGCGTAGGCGCGGAACGCCGCCGTGGCGCGCTCGGTGATGGACTGCCCCTGTGCCGTGGCGAGCCCGACCAGCGCGGCCTCCTCCGCGAGGTCGTTGACCTGGAGGTGGAGGGCGGCCAGGACGTCCTCCAGGGTGCGGAACTCCTCGTAGAACTGACGGGTCGACAGGCCCGCGGTCTCGCTCAGGGCCGCCACGGTCGTGCCGCGGAACCCCGGGCTGTCGCCGAAGAGTTGGAGCGCGGCATCGAGGAAGCGCCGGCGTCTGTCCGCCTTGCGCTCCTCGGCGGACTTCCCCCCGTAACGGCCGGTCGGCTGTTTGAGCCTGCCCACCACCGCGTTCCCCCTTCTCGCGTTCGGCGGCCGTCGGTTCCGGTTCGGCCGTCGCCCAATTTTGTCGTGTCCGCGGTCTTGTGTTGACGGCCACCCCTTCCTTACTTTCCAGTAAGTTCATTCTGAACGGTGGCGTTTTCAGTTTGACGCTGCCGGGAGCCGCCGTGCCACACCCCCACTCAGCAGGAGGAACGACCCATGCCCGCCTCCGGAACACGCCGCATGAGCAAGCGTCACCTCTGCGCGGTCGCCGCCGCTCTCGCCCTGACCGCGGGGGCCGCGGCATCCGCGTCAGCCGCCCCGGCCGCCTCCGCCGACCTGCGGGAGGTGATGTTCGTGGGCAACAACTGGGACGGCACCGCCGACGTCATCAAGTCCTCGGGTGACTTCGCGAAGATCGGCCGGATCAACGTGATACCGGACAAGGACGAGCGGATGGCGGAGATCAACGCCGATCCGATCCGGTGGATCGCCTTCATGACCATCCGCAACAGCGTGGGCGAAGGCCACGACCAGTTCGTCGACGACATGTACTCCACCCCCGACGGCAAGTCGATGGTGGTCTCCCGTCCGAGCTTCGCCGACGTGGTCTCGATCGATCTGGCCTCGGGCGACATCAACTGGCGCTTCCCCGTGTCGGGTTACCGCGCCGACCACATGGCGGTCTCCCCCGACGGCAAGCGTGTCGCCGTCTCGGCCTCCACCTCCAACACCGTTCACGTGCTGGACATCAACACCGGCAAGCAGGCGGGTTCGTTCGCCACGGGCGACAAGCCGCACGAGAACATCTTCACCAAGGACGGCAAGATCTGGAACATGGCGATCGGCGACGTGAACACCGCGACCGACGCCCCGTGGCTGGACTGGACGAAGGGCGACCGCAAGATCACGGTCGTCGACGCCTCCACGTTCAAGCAGGTCAAGGTCATCGACATGCGGGAGCGGCTCGACGCGATCGGCCTCAAGGACTACTCCGACGCGGTCCGCCCGGCCGCCTTCAGCCCGGACGAGTCCAAGCTGTACTTCCAGGTGTCGTTCTTCAACGGCTTCTTCGAGTACGACATCGCCACGGACAAGATCACCCGCACCAAGGAACTGCCGAAGAACCCGGCGACCAGCACGGACCGCACCACCTGGGTCAACGACTCGCGCCACCACGGCATCTCGATGAAGCCCGACGGCTCGAAGCTGTGCGTCGCGGGCACGATGGACGACTACGCGGTCGTCGTCGACCGCGCCACCTTCCAGGAGGGCCCGCTCGTCACCGCCTCGAAGCCTTACTGGGCGACCGTCAGCGGTGACGGCAAGTCCTGCGTCATCTCCGAGAGCGGTGCCGACCAGGTCACGGCGATCGACTTCGCCACCGGCAAGAAGACCGTGTCCGTGGCCGTCGGCGACCACCCCCAGCGTGTCCGGCTGGCTCACGTGCCTGCCAACTGGACGGGGCCGGCCGCCGACTGACCCACCTTCTCTAGTTGAACTCGGAGGCCATCCACGAGGACAGCTCCGTCCGCGCCGCGCTCAACAGCGAGGCGGACGGGGCTGTCGCACCGTTGGCGACGAGGGCGTAGTGCGGTGTGCCCGAGTCGGCGGCGGTGAGCAGCAACCGGCGGCTGCCCGTGCCACCCGGCTCGTTGGCGGTGGCGATCGGAGTGGTGCGGGTGTACGCCGGCGGGCCGACCGCCGTGCCGAGGTCGGAGACCACCGTGGTGGACGCGTTCGGGAACGACGCCGGCAGGTGCAGTTCCGTCGGCTCGGAGCTGCCGTCGGAGCGCCACACCAGCAGCGCGTACTGGCCCGAGCCCACGAGCTGCTTGACGTTCGGCAGGGAACTCGGAACGGGATTCCACGTCAGCGTGCTGGAGCCGTCCCGTGAGCGGTCCTCGTAGGTGAAGGCGAGCGAGCGGCCCGCGGTGGCGCTGGGATAGACGCGGTCCAGCAGTCGCGCGTCCTGGCGCAGCACGGCCTTGCCCGAGTCGTCGAGGCGCACCGCGGACAGGTCCTCACTGTTCCAGCCGTCGCCCTCGGTCTGCACCTTGTCGGGGTTGTCGTTCATCAGCTCGCGGTGGCGGCCGTTGTAGATGTCCCACTGCCACTGGGAGCCGGAGAGGACGGGACCGGAACCCGCCGGGTCCGACCACCAGTTCGCCCCCTTCACGCGGGAGTCGAGGGCCTGGTACATCGCCTTGTAGACCGTCGGCGCCTTGTCGGAGACCGAGCCGGTGAGCGGGTGCCCGAACTCGCTGATGATGCCCGCCGTCCCGGTGGCGGAGGCCCGGTCGCGCACGGTGCCGAAGTCGCCGACGTACTGGCCGTCCTCCGCCTTGCCCCACATGAAGACGCCGGAGATGGCCTTCTGGTCGTAGAAGTGGGTGTTGAAGACGAAGCGCGGGCCGAGCGTGCCCGCGTCGAGGAGTCCGCCCTCCTGCTTCTGGAAGTCGATGTTGGCGTTCCAGAAGAGGTTCGGCTCGACGAAGGCGGGCTTGGCCTGCCAGCCCGCGGCGTCCATGCGGGCGCGGAACTTGACGTAGAACGGCCACAGGACGTCCTTCTCCCACGCCCGGCTGGTCTGGCCCGAGTCGTAGGTGCCCGCGTGCGGTTCGTTCCACGGGTCGAAGCCGACGAGCGCCGCGAACTGAGCGGTGGTCAGGTTCTGCTTCAGGTACGCCATCGTCTTCTGGGCGGTGTCGAGGAAGCTGTCCTGGAGGCCGTACTTGTTGTGCCAGAAGTCGTACGCCGCCCGCGTCACGGCCGCGTTCGAGGTGATGTTCTGGCCCCAGAAGGGGCAGATGCCGCAGTATTCGTCGGGGTAGTCGCCGAGGTCGACGGCCCACTTGGGGGCGCCGTCGCCCGTGTACCAGCTGTCGGAGTCGAACAGCCAGCGGGAGTACAGGTCCTGGTGGAAGTCGGGGTACACACGGATCCCGGCGTCCAGGAACGCGCGCATCTGGTCGGTCGCGGCGGCCAGGTAGGCCGTGTCCACCTGGCCGCGCACGGGCTCCGCGTAGGCCCAGGAGAGCAGGAAGCGGACCGAGTTGCCGCCGCCGAGGGCTCTCAGCGCGGTCGCGGACTTCTTGGCGTCCGCGACCGAGGCGAAGGGCAGGCCTTTGTTCTCCTTCAGCTTGGTCTCGCCTGAGACGTTGTAGCCCCGCAGGACGACCTCGCGGCCGAGACCGTCGGTGAAACGGCCGTTCTCGACGGTGAGGGTGGCCGCGGCCGGTGCGTCGAACCAGAGTTCGTCGGGGAGGGCGGTGGCGGGCTGGGAGCCCGCCGTGGTCAGGAAGCCGGTGACGAGTACGAGGACACCGAGCCAACGGGTGCGCATTTTTGACATGCCCGCGACATTCGACATGTCCACCACGGTCCCAACGGCCAAGCGAGGCGTCAATAGCACCTGACCCACGAGTAAGTACCCGGTTTCGCAAAGGCATTACCCTCATCCACTGTCACGTTGGTCACCGCCGTCCTGCCCGGTCGGCCACCACCCCCGCCCGGTCAGCCTCCGATCCGCCTGGTCAGGTTCAGGAGGTACTCCCTCCGGTCGAGCGGGTTGTGGTCGGTGCGCGGCCGTTCCGGTACGGCACCGGGGGCGACGGGCGCGTAGTGGTCGAAGACGGACTCCAGCTCGCCCTCACCGCGCGTGAGCCCCGGCAGCCGCTGCTCCAGCCGGTGCACCCGCGCCGCCGGCACCCATCCCTCCAGCACGGACACCGGACCGCGCGCCTCGGTGGACCGCGCCACGGCGCGCAGCTTCGCCAGCACGGGCAGGACCGCGCCGAGCGTGTCCGCCGGGACCTCCAGCCGGAACCGGTGCAGTGGCTCGTGCACCCGGGTGCCGGAACGGAGCAGCGCGGCCGTCAGCACCAGCGGGGTCAGTCCGCGGAAGTCCGCGCCCGTGCTCGACATGCTCTTGTCGAACCTCTGGTGAGCGTGGCTCTGCCGGGGCGAGTAGCCGGAGTGCGTCATGGTGACCGTGCAGTCGGGGATCCGCCAGCCGTGGATTCCCTGGTCCAGCGTCTCGCGCACGGTGTCCTCGACCGCCTTGAAGAACGCGTACGGCATCGATCCGAGTTCGACCTCCAGCCGGAATTCCACCCCGGAGCCGACGGGCGCCGGATCGACGCGCAGTCCGACGGTCGCGAGAAAGGGATTGCTGTCCTTCTTGTTGAACTCCACCGCGGCACCGCTGCCGGTCAGCCGCTCGACGCAGAGAGGTGTGGTTTCGCGAAAGGTGACATCGAGGCCGAACTCGTCGCCCAGGGTGGCCTGGATGACCTCCTTCTGCACTTCGCCGTACAGGGAAACGGAGATCTCCTGGCGGATTTCGTCGTGCCGCAGATTGATCAGCGGATCCTGCTCGGCGAGTTGCGTGAGCGCGGTGTGCAGGGCGCCTCTGTCACGGGAGCACACCGGAACGACGACCGTTTCGAGGGTCGGCGGTGCGAAATGGTGGTCGCCGGTTCCTTTCCGGGGTGCGCCGACGACGTCCCCGATCCGGACGTCGGCCAGACCCCTCAGTCTGGCGATCCGTCCCGCCGCCACGGACGCCTCCCGGACGGTCGACCCGCCACCGAAGACGTCGATCGCGGTGATCCTGCCCTCCGGTTCGCTGTCCCGGAAGGTGACGCGGTCCCGTGTGCACAGGGTGCCGGAGAACATCCGTACGTACGCGATCTTCTCGCCCGCCGCCCCGCGCTCGACCTTGAACACGGTGCCGGAGACCGGTCCGTACGCGTCGCCCTCGGCGTTCGGCAGCAACTGCCGGATGCTCTCGACGAGTTCACCGATGCCCGCACCCGTGACGGCCGAGCCGAAGAACACCGGGTGGACCAGCGCCTTCCCGGTCTGCGCGGCCAACTCGGAGTGCAGGCGCGCGTACGGGACGGCCGTCTCGTCGTCGACGTACGCGGCGAGAAGTCCGTCGTCGTGCTCGGCGAGGACTTCGAGGAGCCCGGGTCGCGGGAGGCCCGGATACGGGACGAAGCGGGCGCCCGGGGACCCCTCACCGACCACCTCACCCATGGGGACGATCATCGGAGTGAGCCGTACGGAAATGGTGTTCAGGATGTCCGCGGGGCACGCTCCACGGCGGTCGATCTTGTTGACGAAGATCAGCGTGGGGATGCGCAGCCGCTGCAGCGTCCGCATCAGGACGCGGGTCTGCGCCTGGACGCCCTCGACGGCGGAGACGACGAGCACGGCGCCGTCGAGCACGCCGAGCACACGCTCGACCTCGGCGATGAAATCCGGATGGCCGGGTGTGTCGATCAGATTGACCGTCACGTCGTCGATCTCGAAGGAGACGACGGCGGATTTGATCGTGATTCCGCGCCGCTGTTCCAGCGCGAGGGAATCGGTCTGCGTGTTCCCGTCGTCGACGCGGCCGATCTCGTCGATGACTCCGACGGCGTGCAGCAGCCGTTCGGTGAGGCTGGTCTTACCTGCGTCGATGTGCGCGAGAATTCCCAGGTTGAGCATGTGCACCGAGGGTCATGTCCTTTGAAGAGAGGGTCATTTCTTCCGGGGTGGACATGACTGCAGGACGCATAGCGGCTCCGAATGTGCGCTGGGACCTCTGGGATCTCCGGAGGTCGCTGGGGGCTCGTCGTGTGCAGTGCATCAGAGCACTTCGTGCGGCCGCAACGGATTAAGACTCAACATTGCCTGGCTGCCGGGGACGGCCGGCGCCCGCCGCCCGTGGCCGATGGACACCCCTACCACCTGCGGATAACGGGTGCGGCGCGCCCGTTTGCCGTTGTGTGAAACCTGTGTGACAGAAGCGTTGACGCGGTCATGCGCAGGATCTATCTTCTGGCCGAGCTTACGAACCACGTTCGAAATACCGGCAGTTGTCGGTGTCTCTGCGCCCCACTCACCCCCACCTCGCTCCGCCCCCGCTCGCCCCCAGCTCCACCCCCAGAGGGAGAAGCCCGTGAGACCTGCGCTCACCCGTCGAACGGTCCTCGGCATGATCGCCGGCTCGGCCGCCGCCACCGTCACCGGAGTTTCCGCCGGTACCGCCCACGCCGCCGTCCCCGCCTCCCCCGGCGTGACGTACACGAACACCATCGCCGCGCAACGGGCCGACCCGCACATCTGGAAGCACACCGACGGCTACTACTACTTCACCGCCACGGTGCCCGCGTACGACCGGATCGTCCTGCGCCGTGCCACCACGATCCAGGGGCTCTCCTCGGCCACCGAGACCACCATCTGGACCAAGCACGCCACCGGTGACATGGGTGCCCACATCTGGGCCCCGGAGATCCACTTCATCGACGGGAAGTGGTACATCTACTTCGCCGCCGGCGCCGCGAACGACGTCTGGAAGATCCGGCCGTACGTGCTGGAGTGCACCGCCGCGAACCCGATCAGCGGTACGTGGACCGAGAAGGGCCGTATCGCGCTGCCGCTCGACACCTTCTCCCTGGACGCGACGACGTTCGTCGTGAACGGGTCGCGCTACCTGTGCTGGGCGCAGAACGACCCGGCGGTCGGCAGCGGCACCAACCTGTACCTCGCGAGGATGTCCAGCCCCTGGACCATCACGGGCACCCCGGTCATGATCAGCCGGCCGACCGCCTCGTGGGAGACCGCCGGGGGCCAGACGGTCAACGAGGGTCCGGCCGTCATCCAGCGGAACGGCAAGGTCTTCCTGACCTTCTCGGCCAGCGCCACCGATGCCAACTACTGCATGGGCATGCTGACCGCGTCGGCCTCGGCCAACCTGCTGAGCGCCTCGTCCTGGGCCAAGTCCACTGGCCCGGTCTTCGCCAGCAGCGCCGCCACCAGCCAGTACGGCCCCGGCCACAACCAGTTCACGGTCTCCGAGGACGGCAAGTCGGACATCCTCGTGTACCACGACCGCGGCTACAAGGACATCAGCGGCGACCCGCTCAACGACCCCAACCGCCGCACCCGCGTCCAGAAGGTGTACTGGAAGGCCGACGGGACACCCGACTTCGGCATCCCGGTGGCCGACGGCCTCACCCCGATCCGGCTCTCCTCCTACAACTTCCCCGACCGCTTCGTCCGGCACTGGGAGTTCCGCGCCAAGATCGAGCCGAACGTCTCCCCGCTGGCAGACTCGCAGTTCCGCACGGTCACCGGCCTCGCCGGCAGCGGCACCGTCTCCCTTGAGTCGGCCAACTTCCCCGGCTACTACCTGCGGCACAAGAACTTCGAGGTGTGGGTGGAGAAGGACGACGGGACGGCCCAGTTCCGCGGCGACGCCTCCTTCACCGCGCGGGCCGGCCTCGCGGACTCCGCCGGGGTCTCCTACGAGTCGTACAACTTCCCGGGCCGCTACATCCGCCACTACGACTACCTGCTCAACGTCCAGGCTCTCAGCACGGCGACCGACCGGGCCGACGCCACCTTCTACACCCAGTGAGTCCGCCCACTGACCAGCCGTACTGAGGAGAGCCGCAGATGACACCTTCCGACCACGACAGACACGACCGCCCCTCCGCCTTCGTGCCGTCCCGCCGCACCCTGCTGCGCGCCATGGCAGCGCTCCCCGCCTCGGCGCTCGCCCTGGGTGAACTGCCGGGCATGCTGGGCACCGCCACGGCCGCCGCGCCCCCGAACGGGTCCGCCACCCGCTACACGATCGTGCCGTTCCTGAACAGCAACGACGGCACCGTGAACGTCTACCAGTCCGACGACGCCACCGACTTCCGGCTCGTCCAGGCCTCCGCGTACACGCCGCCCAGCAACCGCATCCGCGACGCCAGCATCTTCAAGCACACGGACGGCTACTACTACATCACCTACACGACGCACACCTGGCAGGACCCCAGCACGACCATCGGCTTCGCGCGCAGCTCCAACCGGGTCAACTGGACGTTCCTGTACGACTACACGGTCCCCATCGCGAACCTGTCGCGGGCGTGGGCGCCCGAGTGGTTCGTCGACAGCGACGGCAGCGTGAACGTCATCGTGTCGTGCTCCACCACGAACGACGAGTGGACCTTCACCCCGTACCGCCTGCGCGCCACCAACTCCGCACTCACTGCGTGGAGTTCACCCGCCGCCCTGTCCGGAATCGGCGCCAACCACATCGACACGTTCATCGTGAAGATCGGCTCGACGTACCACGCGTTCCCGAAGAACGAGACGACGAAGTACATCGAGTACGCCACCGCCTCCAGCCTCAACGGCCCGTACACGATCCGCCGGACGGGTGACTGGGCGGGCTGGGGCGGCACCCGTGAGGGACCGGCGCTGATCCAGCTCGACAACGGCGGCTGGCGGATCTTCTTCGACGGCTACGGCGACAGCAGCTACTACTACAGCGACAGCTACGACACCTTCGCCACGTGGACAGCGCCGAAGAAGCTGCCGTCGGTCTCCGGCACCGCGCGCCACTTCACGGTGATCAAGGAGACGGTGTCGGGCGGCCCGAGCCTCTCGACCGGGGTCACCCGCTCCTTCCGCTCGGCCAACTTCTCCACCCGCTACTGGCAGGAGCAGTCGTCCCTGCTGAACCTCCCCGTGGTGAGTTCCTCCAGCACCACGGCGGAGAAGCAGGCGTCGACGTTCACGGTGGTGCCGGGGCTCGCCGACTCGAACGGTTTCTCCTTCCGGGACACGGCCGGCAACTACCTGCGGCACTGGGACTTCCGGGGCCGCTTCGACGCGAACGACGGTTCGTCGGTGTTCGCCAAGGACGCCACATACATCGCCCGGACGGGCACGGCCTCCGGTTCCCTCCGCTTCGAGTCGTACAACTACCCGGGCTACTACCTGCGGCACTACAACTACCAGCTGCGGGTGGACCCGTCGGACGGCACGGATCTGTTCCGGCAGGACAGTTCGTTCGTGCCCGTCACACCACTCTGAGCCGCAACACCTGAGCCCGGCGCACACGTATCTCGTGCGCCGGGCTCAGGTGTTGCGGCCAGTCCTTGGCACCGAACCACGCGCGTGTACCGACGGTCGCCGCCTGATGCGAGGATGTGGCAATGGCGTGGCTGAGGGAACGCGGGAGGCGAACGGTCGGGCTCGTGGCCGCGGCGAGTGGCGCGCTGGCGTTGACCGCCTGCGGTCCGGGCGGTCCCGGCCCCGGCGACGGAGGCCCCGGAGACCGCGAGGCGAGGTACAAGCGCGTCATCGAAGCCCCTCACCCGCGCCCTGCCGACGTCATCGAAGCGGCCGGCGCGCCCTCCGGCGTGGTCCGCTCGGACGACGGCTCGCTGCTCCTCACATACGACGCCGGCAACGTCGAGGACGACGAGGGGCCGGCCGCCTGGGCCTGGCGCATGGTCGGCCCCGACGGCCGTACGGTCGCCGAGCGCGCGGAACACACGGACGCGGAGGCGGCGCCGGCCAGGTTCAAGGGGGTACGTGGGGGCTTCGTGCGCGTGCCGCCGGGGGAAGGGGCCGAGGGAGCGTACGCCCTCGATGTACGCGGCAAGCGGCACAAGGCCGTCATCACGGAGACCCCGTTGCGCCCCCGTCCCGGCGACATCCTGCTCGCCGAACTGGAGCCGACCCTCATCTACCGCCCCGCCACGCGCACTGTGGCGCCTCCGGCCGGAGTGCCGGACGACGCCATCCGCCTCGCCGTCGACGAGCGGGGCACGGTCTGGAGCCTGGACCAGCCCCTGACCGACGACCCCAACCGCGTCGTATGGCAGCGTGACGGTCGCACCCTGGGTTCAAGGGCCGTCCCGAAGCCGTACACGGGGGGCATCCTCGCCGCGCGGGGTGGCATCGCGGCACTGAGCCTCACCCGGGACGAGGGCGTGCGCGGCCTGTTGGTGACGACGGACAGCGGCGCGCACTGGCGCACGGTCCTGGGCGGCGGCATTCCCTGGGGGGAGCTGAAGCGAGGCCCGGAGTTTCTGGTCCTGGAGGTGCTTGCGGACGGGCGGCTCCTTGTCGGCGAGGAAGGCGGCCGCTACTGGCTCGCCGAGGACCGGACCAACAGCGCCTTCCAGGAGCTGAGGACGCCGGCGAAATTCACGTCGTTCAGCGTCGTCGGCACGACGCTCTACGGCATCGCGGACGCGACGACGGCGACGTACGACCTGGTCAAGGGCGAAGGGCTGTGGATCTCCCGCGACGACGGTCGCGAGTGGCGTCACTACGAGCAGCGCGGATAACACCGGCGCACCCCTCTTCGCGCTCCGCCGCTATAGCGTTCACTCTTCATCTGTTGCAACGAACGAATGAGCTCCTGTTGCGTTGAATTCATACCCATTGCAACAATGTTGACGCCACTACCTGCGATGATGCTGATTCCGCGCAACGAATATGTTGCCGACTTCATGAACGCAACGTAGCGTTTCTGGTGTCGGAAACAACGAGCCGAAGCCGAAGGAGCGCACCATGCAGAAGTTCGACACCCCCGCCCCGATCTCCGC
>NZ_JBEYXP010000064.1:0-65677 GCF_040704615.1 Streptomyces sp. NPDC046862 | reverse complement strand
GGGCGGCCGTGCTGGCGGGGGGGCCCGGGGCCGCCCCCGGCGGGTGCGTCCCCCGGCCGTCGCGGCCGGGGGTTCGCGCGCCGGTCGGCGCGCTCACCCGCTTCTCCTTTGTTCCCGCATCTCTTTTGTTGCCTGTGTCCGCACTTGGCCCGGACGGCACTCGGCCCGGACGGCGAGGAGAGGGGAACACCGTCCGGGCCGAGAATCCATGGCACGCTCTACTGCAGCTGCGGCAGCACCTTCGTGCGGTAGAAGTCGAAGAACCCGCGCTGGTCGGGACCGATCTGGTTGACGTACACGCGGTCGAAGCCCGCTTCCGCGAAGGCGTTCAGGGCCGCGACGTGCTCGTCGACGTCGTCCCCGCACACCGTGTTGTCGCGCACCATCTCGTCGGTGACCAGCGGCGCCAGCTGTTCGAAGTGACGGGGCGTCGGCAGGATCTGGCCCATCTCGCCGGGCAGGAACTGGTTCGGCCACAGCTCGCGCACCGTGCGGACCGCCTCGTCGCGGTCGGGGCCGTAGCACAGCTTCGTGCCGCCGCTGACGAGCTTGCCGCCCCCGCCACCCTTGCGGAACTGCGACACCATCGGCTCCTCGGGCGCCATCGTGATGTATCCGTCGCCGACCCGCCCCGCGAGCGCGGTGGCCTTGGGGCCAAAGCCGGAGATGTCGATCGGGACGGGCTCGTCGGGGACCGTGTAGAGGCGGGCGTTCTCCACCGTGTAGTGGGTGCCCTGGTGGTTGACCTCCTCGCCGGTGAACAGGCGCCGCATCACCTGGATCGCCTCTTCCAGCATCTCCAGGCGCACGTGCGTGGGCGGCCACCGGTCGCCGAGGACGTGCTCGTTCAGCGCCTCACCCGTCCCCACACCGAGCCGGAACCGGCCGCCCGTCTGTACCGCGCTGGTCGCCGCCGCCTGCGCCACCACCGCCGGGTGCATCCTGACGGTCGGACAGGTCACGGCCGTCTCGACCGGCAGCGACACGGCTTCGGAGAGCGCGCCGATCACCGACCAGACGAACGGGCTCTGTCCCTGCGCGTCGTTCCACGGGTGGTAGTGGTCCGAGATCCACAGGCACTGGAACCCGGCCTGCTCGGCCATCCTCGCCTGCTCGATCAGATCCGCCGGACCGAACTCCTCGGTCGACAGGAAGTAGCCGTACTCGGGCATGGGGGGCACCTCCGCGACGGGGGGGCGGGTGGGGTCGCGGTACGGGTACCCGGGGGCCACAGCGGAAACCCACGGACGTTTGGGTGCCCTGCCCAGGGGGACGCGGAAGGTCCGTACGCGACCTCGCCGGAGGCGAACCGTGAGTCGACCCCGCATCGTGATCGTCGGAGCCGGCTTCGCCGGGTACCGGACGGCCCGCGCCCTCGCGCGCCAGACCCGGAACAAGGCCGACATCACCCTGCTCAACCCGACCGACTACTTCCTGTATCTGCCCCTGCTGCCCCAGGTCGCCGCCGGAATCCTGGAGCCGCGCCGTGTCAGCGTCTCCCTCTCGGGCACCCTGCCGAACGTACGGCTGGTGCTCGGTGAGGCCGACGGCCTCGACCTCGACGGGCGCACCGTCCACTACACCGACCCCGAGGGCGACGGAGGAACGCTGGCGTACGACCGGCTCGTGCTCGCCGTCGGCAGCGTCAACAAGCTGCTGCCCATCCCGGGGGTCGCCGAGCACGCGCACGGATTCCGCGGGCTGCCCGAGGCGCTGTACCTGCGCGACCACGTGACCCGGCAGGTGGAGCTCGCCGCCGCGTCCGACGACCCCAAGAACTGTTCGGCGCGCTGCACCTTCGTGGTCGTGGGCGCGGGCTACACGGGCACCGAGGTCGCGGCCCACGGGCAGCTGTACACCGACTCGCTGGTACGCAAGCAGCCCCTGCGGGAGGGCATGCGGCCGCGCTGGATGCTGCTCGACATCGCGCCGCGCGTGCTGCCCGAGCTGGACGAGCGGCTCTCCCGCACCGCCGACCGCGTGCTGCGCGAGCGGGGCGTGGACGTGCGCACCGGGACATCCGTGCAGGAGGCCACACCCACCGGAGTGCGGCTCAGCGACGGGGAGTTCGTCGACACCAACACCCTCGTGTGGTGCGTGGGCGTCCGGCCCGATCCGTTCGTCGAGGGCATCGGACAACCCCTGGAGCGCGGGCGGCTGCTCGTCGACCCCTACCTCCAGGTACCGGGCCACCCCGAGGTGTTCGCCTGCGGGGACGCGGCCGCCGTGCCGGATCTGGAGAAGCCGGGCGAGTACACGCCGATGACGGCGCAGCACGCCTGGCGGCAGGGCAAGGTCGCCGCCCACAACGTCCTCGCCTCCTTCGGCAGGGGCGAACGGCGTGCCTACCGCCACCGTGACATGGGCTTCACCGTCGACCTCGGCGGCGTCAAGGCCGCGGCCAACCCCCTCGGCGTCGCGCTCTCCGGCCCGCTCGCCGGCGCCGTCACCCGCGGGTACCACCTCGCCGCCATGCCCGGCAACCGTGTCCGGGTCGCCGCCGACTGGCTCCTGGACGCCGTACTGCCGCGCCAGGGCGTCCAGTTGGGGCTCGTACGGTCCTGGTCGGTGCCCCTGGACACGGCCTCGCCGGAGCTGGCACGGGTACCGGGAGAGCCGAGGTCCGCCGGACGGGAAGGAGGCCGGGAGGCATCCGGGAAGCCCGGTGCGACCGGCCCGGCCGAGCCGCAGGAGGCACCCGCGAAGCCCGGGCCCACGGCGGTGCCCGGAGCACGGGAGAAGCCGAGGTCGGCTCAGCAACGCGACAGCGCGAACAAGCCCGGACCGGTGAAGTCGCCGGACCCCCGGCCGGCGGCGGCGTCCGGGGACACCGGCACATCGGGACCAAAGGGAGCGTCCGGAGCCGAGCCGGACAAACCGGGGCCGGTGAAGAAGGCCGAGCCCCGACCGGTGCGGTCCGCGCAGCAGGAACGGACGGAGGAGGATTCATGAACACCCGTCAGCTCACCGAGTACGCCCAGCAGTTGCGCGTCGACAGCGTCCGCGCGGCCGCCGCCGCGCACTCCGGTCACCCCACCTCCTCCATGTCGGCCGCGGATCTGATGGCCGTCCTGCTCGCCGACCACTTCCGCTACGACTTCGAGCGCCCCCAGCACCCCGGGAACGACCGCTTCGTCCTCTCCAAGGGCCACGCCTCCCCACTGCTGTACGCCGCGTACAAGGCGGCCGGCGCCATCAGCGAGACCGAGCTGATGACCTACCGCAAGCTCGGCAGCCGCCTTGAGGGGCACCCGACCCCGCAGCGGCTGCCGTGGGTGGAGACCGCCACCGGCTCGCTCGGCCAGGGGCTGCCCGTCGGCGTCGGCATCGCGCTGGCCGGCAAGCGGCTCGATCGCACCGGTTACCGCGTGTGGGTGCTGTGCGGCGACAGCGAACTCGCCGAGGGATCCATCTGGGAGGCCGCCGAGCACGCCGGATACGAGCACCTCGACAACCTCGTCGTGATCGTCGACGTCAACCGGCTCGGCCAGCGCGGGCCCACCCGGCACGGGCACTCCCTCGACGCCTACGCCCGCCGCTTCCAGGGCTTCGACTGGCACACCATCGAGATCGACGGCCACGACGTGGACGCGATCGACCGGGCGTACGGCGAGGCCATCTCCACCGTCGGCCAGCCCACCGTGATCCTCGCCCACACTCTCAAGGGCAAGGGCGTCGAGTCCGTCGAGGACCGCGAGGGACTGCACGGCAAGCCGCTGCCGGAGGCCGACGAGGCGATCGCGGAGCTCGGCGGTGTCCGTGACCTGCACATCGAGGTCCAGCCGCCGCCCGCCGCCCGGATGCTGCACGCCGTGCGTACGGGCCACCTCGACCTGCCGCGCTACGAGATCGGCGAGGAGGTCGCGACCCGAGACGCCTATGGCAAGGCCCTCGCCGCCCTCGGCACGGCCCGCGGGGACATCGTCGCCCTGGACGGCGAGGTCAGCGACTCCACGCGCTCGGAGTTCTTCGCCAAGGAACACCCCGAACGTTTCTTCGAGTGCTACATCGCCGAGCAGCAGATGGTCGCCACCGCGGTCGGGATGGCCGCACGCGGCTGGGTGCCCTACGCGTCCACGTTCGCCGCGTTCTTCACCCGGGCCCACGACTTCGTGCGCATGGCATCGATCAGCGGTTCGGGCCTGAACCTCGTCGGCTCGCACGCGGGCGTGGCCATCGGCCAGGACGGGCCCTCTCAGATGGGCCTGGAGGACCTGGCGATGTTCCGCTCGCTGCACGGTTCGACCGTGCTGTACCCGTGCGACGCCAACCAGACGGCCAAGCTGACCGGCGCCATGGCGGGCCTGGAGGGCATCCGCTACCTGCGGACCTCGCGCGGGGCGGCCCCTGTGATCTACAGCCCGACCGAGGAGTTCCCCATCGGTGGGAGCAAGGTGCTGAAGGCCAGTGACCACGACCGGCTCACGATCGTCGCGGCCGGGGTCACCGTCCACGAGGCGCTCGCCGCGGCCGAGGCGCTGGAGGGCGAGGGCATCAGGACGCGGGTGATCGACCTGTACTCGGTCAAGCCCGTGGACCGCCGCACCCTGCGCGAGGCCGCCGAACGCACCGGGTGCCTGCTCACCGTCGAGGACCACCACGAGGAGGGCGGCATCGGCGACGCGGTGCTGGACGCGTTCCTGGACGGGCGCCCCGTGCCGCGCCTGGTCCGGCTCGCCGTACGCAACATGCCGGGCTCGGCCACGCCGGCCGAGCAGCTGCACACCGCGGGCATCGACGCCGAGTCGATCGCGGCGTCGGCCCGGCTGCTGGTGGAGCACGCGGTGGTGCCCTGACCGGCCACGATCCGGAAAGTCCAGGCTCCGGAAAAGGGAGGCCGAGATGGTCAGCGCGCACACGGTGCGGGTCGGCCGCCGCACCCTGGAGATCCACCGGCCGGACAAGGTGCTCTTCCCCGGCGACGGCGACGCCAAGGAGTACACGAAGCGCGACCTCGTCGAGTACTACCGGTCCGTCGCGCCGTTCATGCTGCCCCACCTGCGCGGACGCCCGCTGATGCTGGAACGGCACCCCGACGGCGTCGACGGGCAGCGGTTCATGCAGAAGAACACGCCCGAGCACTATCCGGAGTGGATCAGGCGGATCGAGGTGCCCAAGGAGGGTGGCACCGTCTGCCACACCGTGTGCGACGACACGGCCACCCTCGTGTACCTCGCCGACCAGGCGTGCCTGACCCTGCACCGCTGGCTGTCCCGGGTGGGCGGCCTCGACCGGCCCGACCGCCTGGTCTTCGACCTCGACCCGGCCGAGGACGACTTCGGCCAGGTGCGGCGGGCGGCCCGGCAGGTCGGTGGGCTGCTCGACGAGCTGGGACTGCCGGCCGGACTGATGACCACCGGCTCGCGGGGACTCCACCTCGTGGTGCCGCTGGGCGGCCGCCACGACTTCGACGAGGTCCGCGAGTTCGCCCGGGACGTCGCCGAGCTGCTCGCCCGCGACCACCCCGACGAGCTCACCACGGCCGCCCGCAAGAAGGACCGCGGCGACCGGCTGTATCTCGACGTGCAGCGCAACGCGTATGCGCAGACCGCGGTCGCCCCCTTCACCGTGCGCGCCAAACCGGGGGCACCCGTGGCCACCCCGCTCGCCTGGGACCAGCTCGACGACCGGGATCTCGACGCCCGCCGCTGGTCCCTCGCGGACGCCGTCGAACAGGCCCGCACCGACCCCTGGAAGGGGCTGATGCGACGCGGGCGCGCCCTGGGCCCCGCCAGGCGGAGGCTCGACCGGCTGCGCGGATGACGCCCGTCGCTCAATGTGGAGGTTTGGTCAACGTTCGGGGGGCCACTCGGAGACAGAGGTGGCCATGGCGAACACATCGAACACATCCAAGGCACAGAGTTCACGGAGCTCACAGAGCTCTCAGAAGGAGAGCGGGGAGAGCACGTCGTCAGACAAGCGGGACAGTGACACGGCGGACCGTCGGCCCGGCGCGATGGAGGTGCTGCGCCGTGCGCGCGCCCAGTTCGCGGAGCTGACCGGTATGACGCCGGAGTCCGTGACGTCCTTCGAGCAGACCGAGGACGGCTGGGCGCTGGAGGTCGAGGTCCTGGAGCTGGAGCGCGTCCCGGACACGATGAGCCTGATCGCCGGCTACCAGGTCGAGCTGGACCCGGACGGGGAGCTGACCGGTTACCGGCGGGTCCGCCGTTACGAACGCGGGCGGGCGGACGCACATCGGCGGGGCGGCCCGTAGGCCGCCGTCACGCACAGCCGCGGGACGACAAGCCCGCGCGACCCCGCACAGAACCCGACAGAGACAAGGAGGAACGGTCGGCATGACCGTAGTACCGGCACAGCAGTCCGGAGGCGGAGGCGGTTCCAGCGGCCTCTACGACGTTCTGGAGCTCATTCTCGACAGGGGGCTGGTGATCGACGCCTTCATACGGGTCTCCCTTGTCGGTATCGAGATCCTCAAGATCGACGTCAGGGTCGTCGTCGCCAGCGTCGACACGTATCTGCGCTTCGCGGAGGCCTGCAACCGGCTCGACCTGGAGGCCGGGCCGCGCAAGAGCCCGGGCCTGCCGGAGATCGTCGGTGAGGTCACCGAGTCCGGAGCGCGCGGCAAGTCGAAGGGGGCGCTGTCCGGCGCCGCCGAGACGATCTCCGACGCCTTCAAGCAGGCCCGTGACGAGGGCCAGGCCGAACCGCGGCCGCGTGCCCGCAAGAGCACGAGCTCGCGCAAGAGGGAGGAGCAGGAGTGAGCACGTATGTGTACGGCATCGCCGCGAGTTCGCATCCCGCGCTCCCCGAGGACATGGGCGGAGTCGGTGACCCGGCGCGTCCGGTGCGCGTCCTGAAGGAGGGCGGGCTGGCGGCCATCGTCAGCGACGCCCCCGAGGGACTGCGCCCCAAGCGCAAGGACCTGCTCGCCCACCAGAACGTGCTGAGCGAGGCGGGAGCGGGCGGCGCCGTGCTGCCCATGCGGTTCGGCAGCGTCGCCCCGGACGACGCGGCCGTCACCGGGGTGCTGGCCGAGCGTGCCGAGCACTACCAGGAGCGGCTTCTGGCCCTGGACGGCAGGGTCGAGTACAACATCAAGGCCAGCCACAACGAGGAGGCCGTGCTGCACCGGGTGATGTCGCAGAACCCCGACCTCCGGGCCGCCGCCGAGGCCAACCGGCAGGCGGGCGGCGGGAGTTACGACCAGCGGCTGCAGCTCGGTGAGATGGTGGCGGCCGCCGTGCAGGGCCTGGAGGCCGAGGACGCGGCACAGGTGCAGCAGGTGCTGGAGCCGGCCGCCGAGGCGGTCAGCGCGGGCCCGGAGTCCACCGGCTGGCTCGCCAACGTGTCGTTCCTCGTGGACCACGGGGCGGCCGACTCCTTCCTCGCCGCCGTCGAGGAGGTCCGCAAGAGCCATCCGCACCTCGACGTGCGGGTCAACGGGCCGCTGCCGCCGTACAGCTTCGTGGAGCCGGGGCCTTCCGAGCCCGCCGAGGCGGAGTCCCACGTGTGAGATCGAGTGAGGTGCAGTCATGGGACTGATCAGCGAGGTTCTGCTACTGCCGTTCGCGCCGGTGCGCGGCAGCCTCTGGGCGGTGAGACAGGTCGTGGCCGAGGCCGAGCGCCAGTACTACGACCCGGCCGCCGTCCGCGCCGATCTCGCCCGCCTCGAGCAGCGGCTCGACGCGGGCGAGATCGATGAAGGGGAGTTCGACCGTCTGGAGGACGAGCTCCTGGACCGGCTGGAGATCGCTCTGAGCAGGAGTGCGGGAACGACAGGTGAGGGGACGACAGGATGAACCGTGTGGGACTGGGCCTCGCTGTCGGGGCCGGATACGTGCTGGGACGAACGAAGAAGATGAAGCTCGCGTTCGCTCTCGGCACGCTGGCGGCCGGCAAGCGGATGAATCTGAGCCCGCGGGCGCTCGCGGACATGGTGTCCCAGCAACTGCAGAACAACCCGCAGTTCAAGGAGATGGGAGACCAGCTCCGTGAGGAGATGCGCGGTGCCGGCAAGGCGGCCAGTGGGGCTCTGCTCGAGCGGCAGATCGAAGGCCTCGCCGGCCGGCTGCACGGACGGACCGCCCAGGTGCGCGACAGGCTCGCGGGGGTGACCCCTGACGTGCCCGGCACCGAGGCCTCCGACGACGAGGCCTCCGGCGAGGAGCGGGAGGAAGAGCCCGCTGAGGAGCCCGAGGAGGAGCCGTCGGCCAGGAAGGCCCCCGCCAAGAAGGCCGCGGCCGGGCAGCCGGTGAAGAAGGCCGCGAAGAAGGCCCCGGCGAAGAAGGCCGCGGCCAAGAAGGCGCCGGGGCGCCCGGCGAAGAAGGCGCCCGCGAAGAAGGCGGCTTCCGCCAAGCCGGCTCCGCGCAAGGCCACGAGCGACTCGGGGCGTGAGAGGAGGCGGGGACGGTGACGGGTGGATTGGGCGACCGTCTCGTCTGCCGGGTTCGGCATGTGGCCGGGTGCGGGTCCGTACTGGCTGGTCGCGTCGTTCCCCGCGCCCCCTACGGGGCGGAATCCGCAGGGCAAATGAAGGGAGGCCGGAGCGATGACTGACACTGTCGGTTCCGTGACCGGGCGGGCGAAGGACACCGCCGGGTCGGCCGGGAACGGTGCGAAGGAGACTCCGCTCGGGGGTCTGGCCCACAGCCCCGCCGTCGACCATCTCAAGTCCGAGGCGCAGGAGTATCTGGCCGCGCAGGCCCAGCGTCTGCTCACGGGCGCGGGGCGCAAGCTCGGTGAGGCGACCGTGAAGCTCAACGACATCGCCGACGGAAACAGCCCCGGTCTCGGCAAGCTCGCCCTCGACGGCGGTCGAAAGCTCGCCGAGGGCAAGGGGCCGCTGCGCTCCGCCCTGGAGCTCGGCGCGGGCCGCGCCAAGGAGAGCGTGACCGGCGCCCTGAAGAACCTGGGCGGAGGCAAGGGCAAGAAGAACGGCAAGGGCCGCTCGGGCCACAAGCCCACGGTGATCATGGAGTCCGTCGACGTCGGCGTGCCGCTGCGCACCGCCTACGACCAATGGACCCAGTACCAGACCTTCAGCACCTTCGCCAAGGGCGTCAAGAGCGCGCAGCGCGACGACGACACGCACTCCGACTGGAATGCCAAGATCTGGTGGTCCAGCCGCAGCTGGAAGGCCACCACCCGCGAACAGCTGCCCGACGACCGGATCTCCTGGACGTCGGAGGGCGCGAAGGGCACCACCAAGGGCGTGGTCTCCTTCCACAGCCTCGGTGAGAACCTCACCCGTGTCCTGCTGGTGATCGAGTACTACCCCTCGGGGTTCTTCGAGAAGACCGGCAACATCTGGCGCGCCCAGGGCCGCCGGGTCCGGCTCGACCTCAAGCACTTCGCCCGCTTCATCACGCTGCGCGGCGAGGCGGAGGACAGCTGGCGCGGCGAGATCCGCGACGCCGAGGTCGTCCGCAGCCACGAGGACGTCGTGGCGGAGGAGGAGTCCGAGGAGGAGGAGACCGAAGCCTCCGGCCGTGAGGAGAGCGGTGAGGAGGGCGACGAGTACGAGGAGCCCGAGGCCTACGAAGAGGGCGAAGAGGAATACGAGGAGCCCGAGGAGTACGAAGAGGGCGAGGAGTACGAGGGCGACGAGGAGGTCCCCGAGGACGAGGTCCCCGAGGACGAGGTCCCTGAGGACGAGGTCCCTGAGGACGCCGCCGAAGAGGACTACGAGGAAGAAGAGGACGAGGACAGGGCCGCCGCGGGCGGGAGCAGGCGATGACGTTTCCCAATCGGGCCTCCCCGGAGCCGTACGGTCAGGGAAGCAGCGCCAACCTGGCCGACATACTCGAGCGCGTCCTCGACAAGGGGCTGGTGATCGCGGGAGACATCCGTATCAACCTGCTCGACATCGAACTGCTCACCATCAAGCTGCGCCTCATCGTCGCCTCCGTCGACAAGGCGAAGGAGATGGGCATCGACTGGTGGGAGACCGACCCGATGCTGAGCTCGAAGGCGCGCCGCGAGGAACTCAACCGTGAGAACGCCGAGTTGCGCGCCCGGCTCGCGGCCATCGAGGAGGGACGGCTGGCAAGCGAGTCGTTGCCGGAGGGCCGGGCCCGCTCCCGGGCCGAGCCGTCGTCGGAGGAGGGCGAGCGGAGCCGCCCGCAGGAGGAGGAGTCCTGATGACCGGACTGCGGTACGTCTACGCCGTGTGCCGCCCCTTCGGCGCCGCGCTCCAGTCCCAGCTGACCGGGGTCGCGGGCGCGCCGCCGAAGCTCATGTCGCACCACGGCCTGATCGCCGTCGTCAGTGAGGTCCCCGAGCGCGACTTCGCCGAGGGGCCCCTCAAGGCGCACCTGGAGGACCTGGACTGGCTGACGGCGACGGCCCGGGCCCACCAGGGCGTGATCGACGCGCTCACCGCGGTCACCACGCCCCTGCCGCTCCGGCTCGGCACCGTGTTCCGGGACGACAGTGGCGTCCGCGTCATGATGGAGGAGGGCGAGGACGCCTTCCGGCGGACGCTGGACCGGCTGGAGGGCCGGGTGGAGTGGGGCGTCAAGGTCTACCTCGACACGGAGGCCGCGGAGGCCGCCGCGACCGAGCGCCCGCCCGAGAAGGCCGCGTCCGGGCGTGACTATCTGCGGCAGCGGCGTATGCGCAACAGGTCCCACGAAGACATGTGGCAAAAGGCGGAGACATTCGCCCGCCGACTGCACGAATCACTTTCTGAAGGTGCCGAGGATTTCCGGCTGCACGCGCCCCAGAATCCCACGCTTTCCGGATCCGCCGGCCGGAACGTACTCAACGCCGCCTATCTCGTCCCGCGCGGAAAATCCGAAGAATTCGTGGAAGCCGTGGACCGCACGAAGGACGACGCCCCCGGACTGCGCGTCGAACTCACCGGGCCGTGGGCCGCCTACTCCTTCACCGAGGAGGCGCAGGGGGCCGAGCAGGCAGCCCAGCGGGAGGCCGAAGGTCCCGAAGGTCCCGGAAGGGCCGAGGAGGAGGACGCGTGACCGTCGTCGAACGCCGTGAGATCGCCCTCGTCGACCTGCTCGACCGGTTGCTCGCGGGCGGGGTCGTCATCACCGGCGACCTCACCCTGCGCATCGCCGACGTCGACCTCGTCCGCATCGACCTCAACGCGCTCATCAGTTCGGTGAACGAGCAGGTCCCCGCACCATGGGGGGAGTTGGAGTGAAGTGAGCACCGGCAGGAACCGCCTCGACCTCGAACCCGACACGGTAGAGCGCGACCTTGTGAAACTCGTCCTGACCGTCGTCGAACTGCTCCGCCAGCTCATGGAACGGCAGGCCGTGCGCCGGTTCGACACGGGCGAGTTGACGGAGGAACAGGAAGAGCGCATCGGGCTCACCCTGATGCTGCTCGAGGACCGCATGGCCGAACTGCGCGACCGCTACGGCCTGCGGCCCGAGGACCTGAATCTGGACCTCGGGCCGCTCGGACCACTGCTTCCCCGGGACTGACCCCAGGACCGGTGTTACCGGACCGGGGCCGCTACCAGCGGTACCAGCGGCCCCGGGTGCCCGCGGTGCTCGTGCCGCGCACCAGGAACCCCAGCAGCCAGACCACGAGGACGGCGAGGGCGATCCACCAGAGCACCTTCACCGCGAATCCGGCACCGAAGAGAATCAGGGCCAAAAGCAGAACAAGCAGGATGGGAACCATTCTGACACCTCCTGCTTTACGGGTGACCCGAATTCCCGGAATCAGGCCTCACAGTTACATTTCACTTTCGGCCACGATTTCACTTCCGGCACAGAATCTCCCCGTGCAGAACGGAGAACCAGCCGTCTTCCTGGCGTCCCCATTCCCGCCAGGCCCCGGACACCGTCCGAAGCTCCTCCGGCGTCGCGTGGCCGCCTTCCGTGGCGCGCTCCGCGTACGCGGAGGCCAGGGTGCGGTCCGCCCAGAGCCCGCTCCACCAGGCCCGCTCCTCGGCCGTGGCGAACGTCCAGGTGGTGGACGTGGCGGTGATGTCGGTGAGGCCGGCCCGCAGTGCCCAGGACCGCAGCCGCCGTCCCGCATCCGGTTCCCCGCCGTTGGCGCGGGCGACCCGCCGGTACAGGTCCAGCCAGTCGTCCAGGCCCGGTGCCGGCGGGAACCAGGTCATCGCCGCGTAGTCGGAGTCCCGGACCGCGATGTAACCGCCCGGCCTGGTCACGCGGACCATCTCGCGCAGCGCCCGCACCGGGTCGCCCACGTGCTGGAGCACCTGATGGGCGTGGACCACGCAGAAGGTGTCGTCCGGGTAGTCCAGCGCGTGGACGTCCGCCACCGCGAAGTCGACGTTCACCAGGCCCCGCTCGGCGGCCGTGGCCCGCGCCTGGTCGAGGATGCCGGGAGCGCGGTCCACGCCGGTGACGTGCCCGTCCGGGACCAGCTCGGCCAGGTCCGCTGTGATGGTGCCCGGGCCGCAGCCGATGTCCAGGATCTTCATGTGGGGCTTGAGGGAACCGAGGAGGTAGGCCGCCGAGTTGGCGGCCGTCCGCCAGGTGTGCGAGCGCAGCACCGACTCGTGGTGCCCGTGCGTGTAGACGGCGGTGTCCCGTGGCTTCGGCATGACCGTTCCCCTCGTCGCGTCCTGGTCCCGCGGAGCCGGCGCGCTCCGCGGGACGGTATGCGGCACGGTACGCCTTCGTGTCGAATATTGAGACCTGCGTCTCGCTATGTGAGCTGTGCGTAGCTGAAACGGGACCGCCGTGGGGCCTGGTGTTTGATGCGGGCTGACGGTTGTCTCTGGTTGCTCGCGCAGTTCCCCGCGCCCCTTCAGGGGCGCGTGAACGGGCGGTAGACCGTCAGCGCCTCCGGGAGCTTGTTCAGGGTCAGGTCGCCGGAGATCTCGGTGACCTCGCCGTCGTAGGCGAGGAGCGTGCCCGGGGTGATGCCCTCCACGTGGAGGCGGTCGACGCGTACCGCCGCGTGGGCGGGGGAGCGGGTCAGCGGGCCCGCCGCCGCGGCGGCGAGCAGGCGCACGGCCGGGTGGCCGTCGCCGTGCACCACGCGGACGTCGAGCAGCCCGTCGGCGAGGTCGTAGCGGCGGCCGGGGACGGGGCCCATACGGTGGTACGTGCCGTTCCCGGCGAACAGCAGCCACAGCGGGCGCGTCCGCTCCTGGAGCCGGGCCTGCAGCGGGTGGTGGTCCGCGCGCAGGACGCGCGCCGCGCCGAGCACGCCCGCCGGCCAGCCGCCGATCAGCCGCGACCAGCGCTCGCGTTCGCGGACCAGCTCCGGATAGACGCCCAGACTGCACGTGTTGAGGAACACGCCCTCGGTGTCACCCGAGGAGAACCGTCCCACGTCCACTCGGACCGCGTCCCCGTCCCGCAGCGCCCGGGCGAGGTCCCGTGCGTCCTCGACGCCCAGGTCCTGCGCGAAGTGGTTGAGCGTGCCGCCGGGGAGGACGGCGAGGGGGAGGTCGTGCCGCAGGGCCACCTCCGCCGCCACGTTCACCGTGCCGTCGCCGCCGCACACGCCGAGCACCCGGGCATGCGTGGCCGCCTTCTCCAACTCGGTCCGCAGGTCGCCCGGCGCGCACTCCACGACCTCGGCACGGGGCATGACGTGCTGCAGCGCGCGCACGCGGTCCGAGGTCGCCGCGCCCCCGTTCGAGACGACGACCAGGCCGTCGCCGTCGGGAACCATGGGCGCTTCGGCGCGCGGACGGCCGGGCGGCGGAAGCAGGTCCCGGGTCGGCACGAGCCCGCGTACGGTGTAGGCGGCGCCCACGCCCAGGGCCGCCCCCACCAGGACGTCGCTCGGGAAGTGGACGCCCGTGTAGACGCGGGACAGCGCGACCGCGGCGGCCACCGGCGCGACGGCCGCACCCCAGCCGCGGGACTCCAGGGCGACACCCGTCGCGAAGGCCGCCGCCGAGGCCGAGTGTCCCGACGGGAACGACGTGGTGATCGGCTGCCGCTTGAGCTGCCGGACCATCGGGACGTTGTCGAGGAGCGGGCGCGGACGGCGGACCGAACGCTTGCCGAGGGTGTTGATGGTCGCCGAGGCGAGGGCCAGCGACGCCACGCCCCGGGCGGCCGCCCGGCGGGCCCTCGGGCTCCGTGCCGCGGCGATGGCCGCCGCCGTGGCGAACCACAGCACGCCATGGTTCGCGGCGCGGCTCAGCCGGGGCAGCACGTGGTCGGCGCCCGGCCAGTGACGGGCCGCCACCGCTTCGAACAGGCGGCTGTCCGCGGCCAGGAAACGGTCCCGGAGGACGTGGTGACCCGGGGGGCGGTCGGTGAGATCGACATCTGGGCTCATGGGGCACGGGTACCCCAGGGCAGCCACTTCCTGTCAAGTCGGGGCCGCCAGGGCGAGGTCGCGCATCGCTCGAAACGCGTTTGCACGGCGGCCCGGGCGACCCGGAGAATGCCTGCTCATGGGACACCTGGAAGCCGCGCATCTGGAGTACGACCTTCCCGACGGGAGGGCGCTGCTCGGCGACGTGTCGTTCCGGGTGGGGGAGGGGGCCATCGTCGCCCTCGTCGGGCCCAACGGAGCCGGGAAGACCACCCTGCTGCGACTGCTGTCGGGCGAGTTGAAGCCGCACGGCGGGAGCGTGGCGGTGAGCGGCGGGCTGGGCGTGATGCGGCAGTTCGTGGGGTCGGTGCGGGACGAGACGACCGTGCGCGACCTGCTGGTGTCCGTGGCGCCGCCGCGTATCCGGCAGGCGGCCGAGGCCGTGGACGCCGCCGAGCACGGCATCATGACCGTGGACGACGAGGCCGCCCAGCTCCGGTACGCGCAGGCCCTCGCCGACTGGGCCGAGGCGCGCGGGTACGAGGCCGAGACGCTCTGGGACATCTGCACCACGGCCGCGCTCGGCGTGCCGTACGAGAAGGCACAGTGGCGACAGGTGCGCACCCTGTCCGGCGGCGAGCAGAAGCGGCTCGTGCTGGAGGCCCTGCTGCGCGGTACCGACGAGGTGCTGCTCCTCGACGAGCCCGACAACTACCTCGACGTCCCCGGCAAGCGCTGGCTGGAGGAGCGGCTGAAGGAGACCCGCAAGACCGTGCTCTTCGTCTCGCACGACCGGGAGCTCCTCGCCCGTGCCGCCGAGAAGATCGTGAGCGTGGAACCGGGCCCGGCGGGCGCGGACGCGTGGGTGCACGGCGGCGGCTTCGCCACCTACCACGAGGCCCGGCGGCAGCGCTTCGAACGGTTCGAGGAACTCAGGCGCCGCTGGGACGAGAAGCACGCCCAGCTGAGGAAGCTCGTGCTGACGCTTCGTCAAGCGGCGGAGAACAGCGCCGACCTGGCCTCCCGCTACCGCGCCGCCCAGACCCGGCTGCGCAAGTTCGAGGAGGCGGGCCCACCACCGGAGCCGCCGCGCGAGCAGGACATCACGATGCGGCTCAAGGGGGGCCGCACCGGCGTACGGGCGGTCACCTGCGAGGGACTCGAACTCACCGGGCTGATGAAACCCTTCGACCTGGAGGTCTTCTACGGCGAACGCGTCGCGGTCCTGGGCTCCAACGGCTCGGGCAAGTCGCACTTCCTGCGCCTCCTCGCGGGCGACGACGTGGCGCACACGGGGCGGTGGAAGCTGGGCGCGCGGGTCGTTCCCGGACACTTCGCGCAGACCCACGCCCACCCGGAGCTGGAAGGCCGCTCACTCCTCGACATCCTGTGGAAGGAGCACGCCCAGGACCGGGGGGCCGCCATGTCCCGGCTGCGCCGCTACGAACTGACCGGCCAGGCCGAGCAGCGCTTCGACCGGCTCTCCGGCGGTCAGCAGGCCCGCTTCCAGATCCTGCTCCTGGAGCTGGAGGGCGTCACCGCACTGCTGCTGGACGAGCCCACGGACAACCTGGACCTGGAGTCCGCGGAGGCCCTCCAGGAGGGGCTGGAGGCCTTCGAGGGCACGGTCCTCGCGGTCACCCACGACCGCTGGTTCGCTCGCTCGTTCGACCGCTATCTCGTCTTCGGCTCCGACGGCCGCGTACGCGAGACGCCGGAGCCGGTGTGGGACGAGCGGAGGGTGGAGCGCGCCAGATGAGCGCCCGGCAGCAGAGGTGGGCCCCCTGCCGGGGCAGGGGGCCCACCAGCGGTTACTTCCAGCGGTTAGGTCCGGCTGTTACATCCAGCTGTCACGTCCAGCGGTGACTTCGAGGGATCACTTCCAGCGCAGCAGCGCCCCCAGTCCGCCCACGGGCACCTCGTCCGCCGTGGCCGCCGTCACCGAGAGCGCCGGCGCGTCCGTCGCGACCGCCGAACGCAGCAGGGCGTCGTCGGCGCGGGCCGCCCACGAGTTCTGCTCACCCAGCGTCTTCAGCTCCGTGCGCCGCACCGCCAGCTGGTCCGGGTCCTCGCCGATCCACACCTCGCGGTGCGCGTCGGGCCCGTCCGGGCGGACCAGCAGCTCGTCGATACGGTGCTCACGGGCCGCCTCCACCAGCGCGGGCACGCCCTCCACGGCGGCCGTGCGCCCCTCGGCGTCCGGGGACCGCCCCGCCAGGAACCGCTCCAGCTCCTCCGCGGCCCGGCGGTGCACATGCTCGGCACGGACCCGTTCCACGTCGTCGTCCAGCAGTCGGCTGCCGGCGCCGTGCCGGGCCTCCACCACGCGGTCCCGCAGCCGCTGGGGCAGCCGCTCGCGCACGGTGCGCCGCTCGCGCTCCTCGCCGACGAGGACCAGCAGGTCGGCCTTGGTCTCCTCCTGGCACACGGCGAGCGCGTCGGCGATCTCCGCCGCGTTGTGCTCCCAGGTGTTCTCCACCCGCAGCTGGAAGTGCCGCTCCGACCAGTCGGCCGAGCTCGTACGGTGTACGGGCCACTGCCGCCCCGCCACCGCCCCGGCGTCCTGGCTGCCCCGCGAGCCGCGCAGCTCGAAGTCCGCGCCCCGCCGGTCCACGTACGCCACCACGCACACCGGGTCCTCCCCGGCCAGCTCCAGCAGTGGGGTGGCACGCGGCAGCGGTGACCAGTGGGCCGAGGTGCCCGGCGGCGCGTACGCGAGCGGCGGATCCAGCACCACCTCGCCCGACCGGGCGAAGAAGGCCCTGCCATGAGGCTCGGAGGCGTGACGCAGCTCGTCCACCGCCCGGTGCACGGCCGCGCAGGTCGGCTCGTCGGCGCCCTGGGCGGCGAGCTCCCGTGACACCGCCTGGGCCACCAGGGAGCGCTCGTGCGGAGTGGACTCCGTGTGCGAGGACGTGCCGACGTACACGGAGGCCCAGGGCCCCGGATGTTCGTAGAGTGGATGCAGAAAGGCGAGATCCATGGCTCCCTCCCGGATGCCGCTCGGGTAATGCTTGCCGGGCGGGTACCCGGACGGCACCGAAGGACACGACGAGTGGGGTACCACCATGAACGGAGTCGACCCGGGCCGGCTGGACGACCAGCAACTGATGAAAGAGCTGGAGACGATCCACCGCACACGCCATGACACGCTGCTGTACGGATCGAACGACGCGCTGCGTGCCCACAACGTGCGCATGGCGCAGCTGGAGGGCGAGTACCTGCGCCGCAACCCCCGCCGCCCGGTGGCAGCCGGCCGCACGCGCGAGGGTGCGCGGTGCCGGGGACTCGCGGAGTCATGACCCGCAGAGCGCACGCGAACCCGCTGCTCACCCGGCTGGAGGAGGCCCTCGGCCTGTTCGACACGCGCGTCCACGCCGTCCGTGACGACCAGTGGGAGGCGGGCACGCCCTGCACCGAGTGGACGGTGCGCGACCTCGTGAACCACCTCGTCTCCGAGCAGCTGTGGGTGCCGCCGCTGGTCCGCGACGGCCGCATGATCGAGGAGGTCGGCGACACGTTCGACGGCGACATGCTCGGCTCCGACCCGGCGGCCTCCTGGGACACCTCGGCCCGCGCCGCCCGTGACGCGTTCACCGAGTCGGGGGCGCTCCACCGTACGGTCCACCTGTCCTACGGCGACACCACGGCCGCGAACTACTGCGGGCAGATGGTCGCCGATCTCGTCGTTCACAGCTGGGACCTGTCGCGTGGCATCGGGGCGGAGGAGCGGCTGCCGGACAGTCTGATTCAGTTCGCTGTGCGGGAAGTGACGCCGTACGCGGCGGAGTTGGCGAAGAGTGGGTTGTTCGCGGAGCCGGTGGAGCCCCCTGCGGGGGCTGATGTGCAGACGAAGTTGCTGTGCCTGTTGGGGCGGCGGCCCTAGAGCTCGGGACTTGCTGTTGTTTGCGGGGCCCCGGGTTCGTCGTGGCTTGTCGCGCCCACGCGGCGGAGCCGCATATTCGACACAGCCCCGCGCCCCTGAGAGGCGCTTCGCGCCCCTTACAGGGCGCGAAGCGCCACGGTCGTCAGCTGCGCACCTGTGGCCTGTCCCAGTGCCTGTGAGCCCCGATCTCCTCCACGAACGACCGCAGGAACTCCTCGCTCGGGGTGCCCGGGGCCGTGTCCGTGACCACGCCGCGGTCGGTGACCACGTGGTGGAACTCGGAGGACAGCCGCAGCCCGTCGGCCTCCAGCGCCGCGACCAGGCCGACGCCCGAGCCGAGGGCTCCGACCGGCTTGCCGTGCCGGTAGGCGCTCCGCACGAACCGCATGACGTCCGGGTCGCCCGCGTGAGCAGGGGTGCCGGTGGGGCCGCCGGGCAGCAGCACCGCGTCGTACAGCACGGACGCCACGGTCGGCAGCGCCCGGTCCACGGCGTAGCTCTCGCCGTCCGAGCCGAGCACGGTCCCGTCCTGGGCGGCGATCGCCTCCACGATCGCGCCCTCGGCCGCCAGGGCGTCGCGTGCCGTGGTGACCTGCTCGGCGTCCACGCCGTCGGCGACGAGCACCGCGACCTGCCGGGTCCGGATCGAGCCGCCGCCGCGCAGCGACTCCAGGCTCAGGGCGGGGGAGATCACCTTGTGCGCCACCGACTCGTTCCGCTCCGGCACGGGAACCCCGATGCCCTGGGCCACCTGCGTGGCCAGCTCCGGGTCGACCTTGACGAGTTCCTCGACCGTGCGGGTCCGGACCGTTCGCGCGCCGACCTTGCCGAGCTCGAAGCGGAAGGCCTCCACGATGTGCTGCTTCTCCCAGTCCGCCATGCTGTTCCAGAACATCGCGGCCTGGCTGTGGTGGTCCTTGAAACTCTCGCTGCGCTGCCGGATCTTGGCGCCGTCCACTCGTTCCGCGTAGTGCGTGTAGGCGCTGCTGTCGGCGCCGGCGTGGGCGGGGCAGCCGCCGCCTAGGGAGTTCGGGAAGTAGTTCGTTCCCGAGTGGACCCTGCTCTGGTGGTAGCCGTCGCGCTGGTTGTTGCGTACGGGGGCGACCGGGCGGTTCACCGGCAGCTGGGAGAAGTTGGGGCCGCCGAGCCGGATCAGCTGCGTGTCCAGGTAGGAGAAGTTGCGGGCCTGGAGCAGCGGGTCGTTGGTGAAGTCGATGCCCGGCACGACGTTGGCAGTGTGGAACGCGACCTGCTCCGTCTCGGCGAAGAAGTTCTCCGGGTTGCGGTCCAGCACCATGCGGCCGATCGGCCGTACCGGCACCTGCTCCTCCGGAATGACCTTCGTGGCGTCGAGCAGGTCGAAGTCGAACGCGAACTCGTCCTCCTCCGGCACGAGTTGGACGCCCAGCTCCCACTCCGGGTACTCGCCCGCCTCGATCGCGTCCCACAGGTCCCGCCGGTTGAAGTCCGGGTCCCGGCCCTGGCACTCCTGCGCCTCGTCCCACACCAGCGAGTGCACACCCAGCTTCGGCTTCCAGTGGAACTTCACGAACGTGCCCTTCCCGTCCGCGGTCACGAACCGGAAGGTGTGCACACCGAAGCCCTGCATCATGCGGTAGCTGCGCGGGATCGCCCGGTCCGACATCAGCCACATGATCGCGTGCAGCGTCTCCGGCTGCAGCGACACGAAGTCCCACAGGGAGTCGTGCGCGGACGCGCCGGTCGGGATGTCGTTGTGCGGCTCGGGCTTCACCGCGTGCACGAAGTCGGGGAACTTGATGCCGTCCTGGATGAAGAAGACGGGGAAGTTGTTCCCGACGAGGTCGTAGTTGCCCTCCGACGTATAGAACTTGGTCGCGAAGCCGCGCACGTCCCGCACGGTGTCCGCCGAGCCCTTCGGGCCCTGCACCGTCGAGAACCGCACGAAGACCGGAGTCCGTACGGACGGGTCCTGGAGGAAGGCGGCACGGGTGAACTCCGCGCAGGACTCGTACGGTTCGAAGTAGCCGTACGCGCCCGCGCCCCGCGCGTGCACCACCCGCTCCGGGATCCGCTCGTGGTCGAAGCGGGTGAGCTTCTCCCGGAAGTGGAAGTCCTCCATCAGGGTCGGCCCGCGCTCGCCGGCGGCCAGCGAGTCGTCGGTGTGGTCGACCTCCACGCCCTGGTCGGTGGTCAGCGGCCCGCCCGCGGGGTCGTCCGCGTGGAAGGCCTCGCGGTGCCGCTGCTTCCGGTCGTCGGGGGACGTCATCAGGCGGCCTCCTCGGCGAACACGTGCAGGAACGCGTCGCGGAACGCCTTCAGATCGTCCGGTTTGCGACTGGTGACCAGCTTGCCCGGGCCGTTGTCGTCGATCGTGACCTGTTCGTCGACCCACGTGCCGCCGGCGTTGCGGATGTCGGTCCGCAGGCTCGGCCACGAGGTCAGTGTGCGGCCGCGCACGACGTCCGCCTCGACCAGCGTCCACGGGGCGTGGCAGATCGCGGCGACGGGGAGGCCCTGCTCGAAGAAGTCGCGGACGAACGACACGGCCTTGGGGTCCATGCGGAGGAAGTCCGGGTTGGCCACGCCGCCCGGCAGGACCAGGGCGCCGAAGGAGTTCGCGGAGGCCTCGCCCACGACCTCGTCCACGGGGAACGTGTCCGCCTTGTCGAGGTGGTCGAAGGCCTGGATCTCACCCGGCTTCGTCGACACCAGCACGGGCTCGTGGCCGGCGTCCTTCGCGGCCTGCCACGGATCGGTGAGCTCGATCTGCTCGACGCCCTCGGGTGCGGTCAGGAATGCGATACGCATGATGTCTCAATGTCCTTTCACGGCATGCCGGTCTGCTGTGTTCCAGTCGGCTGCATGCCAGTTCGCTTCGTCTCCGGCGCGCTTCCTGTTCCGCCGGCCCGCGCGCACGCAGCGCAGCAGTTCCTCGCCGTACGGCAGCAGTACGCACGTGCCGATCGCGGCGGCGATGCCCGTGAGGTAGCCGCGGGACAGCGGGCGGCGCCTCGGCACCAGCCGCCACGCGTCCGGGTCGCCCTCGCCGCCGCGCAGCAGTGACCTCACCTGGTCGGAGTGCAGGCACATCAGCGAGGCGAGCGCCGCGAAGGGCAGCGACTCCAGGAAGCTGTGGATGTGCTGCTCGATCGGCTTGACCTCGCGGTCGCTCTTCACGGCGGTCCGCACGTCCCACAGCGCGGTCGCCTCGTGCACGGCCGCACCGCCCAACTGCACCGACAACAGCAGCGGGTTGACCTCGTAGCGCAGGGTCAGCGCGATGGGGAGGCCGACCTCGGCCATCATCAGGGAGTGGATCAGCGACTCCTTCGTCCCCGCCGTCTCCTCGATCCGGGTGCGCCGGTGCATCACCCAGTCGGCCACGCCCGGCACGAACCAGGACGGCAGCAGGCCGTACAGGAGATAGCGGGTCGTCACGTCGCCCACGTCGACGGTCGCGCTCGGCGAACTGATTCCGGCTGCGCGGTCGCGGGTCATTCGGCCACCACCCTCAGTGTGCGCAGGGACCGGTCGGAGGCGTCCGGCACGTACATGCCGTGCGCCACCCCGGACGACAGGTACTCCATGACCTCCCGGTTGATCCGCTCGCCGGGACAGATCACCGGCACTCCGGGCGGATAGGGGCTCGCGGGTTCGGCGGCGACGCGGCCCACCGCCCGCTCGGTCGGTACGTCCTCGGCGGGCCCGAAGAAGGCGTCGCGGGGCAGCATCACCTGCTCCAGCTCCAGCCCCTCCGGGGGCGGCAGGTGTACCGGCACGGGCGGTGGCAGCGTCCCGCGCTGTTTCACGAGTTCCGTCAGGGCGTCCAGAAGGGCCACACAGGTCTCCTCCGTGTCGGCGTGGGTCAGTTGGGCGACGACGCGACGGTGGTCGGCGAGTCCGACGTCCACCTGGCGGTGCTGTCTGAGCCAGTCGGCGGCCGCGTAGCCACTCGTGCCGAGGCCCGAGACGTCGATCACCACCATCAGCGGGTCGTACGCGAACGCCCTCTCGTCCCCGACGAGTTCGTCCGCCTCGAGGGGGACGAGCCCGGAGAGCGCGGCGACCTGCTCGCGCACCCGGCCCGCCAGTGTCAGGGCGTCCTCCAGGAGTTCACGGCCGTGCTCGGCCATCTGGCGCCGCCAGCCGTCGAGCGCGGCCCACATCAGGACCGACGGACTGGTCGTGTTGAGCAGGTCGCCACGCAGCCGCAGCACCGCCGGATCGACCAGGCCGCCCCGCAGATGGAACACCGATCCCTGCTCCAGGCCCGCGCCCATCTTGTGCACGGACGTGACGCACAGGTCCGCGCCCGCGTCCATGGCCCAGCTCGGCAGGTCCTCGTGGAACGGCAGATGAGCGCCCCAGGCCTCGTCCACGATCAGGGGCCTGCCCCGTTCGTGGCACACCTCGGCGATCCCGCCGATGTCGGCGCACGTGCCGTACGCCGTCGGCGTGACCAGCAGCATGCCCTTGGCGTCGGGCGCCCTCCGAAACGCCTCCACGACCTGCTCCGGGCCCGGCGGATGCGACAGATGGTGCCCGGCGTCCCAGCGCGGGCGCACCCACACCGGGTCGATCCCGGCGAGGATGACGCCCGCGATCACGGACTTGTGGGCGTTGCGCGTGATCAGCAGCTTCTCGCCGGGGCCCGCGACCGCCAGCATCGCCGCCTTCACCGACAACGAGCTGCCGCAGGTCGAGAAGTACGCCCGGTCCGCGTCCACCGCGTCCGCCATCAGCTCCTCGGCCCGCTCCAGGTAGCCTCCCGACATCCGACGGTCGTCCAGCCCGTTGAGCGCCAGCACGTCGGAGGCGAACACGTCCTGGCCGAGGGTCAGGGCCACCCGCGCGTCGACGCCGGAGCCGCCCTTGTGACCGGGCGGCGAGAAGGCGTACCGCCGGGAGCGGTGATGCCGTTCGAGCGCTTCCAGGACGGGGGCGCGCGAGTGGTCGGGGGCCGGCGTCCGCGGGGCGTCCGGCGCCCGTCGGGTGCGCCGGGTCTCCCCCGCGGACGGCTGAGGCCGGTTCATGTCCGTCCCACCCCGCTCAGGCGGGGGTCGGGCCCGGCCAGCTGTCCGGCATGGCACGACTGATGTCGGCCAGGGCCGACTCCGGGTCCTGGGACACCGCGAGGTCCCCGAGGCTGACCATCCCCACGGCGTGCCCGTTCTCGACGACCGGGAGCCGCCGTACCGCGTGGTCGCGCATCAGCTCGACCGCGGCGGACACGGCGTCGTCGGGGCCGATCATGACCAGATCGGGCGTGCAGACGGCCTGGGCGCTCACCGTGAGCGGGTCGGCGCCGTCGGCCACGGCACGCAGCGTGATGTCGCGATCGGTGAGTACGCCGATGACCTCCTGCTCGGTGGCCACGAGGACATCTCCGATGTCCTGCGCCCGCATCAGCTGCGCGGCTTCCACGAGTGAGGCGTCCGGGCGGACCGCGACGACGCCGGGAGTCATGACCTCCCTGACGAAATCAGCCATGGTGTGGTCCTTTCCTACGTTTCCCGGCGTTCCCCGGGCTGTCGAGGTACGGGGCGGTCGTCAAGGTGACGACGCCGCAGTACCCCCGAGGGGAATGCCTATGCGTCCTGGTCGTGTGCGGGTTCCGCGCCCTCCTCAGGGACTCTCCCCGCCGCGTTCCGCGACCCGTACGACCGCTTCCGCGAGTTCGTGCGCGGTGCCGTACCGCGTGTTCCTCGGGAGCCGTTCCAGGGACTCGATCAGGGCGTCCGGGGCGTGCTTCTCACGCAGGACGCCGATCAGTTCGCGGGGTCGGGCGGGGAAGGAGGTCCGGCCCAGGATGCGGCCCAACTCGTAGCGCAGTGCCTCGATGCGGGCAGGTGAACCAGTCGGTGTCACGGGGCCGCCCGCGACCTCCGGGTCGTCGTCGGCGGTCGGCTCCGGGTCGTGCCACTCCTCCGTGCGGGTGGGGTGGCCCGAGCGGAGCAGACCCTGCAGTTCGTGCTTCATCTCGTCGTCGCGATGGACGCTCAGCCGGTCGCTGCCTCGCTGCATGACTCCCTCCAGATCTTCGGGGTGGCGACCGCGTACCCGTAGACCGGACGACGACACGGGCTCACCGGCGGGTTTACCCGTCCGCCACGGGGAGACCCGGATCACACCCCCCACCGCACTGTTCCTGGGGAAGGACACACCATGGCGGTACTCGCTGTGATCACCCCGATCCTGATGCTCGGCTTCGTGCTGGCACTGGGCCGGTACGAGGAGATGTTGCTGCCGACGCCCGAGGAGCCGGAGCGGCGCGAGCACGCCGCGCTGGGCTGATCCGTCGGACCCGGCCGGACCGCGAACGACGGTCGAGGCCGGCATACGGCACGGGCCCCGCACCACGGGATTCTCCCGCTCGTGGTGCGGGGCCCGTACGCGTTCCGCGGGCGCCTCAGGTACGCCTCACGTGCGTGGGGGCGCCTCACGTGCGGCGGGACGGCTCCGCACGGCGGGACGGCTCCGGGCGGTGGACGCCGCGGGGCCGGTAGCCCAGGGCGTCGGAGCGGCCCAGGAGGTCGGCGAGGAGCCAGATGATCGCCAGCCACATCTCGGTGCCCTGGAGGCCCGGGGCGGGGCCCGGACCGGCGGTTCCGGCGCCGAAGCCGAAACCCTGGCCGTCGTGCCAGCGGGGGAGTGCGGTGGCGAGTTGGCGCTCGGCCCAGGCGCGGATCTCGGGCGAACGGTAACCGCCGTCCCCGGCGAGCGCTCCCCGTTGCCGGCCGCACAGCCACAGCGGATGGGCGACGTCCAGCACGTTGCAGGCGTTCTCCCGGCCAGGCCCGAAGTGGCGCGTGTCGCGAGCGTGGTCCAGAACCGCGTCCACGACCCGCTCCGGGTGCGGCACCGGCACCCCGAACTGGGCGAAGGACCCACGGGTCAGCCGGTAGTAGCCGTTGACCACCTGGATACGCCCGGCCTCGGGCGAGGGGCTGCCCCACATCCCCGTCCACGGGTCGGCCCGGGTCAGCAGCCAGCCGAACAGCGCCTCCAGCGTGCCGGGCTCCACACCGTCCCCCTCGGCGCGCCGCAGGTTCCAGTGCGCCGCGGTCGCCCACGCGTCGATCCACGCCCCGGCACCCCACGCCCCGTCCCGCCAGGGCAGCCCCTCCAGCCGTGCGGCGAGCTGACGGGCGGTCATCTCCCGTACGCCGCGCACCGGGTGAGGGAACGCGGTGCCCAACAGGTCGAGGGCGTACCCGACGGAGAGGACGTGGTACAGCGCGGGCCCCTCGCCCACGAAGCCGTCGGCCTCCGCCACCGGCACCGGCTCGCCGAACTCCGGAACCAGCCCGGTGTCCGCGTCCTGCAGGCCCGCCAGTCGCCCGACGTGCTCCTCGGCGGTCAGCTCCGCCGGCGCCGAGCCCAGCAGCAGATCCGCGATCTCCACGGCGTCGCAGTGCGCCCGTACGGTGGGTGCCGCGCCGGGACGGTCGGCGTACCGTTCACCGTCCCAGCAGCGGGCGATGAGCCCGGCGGCCTGCGCGCGAGCCGTGTCGGCGAACCGCGACAGGGCGTCACCCGCGTCCGTCGCCGCTCGGGACGACGGCCGGGCTCCCGCCCCGCCTCCGTCGCCCGCGTCGCGCCGGTCGCGAAGGGGCCGTGCCGGGTTCCCCGCCGCCACCGTCCACGCCGGCAGATCCTTGGTGACCACCGCCCCGGCACCGATCACACAGTGGTCTCCGATGGTCACCCCGTCCACGACGACCACGTGCGAGCCGATCCACACGTCGTCCCCGACGGTGATGCCCTCGCTGCTGTGCGGCTGCCGGAAGACGGGCCGGTCGGGTGCCATGGAGTGGTTGAAGCCCAGCAGCGAGGTGTGCGCACCGATCCGCACCCCGTTGCCCAGGGAGACGGTGCCCCGGACGACGGTGAAGGGATTCAGCGTGCAGTCCGTGCCCGTGGCCACGTCTCCGGTGACGTAGGCGTGCGCGGCGATGTACGAGTCGTCGCCTAGCCGCAGCCGGCCCGGGAACACCGCCGCGGACCCGGCCACGTAACACCGCTCGCCGACCTCGGAGTCCCCGCCGAGCGACCGCTGCCGCTCCCGCTGCGCGGCCCGCTGCTCCGCGGACGCCTCCTCGGCGAACAGCCAGGGGCAGTGATCCAGCTCCAGATCGTCCATGGGCCGCACGCTAGCGGTCAGGATGAAAAGGAGACCATGAAAACTGCCTTTTTGTAGTCGTCGTCCTCTTGGCGCAACGGCCCGATGTTCCGTCAGCCGGCGGGAGCGGTGCGAATAGCGGCGATATCGAACTGAAGACGTACTTTCTCACTCACCATGGCCCCGCCCTCGGCCAGCCTTGTGTTGTACGTAAGGCCCCAATCGGACCGATTGATGGTGGTGGTGCCGTCGAATCCGACCCGCTGATAACCGAAGGGGTCCGTCACGTGTCCTATGTAGGTGAGTTCCAGGACAACGGGGCCGGTGGTGTTCTTGATGGTGAGGTCGCCGGTCATGCGATACACGTCGGTGCCCACGGGTTGCACGGCGGTGCTGGTGAAACGCATGCGCGGGTGGTTCGCGGCGTCCAGGAAGTCCCGGCCGACCAGGTGGGCGTCGCGTTGTTCCACGCCGGTGTCGACGCTGGCGGTGGACAGCATGATCTCGGCCCGCGAGCGAGCCGGGTCGCGGCCGTCGAAGTAGAGCCGGCTCTGGTACTCGGTGAAGGCCCCGCGCACCGTCGTCACCATGGCGTGCCGGACGGAGAAGCCTATCCGGCTGTGCGCCGGGTCGATCACCCACTCTCCGGTCAGCGTGGCCAGGGCGGGATCCGGCGGACCGGCGGGGGTGGCGGCCGGGGGGTGGGCCGGGGGTTCCGGTGCGGTGGGGGCTGCCGAGCGGCGGAGGGACGCAGCGCGGTGGAACAAGTTCATGATTCACCTGGTTACTGGACGGATGTATTTGCCGCAAGCCTTCTCCGGGAACCTCAATGGTTCGAATCGGCACTGACAGGTTTATACGCCCCCGCCGCATGGGGTACGGCTACACGATCCACACATGTTCGCCACGAAATCGGCAAGAGGTCGGCGGTGGTCTCGCGGATATGGGACTCATCGACCCGACGGGATATTTCCGGCAGCGGATGCGCGAAATCCTCTGCGTTTCCCTTTCGGTGCGTTCGTGGCGATGATTTCAGTGCGCCACAGAACCGCTCGGTGACCGAGGGATCACACGATCGGGTCGAGTTGCCTGCGCGAGGGGCTGTCAGCCTTCCTCCCGGAGTTCGCTCCGCTCACAGTGTGATCATGAAGACTTCGCGTTTGCACACCCTGAACCGATCCTTCGCGCACTCGGCCGCCGCGGCCCTCATCGGCCTCGCGGCAGCCATGACCTCCGCCGCACCTGCCGTGGCCCAGGCCGCCGCAGCGGCCGACCGTGACGGATGCGCGGTGTCCGTCAAGTCGCAGCAGGGCATCGAGAGCCTGCTCCGGACTGTGGTGTTCGGACCTTCGAACAACACGAAGGAGCAGAAGCAGTGCAGATCCACGACGTCTGAGAGCTCGTACTCCGACGGCTCCCACGGTGGGGACTCCCAGGAGGGGGGCTCCCAGAACGGAGGCTCCCAGAACGGAGGCTCCCAGGACCGGGGCTCCCAGAACGGCGGCTCCGAGAACGGGGGCTCCCAGAACGGCGGCTCCGAGAACGGGGGCTCCCAGAACGGCGGCTCCGAGAACGGGGGCTCCCAGAGTGGCGGACCCCAGAGCGGGGGCTCCCGGTCCGAGGGATCCCAGGGTGGAGGATCTCCGGCTGAGGGCGAGGCCTGACGGTCACCGCACCGCCTGAGTCCGTTCGTCGGAGCCCGTGTCTTGTTCGTACGCCGCTGTCCCGTTAACTTGCAGCGGGATCGCCGCGAGCGACACGGGGCGCGTGAGCGCGTAGGTGTCGACGAGAAGAACAGGCAACGGGTGACAGCTCAGGGCAAGGCGCACCGGGACGCGTCGTACGGTCTGCTGACGGCCATAGCCGGTGAGGCCGGGGTATCGCTCAGCACCGTCTCGAAGGTGGTGCACCGTCGCCGTGACGTCGGCGCGGCGACCCGGGCCCGGGTCGAGGAGTTGCTCGGCCGGTACGGGTACGTGCGCCCGGGAGAGAGGGATCCCGCGAGGCCGCGGCAGATCGTCGCGGTGTTCCGGGACCTGTCCGGTCCGTACACGCTGGAGGTCGTCCGCGGGATCGTGGCGGCGGCGGACGAGCTCGGCATCGACGTGGTGACGGGAACGACCGGCCATCGCCCGATCTCGCAGTGGCTTCAGGAGAGTGTGGCGCTCGGCGCGGCCGGGCTGATCATCGTGATCTCGATGCTGGCCGAGGACGACCAGCGCCGCATCGCCGAGCAGGGACTGCCGGTGGTGCTGGTCGATCCGCTCAGCGCGCCGAGCCACGACATCCCGAGCATCGGGGTGACGAACTGGAGCGGGGCCAGGGAGGCAGTACAGCACCTGCTGGAGCTCGGGCACACCCGGATCGGCATGGTCGCGGGGCGTGCGCACTCGCTGGCCGGGGCGGCACGGCTGCACGGCTACCGGGCCGCCCTGGAGGAGGCGGGGATCGCCTACGACCCGGCGATCGTGCGCTCGACCGACTTCGACTTCGAGGAGGGGCTGCTCGCCAGTCTGCAGATCCTGCGCACCGTAAATCCCCCCACGGCCGTCTTCGCGGCCAGCGACGCGCAGGCGCTCGGCGTCCTGGAGGCCGCCCGTCAGCAGGGGCTCGGCGTTCCGGAGGACCTCGCGGTCATGTCCTTCGACGACACGCTCGTGGCGGCCATGGCCTGCCCGCCGCTGAGCGCGGTCCGCCAGCCCTTCGAGGAACTGGGTCACGAGGCCACGCGGGTACTGCTGCACCTGGCCGAGGGACGGCCGCCGGCCTCCCCTCGGATCGAGCTCGCGACGGAACTGGTGCTGCGTACCTCCACGTCGGTGCCGCGCGGCGTCACCGCACAGTGAGCACCCGCCTCTCTGGCGTCGGACAGAAGCGATGTGCCCGAGCGGCTCGAACAGGCTGCGCGGAGCCTGCAAGAGGAGACAGTTTCGGCCACGAAAGACTTTCGTAGACCGTCAGCCGTGACGTATCCGCAGGTCCCCGCACTGTCGGGCGTCCATCTCCGAACGGCCCCGCCCTCCTGGCGTGTAGCTTCACTCCGCGCATGATCAGGGAACGCCGAGCGGGAGGTCCACGCCGAAGTGACCGGCACAGCCAGGTCGCGCCCGAGCGCCCGGCGCGGGCTTCTCACCTCGATAGCGGTCGAGGCCGGCGTCTCGCTCGCGACGGTGTCGAAGGTCGTCCACCGGCGACGTGACGTGTCCGAGCCGACGCGGGCCCGGATCGAGGCGCTGCTGGCCGAGCGAGGCTACGTCCGGCCCTGGGAGGGCGAGGCGCGCCGCCCCCGGCAGATCCTGGCCGTGTTCCGGGACCTGGACGGCCCGTACACCCTGGAAGTGGTCCGGGGCATCGTGGAATCGGCGGCCGAACTGGGCGTCCACACGACCGTGGGCACCACCGGGCGGCGTTCGATCTCCCAGTGGCTGGGGCAGTCCGTGGCGCTCGGCGCCGCCGGAGTCGTCATCGTCATCTCCACGCTCGCCGAGCAGGACCAGCGCCGGATCCTGGACCAGCGGCTGCCGGTCGTGCTCGTCGATCCCCTCAACGCCCCGTCGCCGGACATCCCGAGCATCGGAGTGACGAACTGGCACGGTGCGACGACCGCCGTCCAGCACCTGATCGAGCTGGGGCACCGCCGGATCGGCATGCTGGCCGGCCGGCCGCACTCGCTGGCCGGGTCCGCGCGCCTGCACGGCTGTCGCGCCGCCCTTGCGGAGGCCGGAATCCCGTACGACCCGGCGATCGTCCGGGCGACCGACTTCGACTACGACGAGGGCCTGCGCGCCGCCCGCGACCTCCTGGACCGGCACGATCGGCCGACGGCTCTCTTCGCCGCGAGCGACGCCCAGGCCCTCGGCGCCCTGGAGGCCGCCCGGCAGCTGGGCATCACCGTGCCGCGCGAGCTGTCGGTGATGTCGTTCGACGACACGGTGGTCGCCGCCATGGCCTCACCGCCACTGAGCGCCGTACGACAGCCGTTCCGGGAGCTCGGTCAGGAGGCCACGCGCGTGCTGCTGCACCTGGCCGACGGAAAGCCTCCCGCGACGTCGCGCAGGGAACTCGCTACGGAACTGGTCGTGCGCCTGTCGACAGCCCCGCCCGAAAGTGAGCGGCACAGGCGCGCGTGACCCTGATTCCACAAGCCCTCGGGCTGCGAAAGTCTTTCGGAACTGGTCGGGCTCCGATATTGCAGCGGCCGAATTGCGCCGCTTAGCGTGACGGTCGCCGGCTCAGCCGCAGGAGCAGAGGTACGCAAGCCTTGCGTAACAGCACCTGACGGGCACTGACGGGCACGGCCATCGACTCACATCCCTCAGCGCGGACAGGCCCGGGGCGGCCTGCCGGGTGAAGTGCACCCGCGAAGGGGATCCTGCCGACTCGAAAGGTGTTCAACGATGAACAGAGTGTCCAGACGGTGGTTCCTGACCGCCACGGCGGCGACCACGCTGAGCGTCACCGTGGCGGGCTGCGGCTCGACCGACAGCAAGGCGTCCGGCGCCACGGGCACCGTGGACTTCTGGACCCTGCAGGACCCGACCAACACGGTGCAGAAGGCGGAGGTCAGCGCCTTCAACTCCACCGGGCACGGCAAGGTCACCCTGTCCGTGATCGCCTCGGACGGCTACAAGGACAAACTGCGCACGGCGATGGGCTCGGCGAAGATGCCCGGGCTGTTCTTCAACTGGGGCGGCGGCAGCCTCGACGACTACGTCAAGGCGGGCAAGCTGGTCGAGCTCGACAAGATGCTGGAGGCCTCCTACCTGCCCTCCGCGCTGGAGGCCGGCAAGGTCGACGGCAAGCTGGTCGGTGTCCCGTGCCGAGGCACCCAGCCGGTGTTCCTCTTCTACAACAAGAAGGTCTTCGCCGACGCCGGCGTCGAGCCGCCCACGACGTACGCCGACCTGACGAAGCTGGTCAAGGTGTTCCGGCGCAAGGGCGTCACACCGTTCGCGCTCGCGGGCAACGCCAGCTCCTCCTGGACCGAGCTGATGTGGATCGAGTACCTCGTCGACCGCCTCGCGGGACCGGAGCTCTTCCAGCAGATCCAGGACGGCGACTGGTCGAAGTGGAACGACCCGGCGGTCCTGAGGACCGCGCGGATGATCAAGGAACTCGTCGACGACGGCGCCTTCGGCAAGAACTTCGGCTCGGTGAACTACGGCGCCGGCGGCACCTCCACCCTGCTGTCCAAGGGCAAGGCGGCGATGGTCCTGATGGGCTCGTGGGAGTACGCCGTGCAGCAGGGCGCGGACCCCGACTTCGCCAAGAACGGTCTGGGCTACGTGGCCTTCCCCTCGGTGGAGGGAGGCAAGGGCGACCCGAAGAACGTCGTCGGCAACCCCACCAACTACATCTCGGTGACCACCGCCGCCCCGAAGGAGACCGCGGCGGAGTTCCTGAAGACCACCTACAGCGACACCTACGTCCAGGGCCTGGTCGAGAAGGGCGAGGTGCCGGTCACGACGAACGCGGAGAAGCTGCTCGCCAAGGCGCCCGACCCGGCGTACGCGAAGTTCCAGTTCGACCTCGTGCAGAAGGCCCCCTCCTTCACGCAGTCCTGGGACCAGGCGCTCGGCCTCACCCTGGGCACCCCGCTGCTCACCGAGATCCAGAAGCTGTTCAACGGACAGAGCAGCCCGGAGAAGTTCGTCGGCGCGGTGCTGGCGATCAAGAAGTAGGAAGGTACGTCCACGTGGTCTCCGCAACGACTTCGCGACCCGTGACCCAGGACCGGGTCCGTGACCGGGCCGCTCCACCCACCCTGGAGCGGCCGGGCGTGGCCTGGGCGATCCCCGGGCTGCTGTTCTTCCTCGTCTTCGCCGTCGCACCCATGGTGGGAGTGCTCTACCTCTCCTTCACCCACTGGGACGGCCTGAGCACGCCCCGGTTCACGGGCATGGAGAACTGGTCGCGCTTCTTCGGCGACAGCCAGGTCCGGCAGTCCACCCTCGTCACGGGAATCCTGCTGATCGGCAACATCGCGGTGCAGGCACCGATCAGCATCCTGCTGGGCGTCTGGTCGGCGGGCCACCAGCGCAACCGGGCCGTGCTGTCCGCGGTCTTCTTCCTGCCGCTGCTGCTGTCCACGGCGGCCACGGCCGTCATGTGGAGGCAACTGCTCGACCCGAACTTCGGCATCCCCTCGACGTTCGGACGGCTCCTCGGCGGCGCCGCCGACCCGCTCGGCACCCAGGAGGGCGCGATCGCCTGCCTGGTCCTGGTCACCAGCTGGCAGTTCATCCCCTTCCACAGCCTGCTGTACCAGGGCGCGGCCCGCGCCATCCCGCACACGCTGTACCAGGCGGCCGCGATCGACGGTGCGGGGCGGGTCCGGCAGTTCTTCCACATCACGCTGCCCCAGCTGCGCAACACGATCATCACCTCGACCACCTTCATGGTCGTCGGCGGTCTCACGGCCTTCGACATCGTGTTGCTGCTGACCAACGGCGGGCCCGGCACCGACACCTCGATCCTGCCTTTCTCCATGTACCAGACCGCCTTCCGCACCTATGACTACGGCTACGCCAGCGCCATCGCGGCCTTCCTGCTCCTGCTGGCCACGGCCGCCTCGATCCTTCTCACCAAGCTCAGCGGGTACGACAAGATGACGAGCACCCTGGAGGGGCTGTGAGGACGCGCCCCAACTACCCGGCAGGCGCCGCGGCGTTCGTCTGGCTCCTGATCATCGGGATCCCGCTGTACGCGCTGGTGAACACGGCGGTGCAACCCCGGACGACGTACACCGACAAGGGCCCCGTGTCCCTGCCCTCGACCGTGACGGCTGACAACTTCCGCACCGTGCTGGACAGCGGCTTCCTGCAGTACATCTGGAACACCGCCGTCGTCGCGGCGGCGACCGTCGTCATCGTGCTGGCACTCGCGATCCCGATCGGCTACGCCGTCGTGCGCGGCCGGGGCTGGATCACGAAGGGGGTGTTCCGGCTGTTCCTCCTGGGGCTGGCGATCCCCTCGCAGGCGGTGATCATCCCGCTCTTCCTCATCGTCAACGACCTCGGCTTCTACGACACCCTCTGGGGCATCGTCCTGCCCACCGCGGCGTTCGCACTGCCGGTGAGCGTGCTGGTGCTCAGCGGCGGGATGCGGGACATCTCGTCCGAGCTGTACGAGGCCATGGCGCTGGACGGCGCGAGTCCGGCGCGGACCCTGCTGACACTGGTCGTTCCGATGTCGCGCTCCGCCATCGCGACGACGTCCGTCTTCACCGCTCTGCAGGCGTGGAACGGCTTCCTGTTCCCGCTGATCATGACCCAGTCCGAGGACACCAAGCTGGTGACGCTGGGCCTGTACAACTTCGTCTCCGAATACGGAGCCAACGTGCCGGCCCTGCTGGCGGCGGTACTGATGTCCGCGCTCCCCATCCTCGTCGTCTACCTCTTCGCGCGACGGGCCCTCGTCGCCGGCCTGATGGGCGCGGGCGGCAAGTAACACCACCGGCGCCCGCCGTCCGACGGGTCAGCCTCCCCTTCCCTTCACCCCCCTTCACCAGACCGCCCCGCGGGGCTCCCTCGCGCCCGCACTCACCACAGAAACGGACGACCCCGTGACGATCAGCGACGAACGCCCGACGACCGGGCTGTGGAACGACCCCGCTCTGCCGGCGTCCGTCCGCGCGCGAGCCCTGCTCGACGCCATGACCGAGTCCGAGAAGATCGCGCAGCTCGGGAGCACCTGGCCGGGCTTCAAGCCGTCGTCCGGCGACGTGGCACCGATGCAGGACAGCTTCGGCGACCCCGAGGGCTTCGACGCGGCGATCGTCGATGGTCTCGGGCATCTGACCCGGGTGTTCGGCACGGCACCGGTCGCCCCTGAAGCAGGCCGTGAGCGCCTGGCCGCACTTCAGGAACAGGTGCGGGAGGCGAACCGGTTCCGTGTCCCGGCCATCGCCCACGAGGAGTGCCTGACCGGGTTCACCACCTGGCAGGCCACCGTCCACCCGACCCCGCTCGCCTGGGCGGCCACCTGGAACCCGGAACTCGTCCAGCGGATGGCGGCGGCGATCGGCTCCGACATGGCGGCCGTCGGCGTCCATCAAGGACTGGCCCCCGTCCTGGACGTGGTGCGCGACTACCGCTGGGGCCGGGTGGAGGAGACCCTCGGCGAGGACCCCTACCTGGTCTCGGAGCTCGGAGTCGCCTACGTACAGGGTCTGCAGTCGTCCGGCGTCGTCGCCACGGTGAAGCACTTCGCCGGATACTCCGCCTCACGGGCGGCACGCAACCACGCCCCGGCCGCCGTCGGGCCACGGGAGTTCGCCGACGTGATCCTCGTACCGTTCGAGAAGGCGGTGGTCACCGGGCGCGTGGGCTCGGTGATGAACGCCTACAACGACGTCGACGGCGTACCCTGCGGCGCGAACGACACCCTGCTCACCGGACTCCTGCGCGACCGCTGGGGGTTCGAGGGCACGGTGGTGTCCGACTACTGGGCGGTCGTGTTCCTCGCCTCCATGCACCACGTGGCCGCCGACCTGCCCGGTGCGGCACGATCCGCGCTGCACGCCGGCATCGACGTCGAACTGCCCCACACCTCGGGCTACGGGGAACCGCTGCGCACCCTGCTGCGGGACGGCGGCGTCCCCTCCGACCTGCTCGACCGTGCGGTGCTGCGCGTCCTGACGCAGAAGGCCCGGCTCGGTCTGCTGGACCCCGACTGGCACCCGGGCCAGTACACGGGGCCCGCGGACTTCGACTCGTCCCGCAACCGGGCCCTCGCCCGCGGCCTGGCCGAGCAGTCCGTCACCCTGCTCGACAACGCCTCGGCCGTCCTGCCGCTCGCCTCTCCGCGTTCCATCGCCGTCATCGGCCCCGCCGCCGACGACGCGCGCTGCCTGTTCGGCTGCTACTCCTTCCCCAACCACGTTCTGCCCCACCATCCCGAAACCCCCCTGGGCATCGACGCCCCCACGATCCTCGACGCCGTACGGCGGGAGTTCCCCGACGCGGTGGTGCGCCACGAGGCCGGGTGCCCGGTCACCGGGGACGACCGAAGCGGCATCGAAGCGGCCGTCGCCGCGGCGACAGCGGCAGACCTGACCGTCCTCGTCGTGGGCGACCGCTCCGGGATGTTCGGGGAGGGCACCTCGGGCGAGGGCTGTGACGTCGGCGCGCTGACCCTCCCCGGAGTACAGGAGCACCTGGTGGAGGCCGTCCTCGCCGCCGCGAGGCGGACCGTGCTCGTCGTCGTGTCGGGCCGCCCGTACGCGATCGGCCGGCACGCACGCGCCGCGGACGCGACGCTGCAGGCCTTCTTTCCCGGCGAGGAGGGCGCCGGGGCGATCGCCGGCGCCCTCTCCGGGCGGATCAACCCCTCCGGGCACCTCCCCGTGCAGATCCCCGGCGACGCGGCAGGCCAGCCCGGTACGTACCTGGCGCCGCCGCTCGCCCTCAAGAGCGACGGCGTGAGCAACATCGACCCCACACCCGCGTTCCCGTTCGGGCACGGTCTGTCGTACACGACCTTCGAGATCGGGGATGCGCACGTCGAGGAACCGGTCGTGGCGGTCGACGCGACGATCACCGTACGGGTCACGGTCGCCAACACCGGCGCCCGCGCGGGCGTGCTGGTGCCGCAGCTCTACCTCACCGACCCGGTCGCCTCCGTCACCCGCCCCGTCCGCCAGCTGATCGGCTTCACCCGTGTCGACCTCTCGGCCGGTGAGAGCCGCGTCGTGGAGTTCGAGGTCCACACGGACATGACCAGCTTCACCGGAAGGGATCTGCGCCGACGCGTCGAGCCCGGCTCGATCACGCTGACCGTCGCACGGTCGGCGGGCGACCCGGGCTCCTCCGTGCGGGTGCGGCTCGAAGGAGACACACGCATGGTCGACCACACCAGGACGATGACCACCGCCGTCACGGTGCGGCGGGACTGACGGGCCTCCACCTGCGGTGACGTGGAGCCGAAGAGAGGAGACGGCGGGGTGCGGCCGCGATCGAGGCCGCACCCCGCCGCACCCACACCCATGGGCGAGAGGTCAGGTGTCGGACGAGGGAGAAGAGTTCAGTCGGCGGGGCGGTGACCTGGACTGGCTGCCGACACCCTCACGCGGCCACAACCTGGACCGGGCGTCCCGACGTTGGCCGTTCGCCCCCTATGAGGTCTTGCTCCGCGCGGGCCGGCGCCGGCCTGGCGCCCGTCCAGACCGGCGGACGGGGCGACGTCACGCAGGGACGCCGAGCGGCGGGTGCTCGAGCACGCGGGGCTTGTACTCGACCAGCTGGATACGGCCGTCGAAGGTGCGGTGCTCGATCATCTCGAGGGCAACGTCCGGATAGCCGTCGTAGATGCGTTCCTCGCCCGTGGCCCCGGTGATCACCGGGAACATCACGACCCGGAAGCGGTCGACGAGTCCGGCTCGCAGCAGGGACCGGCACAGGCTGAGGCTGCCGATCGTGCTGAGGAGCCCCGAGCCACTCGACTTCATGGCGCGGACCGCCTCGACGGCGTCGTCGCGGACGAGCGTGGAGTTGGCCCACGTCAGTGGCTCCTCGAGTGAGGAGGAGAACACCACCTTGGACGCTTGCGTGAGCTCGTCGACGGACGCCTCTTCCTCGGGCCTGAACTCGTCTTGACCACTCGGGACCTCACCCTTGGCGAAGCCCGACATCAGGCGGTAGGTGTTCGCTCCCATCAGGTAGGTGGCCTCGGGCTGCTCGCCGAGCCATGCGAGATACTCCGGGCCCTCTAGGCCCCAGAACCCGGGCCATCCCTCTCCCGATGCGTGGCCGTCGAGGGAGGTGATGAAGTCGACGAGAAGCTCCGACATGGCGGTGTCCTTTCCTGGGGTGTCACGAGCTTGGACCGGCCGGGAGCCACAAACTCATCGGCCGCGCTGTGGAGCAACGAGGAAACCCATGACGCTGCAGCCGATCAGGCCGGCGGACGGCAGTCTGGGGATGATCTCCGCGCGATGGGGAACGGCGGTTTGAGTTCTGTCAAAGCCCCAGGTCAGCCCCACCCGCGAGCGGCCCCACAACCAGATCCCCGACAGTCCCGCTCCGGGCCGTCCCCCGGGGCCACTCGGGACGTCGGACACACAGGACATCCACAAAACGGGGCCACGCGAAGTCGTCATGGTGGAGTGGCTTCGTTCGCGTGAAGTAGCAGCGTTTGATCAGCGGTTTGGGTAGCAGTTGGCGATCTTGAGTGCTGCAGATGCTCACGAGAAATGACGTCGCCGTGGTGCGCTGCCACCGGAGTGTGACAGAAGCGGTCGTCTCTTGATCACCGGTCGTTAGTCCCGGCGTTCGGCTGCTGTCGATGGACTGGAAGGCCAAGCCATGGACGATGCACTTCTATGGCCCGGGTGAGGAGATCCCCGGCCTGCTCGCCACGCTCGCGTCCGGGGACGCCGAAGCTGCCGACAGGGCCTTGTGGCAGCTCTGGACGAGTCTTCACCACCAGGGCGGCACGATCGCGGTGGGAGCACTGGCGGTGCCGTTCCTGCTCCGGATCGCGGCGACCGCGCGCCCCGAACTCCGTGCCCGAACCCTTCGCCTGGTCGCCGAGATCGGCCGGTGTCAGCACATGGGGGACGGATCGCGGGAAGGCCTGCTCCAGGTCGCCGAGGAGCCGTTGATGATCGAGGGCAGCACGATGTGCCCGGTGGACTGGACGATCCAGGCCGCCCGTCAGGCCGTCACGGACGACCTGCACCTTTTGCTCCCGCTTCTCTCCGACCTCGACCCCGGGGTCCGCTCCGTGACCGCCTACGTTCTGGCGGCGGCGACCGGAGAGTTTTCAGCGGAGGATCCGAAAGGTTTTCGACAACCGTGCGGCGCCGCGCGGCTCACGGTGAGCAGGCGCTGAGCTGTACACGGGCCCGTCCCTCCGGTCGCGAGGCAGGACCGAGACGATTCCTGACGCTCCCCGTTCAGACAGTGGTCGGTGCCGGGCACCCCCGCCGGTGTTCAGCGTGCGCCCGAGCGCGTGCGCCTCGCGCAGCAGGAGCAAGCAGAGCCGAGCAACATCCAGAATCGTCGGAAATGGAAGCGGCGGCAGCTGCCCAGGAGTGCCATGGATCGCGGTGGGGCTCCGGGATCAGTCCCGTGGGATGCCGGAGCCGGACCTGCTGCGGTTCGCGCCGGGGCGGGCACCGGTCAGTCGTGGTCGCTCATGGGCACGACCATCTCACGCAGCGGAAGCTGGTGGGCGTGAGGTTGAGTCGATGCACCCCACCAAGAAGATGGCACTGAACAGTTCAGTGCGCTACTGAACTACCTACTGAACTCCTTTGTGCGCGACTGAACTACTCACTGCCGTTCAACACAGGCGCTACTGCTTCTTCTCCCGCCCCGGCAGGAACTCCTGCACCTTCGCCTTGAAGCCCTGGCGCACCATCGCGCCCCGGTCCGCGTCGCCCTTGAGGATGGCCTCCGCGGCGGCCTCCATCTGGTCCCAGGTCGCGTGCGGAGGGACCGGCGGGACGGCCGGGTCCGTCAAAAACTCGATCACCGCGGGCCCGTCGGCCTCCAGCCCCGCGCGCCAGCCCGCCTCGACGTCCTCGGGCTTCTCCACACGGATGCCGGTCAGCCCCAGGGAGCGGGCGAACGCGGCGTACTGGACGTCCGGGAGCTCCTGCGAGGGCAGGAAGGACGGTGCGCCCTCCATCGCCCGCATCTCCCACGTCACCTGGTTCAGGTCGTGGTTGTTCCAGATGCCCACCACCAGCCGCGGGTCCTCCCACAGGTCCTGGTACTTGGCCGCCGTGATCAGCTCCGCCATGCCGTTCATCTGCATCGCGCCGTCCCCGACCAGGGCGATCGCCGGCCGGTCCGGATGCGCGAACTTCGCGCCGATCGCGTACGGCACCCCGCAGCCCATCGTCGCCAGCGTCCCCGACAGTGACCCCCGCATGCCCTCGCGCATCGTGAGGTGCCGCGCGTACCAGTTCGCCGTGGAACCGGAGTCCGAGGTGACGATCGCGTTGCCCGGCAGCAGGGGATCCAGCGCGTGGGCCGTGTACTCCGGGTTGATCGGGTGGGCCGACTGCTCCGCGCGGCGCTCCATCACGTCGCGCCAGCGGACCACGTTCGCGCACACCGTGTCGTACCACTCACGACCGCCCCGGTCCTCGTCCAGCATCGGGACCAGGCGCTGCAGGGTCGCCTGCGCGTCGCCGATCAGGTTCACCTCGTACGGGTAGCGCATGCCGACCATGTGCGGGTCGATGTCGATCTGCACCGCCCGCGCCTTGCCGAACTCCGGCAGGAACTGCGAGTACGGGAACGACGATCCGATGGTCAGCAGCGTGTCGCAGTCGCGCATCAGCTCGTACGACGGCCGGGTGCCCAGCAGGCCGATCGAGCCCGTCACGTACGGCAGTTCGTCGCTCAGCGCGTCCTTGCCGAGCAGCGCCTTGGCGACGCCCGCGCCCAGCAGCTCGGCGATCCGCTCGACCTCCGCGCGGGCTCCGCGGGCGCCCTGGCCGACCAGAACGGCCACCTTGTCACCGGAGTTGAGGATCTCGGCGGCCCGCTCCAACGACTCCTGCGAGGGGGTCGCGGTCCACGCGCTGCGGTCCAGGCTGGAGGGGACCATCTTGAACTCGTGGGTCGGCGGCGAGTAGTCCAGCTCCTGGACGTCGCCCGGGATGATGACGGCGGTGGGGGCGCGGCGCGCGTACGCGGTGCGGATCGCCCGGTCCAGCACGTTCGGCAGCTGTTCCGGCACCGTCACGGTCTCCACGAAGTCCGAGGCGACGTCCTTGAACAGCGTGTGCAGATCCACCTCCTGCTGGTACGACCCGCCCATCGCCGTGCGGTGCGTCTGACCCACGATCGCCAGCACCGGCACATGGTCCAGCTTGGCGTCGTACAGGCCGTTGAGCAGATGGATCGCGCCCGGCCCGGACGTGGCCACGCACACTCCGAGGCGGCCGCTGAACTTGGCGTAACCGACCGCCTCGAACGCGGACATCTCCTCGTGGCGCGACTGCACGAACCTCGGCTGGTTGTCAGCCCGTCCCCACGCGGCGAGCAGGCCGTTGATCCCGTCGCCGGGATAGCCGAAGACGTCCGCGACACCCCATTCGCGCAGCCTCTGCAGGATGTGGTCGGCGACCTTGGTGCTCATGGACCCTCCAAGAAGGAAGAGCGCGGAAACGGCACGTCCCGAGTCACCAGAGCGCCTTCCGGAAAACCTGGTTCCGATCCGGGGCGTTTGCCACGTGGGCGCTCGGGCAGGCGCACACACAGTGCTTCGGACAGGAGGCACGTCCGTGGGAATGGTGAATCCTCACCACGGGTGTGCCCGGTCGAGCACGGGTGCGCTCCCACGGTGACCGTCCATCCCAGAGCACACCTTCAAAGGGAGTTGCGACGCACCATGCGAACTCAAGGCAGCGCGAAGCACCACCCGCACGACGACGCCCCCGACACCGCCGAAGCATTCCGCAAGCTCGCCTCGCTCCCGGTCGGCCCGCAGCGGGACGCACTCCGCGACGAGATCGTCGAGGCATGGCTGCCCATGGCCGAACGGCTCGCGGGACGGTTCCGCAGCCGCGGCGAGAGCTACGAGGACCTGCGCCAGGTCGCGGCCCTCGGTCTGGTCAAGGCCGTCGACCGGTACGACCCCGAGCGCGGCAACGCCTTCGAGAGCTACGCCGTCCCCACCGTCACCGGTGAGATCAAGCGTCACTTCCGGGACCACATGTGGACCCTGCACGTGCCGCGTCGTGTCCAGGACCTGCGCAACCGGGTGCGCTTCGCGAACCAGGACCTCGCCCAGACCATCTCCGGCCGGCGTCCCACCGTCGCCGAGATCGCCGAGCACGCCGGCATCAGCGAGGAGGACGTCCGGGTCGGTCTGGAGGCCCTGGAGAGCTTCACCGCGCTCTCCCTGGACGCGGAGCTGCCCGGTAGCGAGGACGGGTACTCGCTGAGCGACGCGCTCGGGTCGCCCGACCCGGCGCTCGACACCGTGGTCGACCGCGAGGCGGTCAAGCCGCGTCTGGCGGCGCTGCCGGAGCGGGAGCGGGCCATCCTGTACATGCGGTTCTTCGACGACATGACGCAGAGCCGGATCGCCGAGCAGCTGGGGATCTCCCAGATGCACGTGTCGCGGTTGATCAGCAGGTGCTGTGACCGGCTGCGGGACCAGGTCATGCGCGAGGCCGCCTAGCGCCGTTGGGGTGCGGGATGTCTGCCGGCTGCCGGTCGTCCGTGGTTGCTCGCGCAGTTCCCCGCGCCCCGCTCGGGGCGCCCCTTACGGGGCGTCTCCCATCGCCAGCGCCACGTGTCGGGCCATCATGTCCATCGCCTGGGCCTCCGCCATCGAGAAGGCCAGGCGGGCGCCCGAGCGGAACAGGGTGAGGACACCGCGGACCGCGCCCTCGGGAGTGGTCAGCGGCACGCACAGCAGTGAGGTGACGTCGGCCCGGACGAGCACGGGGGCGCCCGAGGCGTCGTGTCCGAAGGCGCCGGGGTCGCCGGGGCGCACCTGCAGCGACGTGGAGCCGCCGCGTGCCGCCTCCACCACGAGAGGGCACGTGGCGGGGTCCTGCGCGGCCACGGTCGCCGCCTCGTCGTCCGACGGGCCGAGGACGGTCGAACGGGAGAGGCGGGCGGCCCCCGCGTCGGCCACCACCCAGTCCGCGAACCGTCCGTGCAGTACCCGCACGGCGCGGTCGAGTGCCTGGTGGGCGGGCACGGTGAGCAGGGCCGTGGTCATCGTGTCGAGCAGGTCCATCAATGCCGCGTGCCGGGTCGTCTCGGTGAGGTTCGGCAGCGGACCGACGGGGCTGTGGGGGGCCGGGACGCGGGTGTCCGCCGTCTGCAGTACGACGAGGACGCCGGTGCGCGGCTCGTTGCTGGGCCGCAGCGCGGTCAGCGTCGCGCGCACCGGCACCGCGGGGCGCTGCTGGAGGTGGACGCTCAGGCTGCGGTCGCCCTCGCCGCGTGCCACCGCGGCGGCCTGCGTGCGGAACGCCACCCGGTCCGCGTGGGCGAGGAACCCGGTCAGCGGGCGGCCCGTGGCGTAGCCCGCCCGGACGCCGGTGAAGAAGGTCGCCGCGAAGTTCAGCCTGCGCACCACGGTCTCGCGGTCCACCAACGCCACCGGCAGCGGCAGCCGTTGGAAGACGGCCTTCAGCAACTGGTGCTCCTGGCGGTCCGCGGAGGGGCCGCCGGGCGCGCCGGACGTGGCGATCCTTTCGTACCAGGGCCACAACTGGTCGGCCACGTGGTCGAGTTCGAAGATCGCCGCGTCGAGTACCGTCGGCAGATCGTCTCTCGGTACCGACCGGGCCGCCTTGAGCTCCGCGACGCGGCGTACGAAATCCGCGAGCTCCTCACCGAATTCGCCCGTCTGCGTCATGCGTCGAACGTAGCGTGTCCGGGTCCCGACGGAGACGGGGGCACCGGAACACGTGAGAGCGGTTTTCCGCGCAGGTGAGCGGGAACGCGCGGGGAGAGAGGAGGCGTGTGACATGTCGGAACCCGAACAGCTCGGTCATGTCGGAACGGAATCACCCGAATCAGCCCTCCCCGCAAGGAGGTTGTCCGAACTCGCCGACCAGGCCACCCGCTGCACCACCGAGTGCTGCGGCGCGAGCAGCATGGTCTCCGAAGGCGGCGTGGTGTCCGAAGGCGGCATGGAACGCCCGGCCGCGGTCACCCACCCCGATCTCGCCCGACTGGTCTCGGTCCAGCTCCGCTCCGGCAACGGGCCCATCCCCACCGCCCTGGAACGCGGCGAGCCCATCGACTCCGCGGACCTGCTGCGCGAGGAACGCTGGCCGGAGTACCGTGCCGTGGCCCTCGACTCGGGAGTGCGGTCCAGCGTCACCATCCCGTTCCGGCGCTCGGGGCTGACCGTGACCCTCAGTCTCTACAGCTTCCGGCCCGGTGCCCTGGAGGACGCCCCGCACGGCCCGGCCCGCGCGCTCGGCGACCTCACGGCGGCCTGCATCGTCCGCGACCGCTCCTACCGCGCGGCGCTCACCGAGCTCGACCAGCTGGGCGCCGCGCTGCGCTCCCGGCCCGTCGTCGACCAGGCGTGCGGCATCGTCATGCATGTCCTGGGCTGTGACGCCGACGCCGCGTTCGCGGTGCTCCGCCGCATCTCCCAGGGCGCCAACCGCAAGCTCACGGAGGTCGCGGGCGCCGTGGTGGACAAACGGGGCCGGGGGCTGGAGAAGGAACTGGTCTCGCTGTCGAACTAGGGCGCCCGCGCGGCAGGCCGGCCTGGGAGTCGCGTGGAACTCCTGGTGGTCGTGCCGCCGTCGCGGGGATCCCGCCGCCCCGGCACTCCGGTCACCCGCTCGGCGGTCCGGCGTCCCGCTAATGGTGCCCGGCCGCGAGCGGTGCGGCGGACGGCGGGCTGTGATGGACGGGCGGGGCGCGGCGGTCGTGCTCCGCAGCACGCCGCCGCCGGCCGAAGGAGCCCCGCCCATGCGCCGCAGAGCCTGTGTCCTGTCCGCCGCCGCCCTGGTCGGCACCGTCCTGGGCGCCGCCGCCCCGGTCGCGGCCGGGGACTCCACGGCGGAGGTCAGCCCGCACACTGTCGCCCCCGGCGGAACGGTCACGGTCACCGTCACCTGCGATCCGACCGGCGGATCCCCGCCCGACACCATCGACGCCGGGTCACAGGCCTTCGAACAGGGCACCGTCAAACTGGAGCGCGTGTCGGGCGGAGAAGACTCCGGTTCGGGTCATGACTCCGGTACGAGCCGCGAGCCCGGGGCAGGGAACGATCCGGCGTGGGGCAACGATCCCTCGGCGGGCGGTGATCCGGCCACGGGCGACGATCCGGCCTCCGGCAACGACCCGGCGACGGGGGACGACCCCGCGGCAGGGTACGGCCCCGAGGCAGGGAGCACCCCCGGGACGGTCCCCGATTCCGGCACGGGACCGGACCCGATGGCTCCGGACTCCGGAACGCTCCAGAGCCCGGAGACGGTGCCCGACACCTCGGTCGACCCCGGCTCCGCGGGGCTCCCGGCGCCCGAGACGGTCCCGGCTCCCGCGGCGCTCCGGGGCCGGAAGGCGGCTTTCAAGGACGCGGCGGTGCTCACGGCGGGGTTCCGTACCGTATCGGCCCGTGGGCCCGTGGGGGTGCTCACCGACGCGGCGCCCCAGGCAAGGGGGACACGTCCTCGCCCGGCGGGTTCCCTGGCCACAGCGGTCCGCGAGCCCGCGCCTGGACCCCGTCCCGCGGCAGTCCTCGCCCCCGCCCCGGGCCTCGCCCCCGCCGCGGACCCCGGCACCTCCTCCGGACTCGTCTACCGCGGCACCGCCCGTATCGCCCCCGCCGGGCACTTCGAGGGCGGCACGGACGAGGCGGGCGAGCCGTCCGAGGCGGCTGTCGACGGGACGTGCCCGGCGGCACCCGGTGCGCAGGGCCGGCAGTGGAGCGCGAGCTTCACCGTGAAGCCCGGGGGAGAGAGGCAGGGCAAGGAGGCGCACGGCGACCATTCGCGGGCGCCTTCCGCGGGCCCGGACGAGATGCGGCACGGGGTGCAGGCCGGCGAGGGCGGCGCCTTCACCGACTCCGTCCCGGCCCTGGTCGCCGGCTGCCTCCTCATCGCGGGCGCGATCGTCGCCGCCGTCCAGCGCATCCTGGTCCACCGGGGGCTCTCCAAACACCGCTGAGTCTGTGACCGGTGCAACCCGGCCCGACGCCCATGGCAGGGCGGGACCGTGGGTACTCGGAGGCCGAAGGGGCGTACGGCACCGTACGGGACGGACAGGGCACCCGGCGGACCGAGCCCACGCACCACAACTCGCGCGGAGGCACAGATGCGGCGGACGGAACCGGAAGGACACGGCCCCGTCCGCTACGCCCCGCCCCTCCCCGACCAGGGGCTCCCCGTTCCCGTCGGCCTCGCGGCCCGTCTCTCCGCCGCCGCGGACCGTCCCGATGCCGAACCCACCGGCGGCGGACCCGCCCTCCTCGACGCCGCCTGCGGCTACTGGGAGCGGCGCGGGCTGCCGACCGCGCCCGAGAGGGTGGCCGCCGCTCCCGGAGCTCCCGCCCTGCTGCTCGCGCTGACGGCCGCGCTCGGCGGTGACGTGCTGGTCCCGCGGCCGTGCGCCGCCTGGTGGGCGCCCGAGGCCCGGGCGCTGGGAAGATCCGCCTTCCACGTGGCGACACCGGCCGAATGCGGCGGTGTCCCCGACCCGTACGCCCTGCTGGAGACCGTCCGCAGGGTCCGGGACGAGGGCGGTGATCCGCGTCTGCTCGTGCTGTGCGTCGCCGACGACCCCACCGCCACCGTCGCCCCGCCCGAACTGGTGCACGAGACTGTCGAGGCGGCCGCGGCGGAGGGCCTGCACCTGGTCAGCGACGAGACATGGCGCGACACCGTGCACGAGCCGCACGGCACCGTGCTGCTCAGCCCCGCCGAGATGCTGCCCGACCGGGTCACCGTGGTCACCGACCTCGGCGGCCCTTTCCTGCCGCTCGGCTGGCCCGCCGCCGTCGCGCGCTTCCCGGACACCGAGGCCGGCACCGGGCTGCGGGCCCGCGTTCTCGACGTGATCACCGCGCTGGGCGCCCGGATCGCCACGCCGGTCGCCGCTGCCGCCACCTACGTGCTGGACGAGCCCGCCGAGGTGACCGCCCGGCTCACCGCCTCGGTCCGCGTGCACGCGCGCGTGGCCGCCGCCGCGCACCACGCCGTCACCGCCGCCGGGGCGCTCGCCCTGCCGCCCCGGGCCGGACGGCACCTGTACGCGGACCTCGGCCCGTTGAGCCCGGCGCTCACCGAGCGCGGTGTCCGGGACGCACAGGAACTGGAGGACTTCCTCACCGCCCGCCTCGGCATGCCCGCCCCCGGCGGCCACAGATTCGGCGACGACCTGGAGGCGCTGCGCGTCCGGCTGCCGACGAGTCCGCTGCTCGGTGCCACGGCCGAGGAGCGGGACGAGTCCCTCGCGTCCCCCGAGCCGCTGGAATTGCCGCACGTGGTCCGCGCGTTGACCTTGTTCGGATCGGCCTTCGACGATCTCCGATCTCCGTGACGACGCTCAGCGATGGGAGCCTCCTCGATGACGCAGCAGTCCGAGTCGACCACGACCACGAGCACGAGCACGAGCACGAGCACGAGCACGAGCACGAGCACGAGCACGAGCACGAGCACGAGCACGAGCACGAGCACGAGCACGGGTACGGATGCGGATACGGGCACGAACGGCACCGCACAGGATGCCGACGAGCCGGCGTCCACCTCACCGCCGGGCGACGCCGACCGCCCCCGCAGATCCCTGGTGGGCGCCGACGCCACGGCGCCCACGGCACGTCCGATCGCGGCAGCCGACCCGTCGACCGCGCGCATCGAGCCGTACCCGGGTACCGGCCCGTACCCGGGTACCGGCCCGTATCCGGACACCGCCCCGTCTCCGCTCGCCGAGCCCCGCCCGCTGGGGGAGAAGCGGATCTGGCCGCGCTCCTTCGCGGACCGGCTGACCACGCCGCTGCCGGGACTGCGGGCCTTCGCGCGGTTCGCCCGTGAGGGGGCCGTACGCCCCGGGCCCGAAGGACTCGCCGACATCCCGCTCCTGCCGTACGATCCGCAGCCGCTGCCCCGGACGGACGCCCGTACCGTGGCCGTCTCCTGGGCGGGGCACGCGAGCTGGGTGATCCGGATCGGCGGCCTCACCGTCCTCACCGATCCCGTCTGGTCCCATCGCATCCTCGGCACCCCGAACCGGATCACACCCGTCGGGGTCGCCTGGAACGCCCTGCCGCGCGTCGACGCGGTCGTCATCAGCCACAACCACTACGACCACCTGGACGTGCCCACGCTGCGCCGACTCCCCCGCGACACACCGGTGTTCGTGCCGGCCGGACTCGGGGGCTGGTTCCGGCGCCGCCGGTTCGTCCGTGTCACCGAGCTGGACTGGTGGGAGGCGGCCGAACTCGGCGGAGTCCGCTTCGACTTCGTACCGGCCCACCACTGGTCCAAGCGCACCCTGACCGACACCTGCCGGTCGCTGTGGGGCGGTTGGGTGCTGACCGACACCGACGGGCACAGGGTCTACTTCGCGGGCGACACGGGCTACGGCCACTGGTTCTCGCTGATCGGCCGCCGCTACCCGGGCATCGGCCTCGCGCTGCTGCCCATCGGGGCGTACGAACCCCGGTGGTGGCTCAGTGACGTCCACTGCGACCCGGAGGAGGCGGTCCGCGCCTTCCAGGACCTCGGCGCCCGCCGGATGGCCCCGATGCACTGGGGCACGTTCGTGCTCTCGGCCGAGCCGGTCCTCGAACCGCTGACGCGGGTGCGGGCGGCCTGGGAGCGGGCTGGGCTGGCGCGCGAGGACCTGTGGGACCTGCCGGTGGGCGGCTCACGGGTGCTTGAGTGAGCCCGTTCGCCGGGACTCCTTTCGCCTCAGCCGGCGGAGCGTCTCACCCGGCGGCGTCTCACCCGGCGGAGTGCTCACGCATCCTGCGCCACACGCTCGGTACCACGCTGAGCAGCAGCGTGAGCCCGATCGCCGCCACCACGCCCTCCCACGGCTCGTTGAAGAGGGAGCCGCCGAGGATGCCGATGAGCTGGTAGGTGACGGCCCAGGCCAGGCAGGCGGGGAGGTTGCCACGGGCGAAGCGGCTCAGCGGCATCTTCGCCATCAGACAGGCCAGCATCACCGGGATGCGGCCCGCGGGCACGAGCCGGGACAGGACGAGCACGGTCACGCCGTGGTCGTCGAGCTTCTGCTGGGCCTGGGCGAGCCGGTCCTCGGGCGCGCGCCGACGGATCGCCTCCAGCCAGCGCGAACCGTTCCTGGACTTCATCCCGCGCCGCCCCAGCCAGTACAGGGCGATGTCGCCGAGGAACGCGGCGCACGACGCCACCACGAACACCAGCAGCAGCGAGAACGGCGCCGTCTGATGGAAGGCCACCACCGCGGCCGAACTCACCAGCGCCCCCGTCGGCACCACCGGCACCAGGGCCCCGACCAGCACCAGCAGGAACAGCGTCGGGTACCCGAACGCCTGCTGTGTGGACTGGGTCGACACGGTCGTGCCCGCCACGGCCAGGAACATCATGAGCGGACCTCCGAAGCCACCGACCGGGTACCCGTATGTGCCTCGTTGCCGTGCCCGCCGTGCCCGCCGTGTCTGCCGTGTCTGCCGTGTCTGCCGTGCCTGCCGTGGTCGTCCGTCCGGACCGTGTCCGTCGGGACCGTGTCCGTCGGGACCGTGTGCGTCCGGACCGTGTGCGTCCGGACCGTGTGCGTCCGGTAGGGACGTATCGCCGTCGGCGTGGACGGCCCCTTCGTGGTGGACCGCCCGCGTCTCACCGTGTCACCTCCGGCCGTACGCGCTCTCCGTGGCCCAGGCGGTGGACCGTCACCCCGGGGGCGTGGGTGGTGGCCAGGCGGGCGAACTCGTGGCCGGGGGCGTGGAATTCATGGGGGCGCACGGCCTCCAGGCCGATCGGCCAGTACGTGCCGTAGTGCACGGGCACCGCGCTGCGCGGCATGAGCCGCGCGAGCGCCTGTGCCGCGCGCCCCGCGTCTAGATGCCCCGGGCCGAGATACGGTCCCCAGCCGCCGACGGGCAGCAGCGCCACGTCGATCGGGCCGACCTCGTCGGCCATCGACTCGAACAGTCCGGTGTCCCCGGCGAAGTACGTCCGAGCGGTCCCCTCGATGACGAAGCCCAGGGCGGGCGACCGGTGCGGTCCGAACGGCAGCCGCCGCCCGTCGTGCCGCGCCGTCACCGTGCGGATGACCAGGTCGCCGACGTGGGTCTCGTCCCCGGGTGCCACCTCGGTGAGCCGGAGGTGGGCGAGCCTGCGCAGCCCGGGCACCTGGCGCGACGCGCCCCTCGGCAGCAGCAGCCGGGTACCCGGCGCGAGCCGCGCCAGCGAGGGCACGTGCAGATGGTCGGCGTGCAGGTGCGACACCAGCGCCACATCCGCCACCGAGGCCTCGGTCGGGGGCGGCGCGCCCCGGCGTCTGCGCAGGTGCGCGAGCCGGCGCGCGAACAGCGGGTCCGTGAGCACCCGCGTGCCCGAGTCCTCGACCGTGCAGGTGGCATGACCCCACCAGGTGATCTCCACCGGCACTTCCTTTGCCTCCTTCGCGCGACTCCCCCCGAGCCTACGGGCAGGAGTAGGGTCTGCGGCGAAACCCGGAGGTGAGGGGGACTCCATGGGAGACATGAGGCGTGCCTTCGGCATGCCACCGGTCGTGCGGGTCTCGGCCATCGCCAGCCTGACGCCGCTGGAGGAGCTGGAGGCGGACCCCTTCCTGGTGGACTCCCGCAGCCAGCACGCCATGTGCGCCCGGTGGGCGGCCGAGCGCGGGTACGTGATCACGCGCGAGCTCCTCGTGCGCGGTCTGCGCCCCGATCACTGCGCCCTGTGGTCCGACGTCGAGGCCGGTCTCGTCGATCTCTTCGTCGCCCCCAGCCGACGGGTCCTGGAGCGGGCCCTGACGTCCGTGGACGAGTTCACCGCGGAGTGCGCGCGCCGGGGTGTGAGCGTGGAGACGGTCGGCCGCGCCGAGCCCCGCTACGACGCCCAGATGAAGGCCCGCGTGCACCGCCGCCTGTCCATGCCGACGGCGGGCTACGACGGCCGCTGACGCCGGGAGTTCTCGCCGTCGGCGCGACCCGGCAGGCCGCCGCCGGGCAGATCCGGCGGCGGCAGCCGCGGGGGAGCGGCAGTCGTGCGGGAGCGGCAGTCGTGCGGGACGGGCAGTCGTGCGGGACCGGAAAACATCCCCGCCCGTTGTGACAGGCTGAGACGGGGCCCCGCGCGGTGGTCGGGCCGGGACGTGAGGTGGATGTGGGCGGCGGGCGCTGGAGACGCGTACTGAGCGGGGTGTGGCGGAGTATCGCCGTGTGGGCCGTGTCCACCGTGACGATGCTCGTGCTCGCCGGGGCGTTGCCCGACTTCCAGTTGCAGGCCGACAACGGTGACAGTGCCACGACGATCGCCGTGACCGCGGCGTTCGCCGCCGGAGCCTTCGGCCTGCTGTCCTCCTTGGTGTGGCCGCTGCTGGTCAGGCTGCTGCTCCTGGTACCCGCCCTCGTCCTCGGGCTGCTCGTGTTCTTCCTGAACGGGTCGCTGCTGCTGCTCGCCCTGCGGCTCAACCCGTCGGGGCGCGGCGAGGTCGCCCCGGAGACGGCCGTGGTCGTGGCCGCCGTCATGTCCGCCGTCGCCTCCGCCACCGGCGCCGCGCTCGCCGTACGGGACGACGAACCGTACCGGCGCCGGCTGTACCGCATCGCCGACCGGCGCCGCAGACACGCCCACGACCATCCGGGACCGACCGGCCCCGGCACCGTGTTCGTCCAGCTCGACGGCGTGGGGTACGAGGTACTGCGGGCGGCCGTGGACAAGGGCCTGATGCCCACCGTGGCCCAGTGGCTCGGTCAGGGCTCCGCCCGGCCCGCCACCCACCGCCTGACCCCCTGGCGCACCGACTGGTCCAGCCAGACCGGCGCCAGCCAGCTCGGCATCCTGCACGGCACCAACCACGACATCCCCGCCTTCCGCTGGTACGAGAAGGACAGCCGCGAGGTCATGGTCTGCAACCGGCCGTCCAGCGCGGCCGAGCTCCAGCGCCGTGCCATCGAGCGCACCGGCGACGGGGGACTCCTCACCGTCGACGGCGCCAGCCGCGGCAACCTCTTCAGCGGCGGCGCCGAGCAGCTCGCCCTCGTCCTGTCCATCGCGGCGCGCAGGGGGAAGGACAACCGGTCCAGGGCCGGGTACTTCACCTACTTCTCCGACCCCGCCAACGCCGTCCGCACCGCCATGTCCTTCGTCGCCGACGTCTTCCGTGAGCTCGGGGAGTCCACCCGCGCCCGGATGCGGCAGCAGCGCCCGCGCGTGGGGCGCGGCGGGCTGTACCCCTTCATACGGGCCTTCGCGACCGTCGTGGAGCGCGACGTCGTCGTCGCCGCGGTGATCGGGGACATGCTCTCCGGCCGCGCCGCGATCTACGCGGACCTGGTGGCCTACGACGAGGTCGCCCACCACTCCGGCCCCGCGAGCCGGGACGCCGAGAAGGTGCTCGAACGGCTCGACCGCTCCCTCGCCCTGATCGCGCAGGTCGCCGAACACGCCCCGCGCGCGTATCGCGTCGTCGTCCTGTCCGACCACGGCCAGAGCCCCGGCGAGACCTTCCTCGCCCGCTACGGCCTCACCCTCGGCAACCTCGTCCGGGCCGGCTGCGGACTCCCCGTACCGCGCAGGGTGCGGCGCACCCACAGCGGGGCCGAGGCGCGGTCGGCCGTGCGGGCCGCGCTGCGCAGGCCGGTCGAGGAGGGCGCCGGGCAGCACCGGCCGTCACGCCGCGCCGAGCCGGTCGTGCTGGCCTCCGGCAACCTCGGGCTGGTGTCGTTCCCCGACGTGTCCCACCGGATGTGCAAGGAGGAGATCGACCGGCGGCACCCCGCGCTGCTGTCCACGCTCGCCAACCACCCCGGCATCGGGTTCGTCCTCGTCGGAAGCGAGCAGCACGGCGGTGTCGTGCTCGGCGCGCACGGCGCGGAGATACCCGTGACCGAACTCACCGACGAAAACCCGGGCCCGCTCGCCGACTTCGGGCCCGGCGCCGCCGACGCCGTACGGCGCACGCACGACTTCCCGCACGTCGCCGACATCATGGTCAACTCCTGGTACGACCCGCACGACGGCGAGGTCCTCGCGTTCGAGGAGCAGATCGGCTCGCACGGCGGCCTCGGCGGGGCACAGGGCAGACCGTTCCTGCTGTCGCCGGTCGCGTTCTCGGCGCCGGCCGGGGACGGCGAGGAACTCGTCGGCGCCGAGCACATACACCGAGTGCTGCGGCGCTGGCTGCGGGAGTGCAGCGGCCCGCAGGTACCACTGGAGGCGGAGCCGAAGCGGCGGGCCGCCTGAGCGGGGTACGGCGTCCGCGGCACCGTACGAAAAATGGGCTGCGCCCGGCGGTACGTGCCGCACACACTGTTCGTATCGGACACCGCGCACCTGCGCGCCCCTCGAACACACCCCAGGAGTAGCTGCGTTGCAGGCAGCCGTCACAGTCACCCCCTCCCGCATTCCGGACCTCCTGCTCGGCCTGGCCACGGTGCGGCCGGTCTTCGTCTGGGGAGCCCCAGGTATCGGAAAGTCCTCCCTGGTCAGGGAGTTCGCCGAGTCGCTGGGCCTGGATTGTGTGAGCCTGCTGGGCACCCAACTCGCTCCCGAGGACCTCATCGGCGTGCCCCAGATCCGCGACGGGCGCTCCGTGTTCTGCCCGCCGGAGGCCATCGCCCGCGACGAGCCGTACTGCCTGTTCCTCGACGAGCTGAACGCGGCCACGCCGGACGTGCAGAAGGCGTTCTACTCCCTCATCCTGGACCGCCGCATCGGCGACTACGAGCTCCCCAAGGGCTCGATCGTGATCGGCGCCGGAAACCGCGCGACGGACAACGCGCTGGCCCGGCCCATCGCCTCCGCGCTGGTCAACCGCCTCGCCCACGTCCACCTGGAGGCGTCGGCGAAGGACTGGCTGGGGTGGGCGGCGGCGAACGACATCCACCCCTGGATCCTGGACCACCTCACCGACCGCCCCGACCACCTGTGGTCCAGGCCGCCGAAGACCGAGGAGCCCTTCTCCACACCCCGCTCCTGGCACATGCTCTCCGACGCGCTGCACTCCTTCGGCCGGGCGCTCGACGAGGAGACCCTGAAGGTCCTGGCCCACGGCACGCTGACGCCCGCGCACGCGGTCGCCTTCTGCGGCTACGTCAAGATCGTGCGCAGCCGGTACGGCCTCGACGCGATCCTCAAGGGCGAGGCCCGCTGGCCCGGCCGCCCCGAGGACCGCGATCTGCTGTACTACCTCGCCGAGTCCTTCCGCGGCCGCCTCATCAAGGAACTTCCCGCGAGCAAGGAGCACGTCTCGGCGAACGGCCGCCAGACCGCGTACCGCGCCAAGTCCCTGCTCGTCCAGCTCGCCGAGATCTCCGTCGAGGTAGCCCAGAGCGTCATCGCCTCGGACGCCGACGGCAACCCCGTGCTGCCCGCCTGGTTCCTGGTGGAGGCGGCCCGGGACATGCCGCGACTGGTGGAGGCGCGGCGATGATGCGCCCCCCTGAGAGGCCCGGCGCGTTGCCGGGCTGTCGGCGCGCTGTCCACCCGCTCGGACAGCCGTCCCGCGCGCGGCTCGCCGGCGAGCGCGGACCCGTTCGCGCGCCGGCCCGCCGTGCCGGGCGCCGCTGGGCGGCATACGTGGCCGGGATGTACGGGCCCGCTCGCGCCGCGGCTGTCCGCTCGCGTGGTCGCCCCGCCCGCGCGGAGGGCTCCCGGCCCCACCGCACCCGCGGCGTCGTCCATCCGGCGGAGGCGTGCCGATGAGCCGTCCCCGTAAGAAGGCCGGTGCGGCGGGCAAGCCGGACCCCGCCACGGAGGCGTTCGCCGAAGGGGTGCGGATCGCCTCGGCCAACCCCGCCATCGCCGCGCTGCAGGCGAAGCTGTGCCGGGGCAAGCAGTCGTGCCGGGACCCGCGGACGGGCCGGGACCAGGAGATCTGCTGCTACGCCCCTCGGGACGGACTCGTCCGCGCCGATTCCAACGGAGTCCTGCACGCCCATCCCACCCGCCGTGCCGAACCGGACGAGTGGGCCTGGGCGATCGCCCACGCCGTCATCCACCTCGGCTTCGGGCACCTCCCGGCCGCGACCGGCGAGCGCGAGCAGCCCGACCGCTTCGACCTCGCGGCCCGCTGCGTCGTCGTCAACCGGTTCCTGCTCAGCTTCCCGGTCGGCCGCGCTCCCGACGACCTGCCCGCCTCCTACCCCGACGGCGACGAGGAGCAGCTCGCCGCCCGCTGGCGCCGGGACGGCGTTCCGGCGGCGTACGCGCACTGCGGTACGGCGGGCGGGCACCCCGACCAACTCCTCGTTCCCTGGGCCGAATGGAACGGTCACCCCACGGACTGGCAGCTCGCCTTCGCGTACGCCCTCACCCGCACGATGTCCACGGCGATGGACATGGCGGGCGGCCGCCGCGACTCCATGGCGGGCGGCCCGACCCGCAAGCGGCCCTGGGAGTGGGCGCTGGAGTGGTTCATCTCCTCCTACCCGCTGCTCGGCGGCATCGCGGCCGGCGTCACGATCGTCGCCGACGCGGACATCGCCCGCGCCCACGCCATCTCCATCGCCGCGGTCAACGCGGAGGCGGGCGAGATCTACATCAACCCGCTGCGCGAGTTCGAGGACGAGGAGTGGCGCTTCGTCCTCGCCCACGAGATGCTGCACGCCGCCCTGCGCCACGGCGACCGGTGCGGCGCCCGCGACCCGTTCCTGTTCAACATCGCCGCCGACTACGTCATCAACGGCTGGCTGCGCGAGATGCAGATCGGCACGATGCCGGACGGGCTGCTGTACGACCCGGAGCTCGCCGGGCTGTCGGCCGAGGAGGTGTACGACCGGATCGCCGGGGACACGCGCCGGATGCGCCGCCTCGCGACCCCGCGCGGCAAGGGCGCGGGCGACATCCTCGGCGCACCGCTCGGCAGCCCGCGCGACTACGTCGACCTCGACGAGTTCTACCGCCGGGGGCTCTCCCGTGGCCTCGACCTGCACCAGCACCAGGAACGCGGCCACCTGCCGGCCGGGCTGGTGCAGGAGATCCGCGCGCTCAGCCACCCGCCGTTGCCCTGGGATGCCCAACTGGCCCGCTGGTTCGACGAGTTCGTGCCCCGCCCGGAGCCCGTACGGTCGTACGCGCGCCCCTCGCGCCGCCAGTCCTCCACGCCCGACATCCCGCGCGCGGGCCGCTACTTCCCGCCCGAGGAGGTCGCCCGCTGCACCTTCGGCGTGGTCCTGGACACCTCCGGCTCGATGGACCGCGTCCTGCTCGGCAAGGCGCTCGGCGCGATCGCCTCCTACGCCGAGGCCCGCGACGTACCGGCCGCCCGTGTCGTGTTCTGCGACGCGGCCCCGTACGACGCCGGATATCTGCCGGTCACGGAGATCGCCGGACGCGTCCGGGTGCGCGGGCGCGGCGGCACGGTCCTCCAGCCCGGCGTCGACCTGCTGCACCGCGCGGACGACTTCCCGCCGGGCGCGCCGGTCCTCGTCATCACGGACGGCTGGTGCGACGCCCTGCGGGTGCGCCGCGAGCACGCGTACCTGATCCCGCAGGGCGCCCGCTTGCCGTTCACCGCGCGAGGACCGGTGTTCAGGGTGCGGTAGGGCGGAGTGTGATCGGATGGGGAACAGGAACCCCGGCAAGGGGACCCCATGCGAAAGGAAGAACCGTGGCAACCACGCGCACCGCACACACCGAATGGGAAGGCAACCTGCTCGAGGGCAAGGGCGTCGTCACCTTCGACTCCTCCGGCATCGGCCAGCAGCCGGTGTCGTGGCCGTCGCGCGCCGAGAAGGCGAACGGCAAGACCAGCCCCGAGGAGCTGATCGCCGCCGCCCACTCCAGCTGCTTCTCCATGGCGCTGTCGCACGGCCTGGCCGGTGCCGGCACCCCGCCCACCAAGCTCCTCACCTCCGCCGACGTGACGTTCCAGCCGGGTGAGGGCATCACCGGGATCCACATCACCGTGGAGGGCACGGTCCCGGGCATCGACAACGACGCCTTCGTCGCCGCCGCGGAGGACGCCAAGGCCAACTGCCCGGTCAGCCAGGCGCTCACGGGCACGACGATCACGCTGTCGGCGAAGCTGGCCTGACCCCCGTCCGACCGCGCATGCCGCGCCCACCGCAGGGGGGCGCGGCATTGTCGTTCCGGGGCACGTTTCAGGGTACGCGTCGGGGCACGCGGCATTGACATTACTCCACTCAAGTTTTTTGCTGGAGTGGGAAGCGCCCTGGCGGAAGGGGACAGCGATGGCACGTGCGGTCGGAATCGATCTCGGTACGACGAACTCGGTGGTGGCCGTCCTGGAGGGCGGGGAGCCGACCGTCGTCGCCAACGCGGAGGGTGCGCGGACCACACCGTCCGTCGTCGCCTTCGCCAAGAACGGTGAGGTCCTCGTCGGTGAGGTCGCCAAGCGGCAGGCCGTGACGAACGTGGAGCGCACCGCCCGCTCCATCAAGCGCCACATGGGCGACGCGAACTGGCACTTCCCGGACCAGGGGACCATCGACGGCACCCGTTACCGGCCCCAGGAGCTGTCCGCGCGCGTCCTGCAGAAGCTGAAGCGGGACGCCGAGTCCTATCTGGGCGAGGACGTCACCGACGCGGTGATCACCGTTCCCGCCTACTTCGACGACGCCCAGCGGCAGGCCACCAAGGAGGCCGGGGAGATCGCGGGCCTGAAGGTCCTGCGGATCATCAACGAGCCCACGGCCGCCGCCCTCGCCTACGGCCTCGACCGCGGTGAGGAGCAGACCGTCCTCGTCTTCGACCTGGGCGGCGGCACCTTCGACGTCTCGCTGCTGGAGATCGGCGACGGCGTCATCGAGGTCAAGGCCACCAACGGCGACACCCACCTCGGCGGCGACGACTGGGACCAGCGGATCGTCGAGTACCTGGTCAAACGGTTCAAGGGCGGGTACGGCATCGACCTCGGGAACGACAAGATGGCGCTCCAGCGACTGCGCGAGGGCGCGGAGAAGGCCAAGATCGAGCTGTCCAGCTCCACCGAGACGACCATCAACCTCCCGTACATCACCGCCTCCGCCGAGGGCCCTCTGCACCTGGACGAGAAGCTGACGCGCGCCCAGTTCCAGGAACTCACCGCCGACCTCCTCGACCGCTGCAAGAACCCCTTCCACCAGGCGGTCAAGGACGCCGGCATCAAGCTCTCCGCCATCGACCACGTGATCCTCGTCGGCGGCTCGACCCGAATGCCCGCCGTGACGGGCCTGGTGAAGGAGCTGACGGGCAAGGACCCGCACAAGGGCGTCAACCCGGACGAGGTCGTGGCCGTGGGCGCGACCCTCCAGGCCGGCGTCATCCGCGGTGACGTCAAGGACGTCCTCCTCCTCGACGTCACCCCGCTGTCCCTCGGTATCGAGACCAAGGGCGGCATCATGACCAAGCTCATCGAACGCAACACGACGATTCCCACGCGCCGTTCGGAGATCTTCACGACGGCCGCGGACAACCAGCCCTCGGTCGGCATCCAGGTGTACCAGGGCGAGCGCGAGATCGCCGCGTACAACAAGAAGCTGGGCGTCTTCGACCTGACCGGGCTGCCGCCCGCGCCGCGCGGAGTGCCGCAGATCGAGGTGGCGTTCGACATCGACGCCAACGGGATCATGCACGTCTCGGCGAAGGACCTCGCCACCGGGCGCGAACAGAAGATGACGGTCACGGGCGGTTCGGCCCTGCCCAAGGACGACATCGACCGCATGATGCGGGACGCCGAACAGTACGCGGAGGAGGACCGCGGGCGCCGCGAGGCCGCCGAGACCCGCAACCAGGCCGAGCAACTCGTCTACCAGACCGAGAAGTTCCTGCGCGAGAACGACGAACGCGTGCCCGCCGAGACGAAGTCCGAGGTGGCGGCGGAGGTCGGTGAGGTGAAGCGGCTGCTGTCGGAGAACGCGGATACGGCGGCGCTCCGCGCGGGAGTCGAGAAGCTCGCGTCCGTGAGCCAGAAGATGGGCCAGGCGATGTACTCCCAGGCCCAGGCCCAGGCCGAGTCCCAGTCCCAGGCATCTGCCTCCGGCGGTCCGGCCGGGGAGCAGGGCGCGCCCGAGGACGAGGGTGTGGTGGACGCGGAGATCGTGGACGACGACAAGGATACGAAGGGGGGTGCTGCGTAGGCGTTCGCGCCGTTGGGGTTCCTGCTCGTGGGCGGCTGACTGTTCGGCTGACTGTTCGTTGTGGCCGGAGTCAGTACCTGTCGCGGTACTCGCGCAGGAGTTCCTTGGTGCGGTCGGCGGAGGCCGCGTGGGCGGCCATGTGGTCCAGCACCTCCAGGTGCATGGCCACCTCGGGCCGCGAGTCGAGATAGAGGGCGCCGGTCAGATACTCGGTGTACACCATGTCCGGCAGCTCGGGCTCCGCGAAACGGAACAGAACGAAGGGGGCGTACGTCCCCGGGTGCGGGCCGGCCTCGAACTCGGCGACCTGGAGCGTGACATGGTCCCGTTCCACCACGTCGAGGAGCCGTTCGAGCTGGTGGCGCATCACCTCGGGCCGGATGCTCACCGGGCGTCTCAGTGCCGTCTCGTCCATGATCACCCACAGATGGGGTGGGTTCGCGCGGGTCAGGAGCTTCTGGCGGGCCATGCGCAGCGACACGTGCCGTTCGATCGACTCCGCCCCGCTCTGCCCGACCGTCCCGGCCTCCAGCACGGAGCGCGCGTACTCCTCGGTCTGGAGCATGCCGGGCACGTAGTGCGGCTCGTACTGCCGGATCACCCGTGCCGCGCCCTCAAGACTGACGTGCAGGCTGAACCAGTCGGGCAGCACGTCGTGGTACCGCTGCCACCAGCCGGGCTGGTTGGCCTCCTCGGCCAGCGCCACGAAGGCGGCGACGTCTCTCTCCGCCACGCCGTACGTGGTCAGCAGCACCTGGACGTACGGGATCTTGAGCGCGACCTCGGCCATCTCCATGCGCCGTACCGTCGCCGGGGCCACTCTGAGGACCCGCGCCGCCTCTTCCCGTCTCAGCCCGGAGGTCTCCCGCAACTCCTGCAACCGCCGCCCGAGCACCACCTGACCCACGGTGGGCGCGGCCCGCCGCTCACTCACGCCACGCCTCCCCACGCGCCGAGGTACGGGATCAGTGTGTCATGTTTCACGCGAACACTCATGGGGTCGGACGGTTGAAGATGACGTGTGGGATCTGTGGCCTTAGCTCAACTCGCCTGTGAATGAAGGTACTTGGCGGTGGCCGGGTCGGCCGGGAGCAGGGTTTCGATGGCCAGCTCGGCGACCGTGACGTCCATCGGGGTGTTGAAGGTGGAGATCGACGACACGAAGCTCAGCACCTGGCCGTCGTGCTCGATACGCATCGGGAGGGCGAAGTGGGCGGGAGAGACGTCGCCCCCGGCGTGCTCACCGGGGTCCGGGTCCGGGACGGGATAGGCCGTGACCTCCTCGTACAGCTCCCGGAGGGCGTCCGAGCGGTGCAGGGCGATCTGGCGGGTCATCTGGTCGAGCAGATGGCCGCGCCACACGCGGAGGTTGCGGATGCGCGGGGCCAGGCCCTCGGGGTGCAGCGTCAGCCGTATCGCGTTCAGCGGGGGCGTGAGGAGGGAGGCCGGGACACCCTCCAGGAACATGGCCATGCCCCGGTTCGCGGCGAGCACGTCGTACGTCGCGTCGACGATCAGGGCCGGGTACGGCTCGTAGCACTGGATCAGACGTTCCATGCCCTGTCTGAGCGCGTCCATGGACGGGTCGTCGAGCGGGGTCTCCGAGTAGCGCGGGGCGTAACCGGCCGCCAGGAGCAGCCCGTTGCGCTCCCGCACCGGCACCTCCAGGTGCTCGGCCAGCCGCAGCACCATCTCCTCGCTCGGACGGGAGCGGCCCGTCTCGATGAAACTGATGTGCCGCGCGGAGGAACCGGCCCGCAGCGCGAGGTCCAGCTGACTCACCTTGCGCACCTCCCGCCAGCCGCGCAGGAGGGGGCCGATGCCCTTGCCGGGGGAGGGGACCGGGAGGTCTGCGGCGCCGGACGCGACAATGGCCATACCAGGACCGTAACCGAGGAGGAGCGCGTGAACGAACCGTGGAACCAGGGTGGTCCGCGGACCCTGTCCTGGACGGCGACCGCCGTCCACCGGGCCCGGGTGCGCGGATGTCTGCTCGGCGGGGCGATCGGGGACGCGCTCGGATATCCGGTCGAGTTCCAGTCGCTCCGGGCCATCCGCGCGGCGCACGGGGAGCGCGGGGTGCGGGGCCTCGTACCCGACGGGGCCGGCGTCGTCGGACGGATCAGCGACGACACCCAGATGACCCTCTTCACGGTCGAGGGTCTTCTCCAGGCACACGCCCGGGAGCGGCACAAGGGGATCGGCGGCGGCTGGTCCCGGCTGGTGCGGGACGCCTACGGGAGATGGCTGGACACCCAGCACACGACGGAACCCGCGCCGGGTGTACCGGGCGGGCTCGCGGCCCAGCCCTGGCTGTACGCGCGCCGGGCGCCCGGCAACGCCTGCCTGTCCGGGCTCGCCCGGGACCACGTGCCCGACCCGGCCGCCGAACTGGGCCCGCCCGGTCCGGTCAACCCCGACTCCAAGGGGTGCGGCGCGGTCATGCGTTCGGCGCCCTTCGGGCTCACCCGCGCCCCGGCCGGCACCGCGTTCGCCATGGCCGCGCGGTGCGCCCAGATGACGCACGGCCACCCGACCGGCTACTACGCGGCCGGAGCGCTGGCCGCGATCGTGGCCCGCCTCCTGGAGGGCGAGTCGCTGGAGGGCGCCGTACTCCTCGCCCTGCGGCACCTCGCACGCCATCCCGGCCACGAGGAGACCACGGCCGCTCTGCACCGGGCCCTCGACCTGGCCGCCGGGGGCGAGGCGACCCCCGAGAAGGTCGAGTCCCTGGGCGCCGGCTGGGTGGCCGAGGAGGCCCTGGCCATCGCCGTTCACTGCGCCCTCGTCACGCCCCGGGTCACCGAAGCCCTGCTCCTGTCCGTCAACCACTCCGGCGACAGCGACTCCACCGGTGCGATCTGCGGCAACCTGCTGGGCGCCCGTCACGGCGACCACGGGCTGCCCCAGGAGTGGCTGGAGCGCGTCGAGGGGCGAGCGGAGATCGCCGTACTGGCGGACGACTTCGCGACGGAGAGCCTGCGGCCGTGAGCGCCCCCGGGGGCCCGCGGCGCCCGGCCGAATGACCGCGTCCCGGGCCCCGGCCCCGGTTGACCAGGAACTCGATGGCCGGTCTGTGGCAGGCTGAGAGGGGAGCTACGACGTCGTGGAAGGAGCATGCCCATGCCTCTCGAAGCCCTGTCGCAGAAGGAGATCGAGGAACGGCTCGCGGAGCTGCCGGGCTGGTCGCTGGACGGGGACCGGATCACCCGCTCCTACCGGCTCGACTCGCACTTCGCGGCGACCGCGATGGTCGTCCACATCGCCCAGGTCCAGGAGGAACTAGACCACCACTCCGACCTCACCCTCGGCTACAACACCGTCTCGCTCACCATGAACACCCACAGCGTGGGCGGCGCCGTCACCGAGCGCGACGTCGAGCTCGCCCGCCGGGTGGAGCAGCTCGCCCCGGGCCATGGTGCGAGCTGAGCGGTGCTGGACTACGACAAGGAGGCCGAGCGGTACGACGCCTTGCGCGGAGGAGAGCCCCGCGCGGAGGCCGCCGCCCGGGCCGTGCTGGACCTCGTGCCCGAGAGGGCGCGCAGCCTGCTCGACATCGCCTGCGGCACCGGCATCGTGACCCGGCGGTTGGCGGCGGTGCGTCCCGGCATGCGGGTGACGGGCGTCGACCTGACGTACGGGATGGCCCGCCGGGCCGCCGACCGCCTTCCCGGTGCCGTCCTGCTCGCCGACAGCCGTCAGCTGCCTTTCCCTGACGCGACGTTCGACGCCGTGACCAGCGTATGGCTGCTGCACCTCGTCGACGGCCCGGACGATGTGCGGGCCGTCGTCGGCGAGTGCGCCCGCGTGCTGCGCCCCGGCGGGGTGTATGTCACCACCGTCGACAAGGCCGCCTCCCACAACGTGGGCAGCGACATCGACGCCGTGCTCGCCACCCGCCCGCGCACCCCGGCCCTGGACGCCGCGGCGTCCGTCGAGGAGTACGCGGCCGGGCACGGACTGCGCCCGGCCGGGCAGGGGTGCTTCCCGGGCCTTGGACAGGGGCGCAGCCCTCAGCGGGCGCTCACCGACCTGCGGCGCGGCTGGTTCGTCACGCTGCCGCCCGGCGATCCGCTCGCCGAACAGTTCGCCGTGCGGCTCGCACGGCTGCCCGACCAGGACCGGCCCCGCCCCGACCCCCGCTTCTCCCTGCGCGCCTTCAGCAGGCCCGGCGGCTGAACTCCATGATCCAGTTGGTCACCCACGTCCGCTCCCCGTCCACCGAGAACGCCTGCTCCCAGCGCGCCGTGGTCGCCGAGATCCCGGACCACAGGAACCGGACCCGCACGTCCTTCCCGTCGTGCGTGTCGTCACCGTGGAACGCGCCGCGGCCGTCCGCCCCGAACCGCCCCAGCACCGGCGGGAACAGCCTGCCGCTGCGGCTCGACGACCAGTTCAGCGACCACTCGCGCGCCACTGGATCGAAGAGCCGCAGCGTCAGCCCCTTCCAGTCCTGGCCCGGCACGTCCATCTCGTCGATGTTGGCGGCGCCGTCGAAGAGGGGCCAACAGCGGTTCGTGGCCGGGAACTCCTTCCACTCGCTGTCCGGATCGAGGAAGTCGGTCCTCTGACGGTTGAGGGTGTCCCACTCGCCGTGGAAGAAGTCGAAGTCGTGCGCGGTGCTCATGAGCGGTCCCCTGTCGTGTCAGTCGTGTCAGTCGCGTCTGTCGTGCCCTCGGGCTGTGAGTCGGGACGTTAGGCCCACTCCACTGACATCCTGTGTCAGTGAAGTCCAGTCGACTGCTGACGATCCTGCTCCTCCTTCAGACCCGCGGCCGTATGACAGCCACCCAGCTCGCCGAGGAACTGGAGGTCTCCGTGCGCACGGTCTACCGGGACGTCGAGTCCCTGCACGCGGCGGGCGTGCCGCTGTACGGGGACGCGGGCCACGCCGGCGGGTACCGGCTCCTCGACGGGTACCGCACCCGCCTGACCGGCCTCACCACCCAGGAAGCGAAGGCCCTGTTCCTCGCCGGCGTGCCCGGCCCCGCCGCGGAACTCGGCCTCGGCGCGGTCCTCGCGGCCGCCCAGCTGAAGGTCCGCGCCGCCCTCCCGCCCGAACTGCGCGTCCACGCCGACCGCGTCAGCGGCCGCTTCCACCTCGACGCGCCCGGTTGGTACGCGGACGCCGAGGAGGCCCCGTTCCTGCCCGCGGTCGCCGACGCGGTGTGGCACGGCCGGGTCCTGCACGTCCGCTACCGCCGTTGGCGCGAGCCCACGGACGTCGAACGCCGCCTCGAACCGTACGGACTCGTCCTCAAGGCGGGCCGCTGGTACGCCGTGGCGGGCCCGGGACCGCGCACCTACCGCGTCGACCAGATCCTCGAACTGGACGCGTCCGACGAGGAGTTCACCCGCCCGGAGGATTTCGACCTGGCCGCGTACTGGGCGGCGCACCAACGCGACTTCCACGACCGGCTGTACGGCGCCGAGGCGGTCGTACGGCTCGCGCCGGGCGCCCGGCTCACTGGTCGGGCAGCCGAGGCCGTGGCCTCCGGAGGCCGTACCGACGAGGACGGCTGGACCCGCGCCACGGTCCCTATCGAGTCCGTCGACCACGCCCACGACGAGTTCCTGCGCCTCGGCACAGACGTCGAGGTGCTGGCGCCGCCCGAACTGCGGGCCCGGATCGCCCGGACAGCGGCCACGCTCGCCGCGCGCCACGCCGGGCCGCCCTCAGCTGCTACCCCCGGCAACTTGCCCCGCACCAGCGGCAACTGAGGTAACAGACACCCGTCTGTCCCCCACCGGGAGGTATCCCCGTGCAGTACCCCCACAGGCACCGCAGACGCAAGGTTCCGACCATGCTGGCGGCCGCCGCGCTGACCGCCGCCGGACTCACCACGTTCACCACCGCTCCCGCCGAGGCCGCCACCGCCCGGCAGGTCGAGAAGCTCGACCGGGGCGTGGTGAGCGTGCACACCGACAGCGGAAACCTGGTCAGCTGGCGCTGGCTCGGCACCGACCCCGACAACGTGTCCTTCAACGTCTACCGCGCCGGTACGAAGGTCAACTCGACGCCGGTCACGGGCTCCACCAACTACTTCCACTCCGGTGCGCCCGCCCAGGCCGACTACACGGTCCGCGCGATCGTGAACGGCGTGGAGCAGGCCGACTCGGTGCACGCGGTCCAGTTCCGCACCGGCTACAAGGACGTGCCGATCAGCGCGCCGGCCGGAGGGACGACCCCCGACGGAGTCGCGTACACCTACGAGGCCAACGACGCCTCCGTGGGCGACCTCGACGGCGACGGCGCGCTGGAGTTCGTCCTCAAGTGGCAGCCCACCAACGCCAAGGACAACTCCCAGTCCGGCTACACCGGCAACACGATCGTCGACGCCATCAAGCTCGACGGCACCCGCCTGTGGCGCGTCGACCTGGGCCGCAACATCCGCTCCGGCGCGCACTACACCCAGTTCCAGGTGTACGACTACGACGGTGACGGCAAGGCCGAGGTCGCCATGAAGACGGCGGACGGCACGAAGGACGGCACGGGCGCGGTGATCGGCAGCTCGTCCGCCGACTACCGCAACTCCAGCGGATACGTGCTGTCGGGCCCCGAGTACCTGACGATGTTCAACGGCCAGACGGGCAAGGCGATGCAGAGCGTCGACTACGTCCCGGCGCGGGGCACGGTCTCGTCCTGGGGCGACTCGTACGGCAACCGCGTGGACCGCTTCCTCGCGGGCACCGCCTACCTGGACGGCGCCCGCCCGTCCCTCATCATGGCGCGCGGCTACTACACCCGTACGGTGATCGCGGCCTGGGACTGGCGGAACGGCAGCTTCACCCGCCGCTGGACGTTCGACACCAACTCCTCCACCAACACGGGCAAGGGCTTCGACGGCCAGGGCTCGCACAGCCTGTCCGTCGGGGACGTCGACAACGACGGCAAGGACGAGATCGTGTACGGCGCGATGGCCGTCGACGACAACGGCTACGGCCTGTGGACCACGAAGACGGGCCACGGCGACGCCCAGCACCTCGGCGACCTCGACCCGTCGACCTCGGGTCTTGAGTACTTCAAGGTCTCCGAGTCGACGTCGCAGCCCGCCGAGCTGTACATCAACCCCGCCAACGGCACGGTCCGCTGGAAGCTGGCCGCCTGCTGCGACAACGGCCGGGGGGTGGCCGGGGACATCTACGCCGGCAACGACGGCCCCGAGATGTGGTCGGCCTCCGACACCTCGATCCGCGACGAGGCCGGCGCCACCAAGGGCCGCGAGCCGTCCTCCGTCAACTTCCTGTCCTGGTGGGACGGCGACACGGTCCGCGAACTCCTCGACGGCACCCGCATCGACAAGTACGGCACGTCCTCCGACACCCGCCTGCTGACCGGCTCCGGCGTCTCGTCCAACAACGGCACCAAGTCCACCCCCGCCCTCTCCGGCGACATCCTCGGCGACTGGCGCGAGGAGGTCGTCTGGCGCACCAGCGACAACACGGCGCTGCGGATCTACTCCACACCGCTCGAAACGAGCACGAGGATCACGACCCTCCTGCACGACACGATGTACCGCACGGGCCTGGCCTGGCAGAACACGGCGTACAACCAGCCGCCGCACACCAGCTTCTTCATCGGCAACGGCATGCCCACCGCGCCGCGGCCGGCGGTGTACACGCCGTAGCCGAGCGAGCGGCACGCTGTGTGTCGCCCCCGCCGCCCCTACCCATTCCCGTCCCCTGGGGGCTGCGCCCCCAGACCCCCGCTGTCGGCCTGACGGCCTCGTCCTCAAACGCCGGACGGGCTGAATTTTCAGCCCCTCCGGCGTTTGAGGAGCGGGGGCCCGGGGGCTGGCCCCCTAAACGGGGTCCGGGGC